>CAZYCI010000100.1:0-4834 GCA_964645955.1 uncultured Thermotogae bacterium
ACCTGCGTCTCGTTAAGCTGTTTGTCTCTTCTTTTTGTTGGGTCATTTTTCCTCCAGAAAGCATGAACTTATTTAATTGCCAAAACCAGGCTATTAGTCGAATCGTAACGGAAAAGCGTTTGTTATTTCAATGTCAAGGAAACTCATGCTTTTCGCTTCAAGGATGAGACAGACAATTTAAAAGATATAACTACGATATAACTACTTACTTACTTGACAAAATCTCAAAACAATATATAATAAACCTAAGTATTAGCAAGTGGTGAGATTTCCTACGAGGGTCTGTGAGTAATATTTTATTGCTTTATTCCTTACTAACATATAACTCTACTGGAAACCCATGTAGTTCACTAATTCAAATATCACCTTAATCATCTTCCGATATTTATACCAACATCTTAGGTTACGGAGGTTAACATGGCAAGTAAAAAGATGAAAGACAAAAATAAAGAGAAAAACCCAATTAGAAGGTACTTTGACGAAGTGGGTAATGAGGCATTGCTGACGAGGGAAGAAGAAGTTGAACTGGCAAAGAGAATAGAACAGGGTGACGAACAGGCCAAGGAAAAGCTTGCGTCTTCTAACTTGCGGTTGGTAATTAGTATTGCAAAAAAGTACCGAAATTATGGTTTGCCTTTCCTGGACCTAATTCAGGAGGGTAACCTTGGTTTGATGAAGGCAATAGAGAAATTTGACTGGAGAAAGGGTTATAAGTTTAGTACTTATGCTACGTGGTGGATCAGACAGGCAATACTCAAGGCCCTGACAAATAGGTCGAGAACAGTCAGGGTTCCGGCCCACATGAAGGAATTGAGCCGGAAAATAGATAGGGTGGAGGAAGAGTACATACAGGAAAATGGTACCGAGCCCCCGATAGAAAAAGTCGCCGAAGATCTGGACGTAACGGTTGAGAAGGTAAGAAGGGCAAAAAAAGCGGCTCAGACAACGATATCCCTTGACAAACCGCTCGGAGAAGAATCCAGCGACAGCGGAGTACTCGGTGACATCTTTGCGGACGACCACCTGCCGACCCCGGAAGAAGAAACTTTTGATTCTTTACTCAAAGGACGTTTGAAGGGGTTATTAAATAAGGAGCTAACGGACCGGGAAAAGCATATACTGAAGCTCCGATACGGGTTGGAGGACTACAAGACCAGAACCCTTGAAGAGGTTGGTGAAGTTTTTGATATAAGCAGGGAGCGAGTAAGGCAACTACAGAACAGAGCGATTGAAAAGCTCCAGCGACCTGAAATAAAAGAGGAACTGGGAAGGTATAAGAAGCTTAGCAAGGAAGAATAAACAATTTTTTCAATTCAGTATAGTGGTTCTAGGCCTGGCTTGAGCTAAGATCAAGTCAGGCCTTTCCCTTTTTAAAAGGAGGCTTAGCGCGAACATGAGCAAGACAAAAATCGTTGCCACTTTTGGACCGGCTTCGGATTCGCCTCCGGTAGTTCGCACGCTTATCAACGAAGGAGTGAATTGTGCCAGAATCAACCTATCCCACGGCGATGAAGATGGACACGAAGAACTTATATCACACCTGAAAAGGTTTCGCCGTGAAATGGACGTTTCCCTGTCCATAATGGCAGACACCAAGGGCCCCGAAGTAAGAATCGAGCCGACTTCTGGTGAAGAAATAGAACTGAAAAAAGGGGATGAAGTGGTACTGGTTACGGCCGGATCCCAGCTCGAAGGTGATCTCAGCACGGAATTCGAGGGACTTGGGGATGTTCTGTCAGTGGGAGACGAGTTGATAGTTGGGGATGGTGATCTTTCCCTGACCGTTTCGGGAGAGGTAGAGGGATCCAAGACAATAAAGTGTGAAGCTCTGGGGTCGGGTTCCATTGCGGGCAGACAGAGGATTACGGTTCCCGGTAAAAGTTTCCCGCTGCCTTCCGTGACTGATCAGGACAGGGAGGACATCAAATTTGCCGTCGGTCAGGACGTCGACTGGATCGCTCTTTCCTTTATTAAGTCGCCTGATGACATACGGGAAGCGAGAGAAATAATAGAGGCCGCCAGCGGTTCGACCCAGGATATCCCCGTAATGGCAAAGATCGAGACCGTAGAAGCCGTGAAAAATATTGAGGATATTACGAGGGAAGCCGACGGGTTAATGGTAGCCCGGGGGGATCTTGCAATGGCGATTGGCCTGGAAGAAGTGCCTTTTCTGCAAAAAAAGATTATTCATCTGGCCAACGAGATGGCGAAACCTGTAGTGACTGCCACACAAATGCTTGAGACCATGATCGAAGTCCCCACTCCGACCAGGGCTGAAATAACTGACGTAGCAAATGCCGTACTTGATGGAACTGACGCACTTATGCTTTCCGGTGAGACCGCCATTGGTAACTACCCGGTTAAAACCGTAACCACCATGCGAAAGCTGGCTGAAAAGGCGGAATCAAACTTTCCTCACTCCAACACTTCCGGGAAACAGCTGAACGGTGAAAAGGGGCAAACGGCTCCCGAGATAGGTCGAGCCGCTTGTTCGATGGCAGAGCGGCTTGATGCGAGGGCAATTATAACCTCGACCAGGTCCGGTTATACGGCCAGGTTGATCTCTCGTTTTCGCCCCAGAGTAAGGATAATTGCCGTAACACCTTCAAAAAGGGCCTTTAATAGATTAGCCATGGTTTGGGGTATTACGCCTATCCGGGTTGAGACGACTCAGGATACGGACGAAATGATTGAAAAGTCCATTCGTTCGGTACGTGAGGAAGGTTATGTCGATAAAGGTGACAGAGTCGTGGTTACAGCCGGCGTACCTTTTGCCGTAGAGGGGACGACGAACCTGATCAAGGTTGAAACCGTGGGGTAATATTCCGACAGAAGTTTACGCGCCGGTGCCTCTAAAAGGATAAAAACTAGCATAACCTTTGTGGAAAGATAAATCTATCTTTCCCAGAGGTCCATTTCGCTGTTTTCCGATGATCAGTTCCGTCTTACTGACCGTGGAATCGTTCTCCTCGTCTTCTTCGTCTTCGTAGTAATCCTCGCGATAGATGAAGGCGACGATATCGCTGTCCTGCTCTATTGCGCCACTTTCTCTCAGATCGGAAAGCCTGGGTTTTTTCGATTCCCTCCTTTCTACGGACCTATTTAATTGAGAAAGCGCCACCACAGGGATTCTGAGTTCTCTCGCTATACCCTTAAGCGAGCGGGATATATGTGCAATCTCCTGTTCTCGGGTATTCACGTTATTTTTCCCCTCGATTAGCTGTAGGTAATCGACGACCAGCAGGTTGATGTCGTGTTCTGCTTTCATCCGTCTGGCTTTTGCCTTCACGTCAAGTATAGCGTTTCCGGGCATGTCGTCTATGACTATTGTGCTTTCCTGGAGTTTCCCTGCTGCCGTGGCGATATCTCTCCACTTGCCCGAAGGGACGAAACCGCCCCTGAGCTGGTGCAGGTTGACTCTACCTTCACCGCAGAGAAGCCGCTCCAGCAGTTGTTCTTTTGTCATTTCGAGGGAAAAAAGACCCACCCCGGCATCCTCGCGCAAAGCTATATTCCTTACGAGAGATAAGGCGAAGCTCGTTTTACCGGTCCCGGGTCTACCCGCTATGACGATTAGCTGTCCGTCCTGCAAGCCGGAAGACATCTCGTCCAGCTTGGGAAAACCGGTGGCAAGTCCGCTTATAGTTTGCTGGCCGGGATCGTGATGGAGTTCTTCCAGTTCGTCAAAGTGGTCGCGCAGGAAGTCGCTAAGCAGGTGAAAGTCTTCCACCGTTTCCTGGCGGGATATTTCAAATACTATTTCCTCGGCTCTATCGAGGACGTTTTCCAGCTCCTCCTCCGTTTCGTAGCCGAGTTCGCTGATCTTTCGTCCGCCGTTAATTAAAGCGCGCATTAAGGCCTTTTCCCGGAGGATGTCGGCGTAATGTTCGAGGTTGGCGGTAGTGACGACCTTGTCCAGAAGGTCGGCAAGGTAGCCTCTTCCCTGGATTTCCTCCAGCTGGTTCTTTTCCTTTAGTCGGTTGGTTACGGTCACTACGTCCGCCGGGTCCCCTTTATCAAACAGCTCCAGGACGGCTCTGTAAATTAGCCGGTGTTCCTTCCAGTAGAAATAGCTCGGCTGTATCTTTTCTATAACTTTCGGAACTACTTCTTCCGGGTCCATCAGGATGGATCCGAGAACCAACTGTTCAGCTTCTTTATTTTTTGGTATAGTGCGATCCTGTGGCATGGTATTAGATTATAGGTAAGCTATTCTTCAGAATCATGGTAAAACTGAATAAACATCTCCGAGAAAAATTATTCAACTTCAAGAAAGGAAAAAAGGGGTATTTAAGTCAGTTTTGTTTAGTTCTATTAAAAAAGAGGAAAGTTCGGATGGTGGAGGTGGTGGGAATCGAACCCACGTCCAGTATCGCCTCCGTTCCGCATTTACAGGCTTAGTCCCGTTTTGTATTTAAGGAATGGAGCGCCACGGAACAGCCACTCCAGTCCCGAGCTCCTAAATTTTCCCTTCTACTCCGGAGCCAGAATAGAAGGTAAGCCCGTATAATCGTCGCCTCACAGGGTCCCTACGGGCAAAACACCCTGGAGACGCCGTCATTCAGCTAGGTTACGCGAGGGCTCCTGCGGCGGAAACGCCACTGAAGCTGCCTGCTGCGTTACCCGTAGTGCTGAAGACGGGTGCCGTGTTATCGTTGGCATTTATTAGAGAAAATTTGTCAGTTTTAGGAGTTAACAGCTCCGCCTGTAGCTTTCCTTGGGCGATACTGTCGAACCCTTTCACCCCCATGTCAAGGAACATATAGGCCTCAAATACACTTAGCGGCGCAGGGATTCGAACCCCGAGCCTCTCGGATATGAGCCGAACGCTCTA
>CAZYCI010000101.1:0-4832 GCA_964645955.1 uncultured Thermotogae bacterium
CTATCGGATATTTTTTAATTAATCACACGCTGGGGTTTAGTCCGGTAGAAGTTATGATACAAAAAAATTACGTTACTTTAATAATAGTGAAAGTGTTGAGTTAATATATTTCCGGGCGCAGGCTCTCCAGCAGCGGTAACCGTTTCCGGATTTCCCCGATTTTATCCACCTCTATATCGACGTACAGGGTTTCCTCGCCTTCCCCGGCCTCGATCAGTACTTCGCCCCAGGGGTCGGCCACGAGGGAGTGTCCGTAGGCTTTGTAGCTGCTGGATCTGTTCCGAGCGGGCGAAGCGGCTGCAACGAATACCTGGTTATCTATCGCACGGGCTCGCAATACCGGTTTCCAGTGGGCCGGGCCGGTTGTCGTGTTGAAGGCGGCCGGTATCAGGATAAATTTACTACCTGCTTTGACCATGCTCCGGAAGAGTTCCGGGAAGCGCAGGTCGTAACATATTGCCACACCGAGAGTCCCTAGGTCCGTTTCAATTACTGTTTTTTCGTCCCCGCGATCCAGGTATTTTGATTCGTCGAACTGTATCCTGCCCGGGTAATCTACCTGGAATAGGTGAATTTTTCTGTGCCTGGCGATCATCTCTCCTTCCGGGTTGAATACCGTAGAAGTATTATACACCTTCCCGTCGGCCTTTTCGGGGATTGAACCCCCGACGAGGTAAGAACTACAGGAAGCAGCCAGTTCCGAGAGCAGTTCAGTAGTTTTGCCCGGTATTTCTTCCGCGTAATCGGAAAACCTGTCGGTCTCGTAGGGACAGTTGAACATCTCGGGCAGGAGTATCAGGTCGGATTCCCGGGTTTCTTCCTTAGTGCAAAGTTTTTCCAGCTTGTTCAGGTTTTCTGCCTTTCTTTCGTGGACCTTCATCTGTAAGACCGCGAGCTTCATTTTGACCACCTCTTATTGGTCATGTATCGACGACAGCCTCAGTCAACTGACGAACTGCTCACGCCGGCAGTTTCCGTCGATTCCTTCACTTCTTCGGAAACGGCCCCCTCGGTTGTACCTTCTTCCTTGATCGTGCGCTGTTTCCAGGTCCCCGTTAGGAACCAGATAAATGCCATTATGCCGACTAGGAAGTTGCTGGTGAATAGGCCGAGCCAGACTCCGTCCGTGCCTAGATTGATTCCGACTATTCCGAAGGCCAGGAGGTAGGATACGCCCACCCGCAGCGGGAGAAGCCGGATCAACGACATTATCATCGGCGGTCTCGTATGGCCGGACCCGCGGAAGACCGAGCTGGTCAACCGAAAGACCCCGAAGAACGGGATTGACCAGAGAAATATGCTGAGAAACCTGGCCCCCGTCTCTATGACCTCCGGGTCGTCAATGAACACCCGGAAGAGGGGGCGCCGCAACAAGAATACCACCGTAGCCAGCGTGACCAGCGTTGAGAAGGAAAGCCCGTAAGCCCGCTTGGCGACCGATGATGCCCGGTCGTCCTTTTCCGCACCGATGTTTTGGCCGATCATCGTCGTCAGCGGGGAAGCCAGCCCCCAGATTGCCACGTTTAACAGCCTTATCAACCTCTGGCCGATACCGTAAGCCGATACCGCCACGACGCCGAGCCGGGAAATAATTCCCATTAAAAAGACGGACCCAACTGCAGTGCCTGCCTGGCCTATTGCGGAAGGCAGGCCGATCTTCAGAATTTGCTTTACCCACCTCAGTTTTAATCTCAGGTCCTGCAGGTGGATATGGATCTCGATTTTGCCGGAAAACAGCAGGTAGATTGCCACCAGGGAAGCGATGCCGCGACTGAGAATGGTTGCCAGCGCGGCTCCTGTGACGCCCATCCCCGGCATCAAACCCAGGCCGAAGATGAAGAGCGGGTCGAGAAACATGTTGGCAATTACCGAAGCACCGGTTACCAGCATGGGTGTAATCATGTCCCCGATTCCTCGGATCAGTGAGCGAAAAGCAAAGAAGACGAACATCAGAGGCAGGCCGGAGAAGATTATTCTGATGTAACTGAGCGCTTTCGGGTAAACGTCCTCGGGCACGCCCATCAGAGTCTCCAGCAGCGTTGGCGCGAGCCAGTAGCCGATTGCCGAGAGCAAGAGAGAGCTAACGAACATGAAAGAAATTACCTGTCCGGCTGCCTTGTTGGCGTTTTCCTCGCTCCCGGCACCCGTATGCTGAGAGACGAGCGATACGCCGGCAATCGAAAAGCCGAAACCGAGAGAGATGAGCAAGAACACGACCGGGAAACCGACAGTCGGGGCCGCAACTGCTTCCTTGCCTATCTTGCCGAGCCAGTAAGTATCCACCAGGTTGTAAAGCATCTGGAGGACGTTTGAGACGATTACCGGCCAGCCCAGCACCAGCAACGTCTTTATAATCGGCCCGTTCAGTATGTCGTCCTTTAGTCTGTCGACTCGTGTATCAGTTTCTTGCATCGTATATCCGTGACCTAAATGGTAAATTATCTAAGTTAATTTCTGGTAATTCTTTGGGAAAACTTCAGGTGTCCGTCCTGGGAGCAATCATTCGGCGGAATAGTACCTTAATCAAGGGTTCTAATCGCGCTTCGAGCGGCAATACTTTAATCCGCGGTTACAACCTCAAATTGCCTCGAACTACAAAAATTCCCTTCCCCTCCGATATTCTAACCATTAAAGCAACCATTATTTATAGTAGATAAAGAAGAATTTAACAATAGGTGGTCGTAAGGTGTTTGTACCGCCCTCAAAAAAACCGGGTACTTGTCGAGTTGGACGGCGTTGCTTATCTTTATGGGGTTTTGGTTGAGTACTTAACTTAAAAAACCGGGAGGAATATGCTTACCTGGATAGCCCTGATAGTTTCTTTACTTTTGTTGCTGATAATTGCTCAAAGGAACCTGGCGCTCGGGATGTTCGTGGCGGCAATTTTCCTGGGGTTGTTGACGCTTTCCTGGGACGGCTTTCTCGAACAGGTTGCCGTTACTTTTTCCGACCCGTCGATTCTGGCGCTTGCCGGACTTGTCGGGATTATCGCCATGGTCGGGGGGATACTGGAGGAAAGTGGCGAGATGGAAAACCTGGTGCGGAACATGCGGATAGGAAAGCGGCCCTTTCTTGGAACTTCGCCCGCGCTTCTCGGCATGTTGCCCATGCCCGGTGGAGCACTGCTTTCCGCCCCGATGGTCGAGAGCAGCGGGGAGGAGCTTTCCGGAGATACTAAGGCGGTCATAAACGTCTGGTTTCGCCACATACTCTTCCTGATCTACCCTCTCGCTCCGGCTTTGATTGCCTCCGCGAAGATAGCCGGCTTGAACGTCTACAGCACTATACCTTACCTTGCCCCGTTCTTCCTGCTTTCCGTCCTGTTGGGTTATTTCTTCCTCCTGCGGGAAACTGATACGAGAATGAGTTACTCCGAGGAATTTTCCTATCGCGGTCTGCTTGCCCCGCTTGGCGTGATATTGCTGGCGCCGCTGACGGATATAGCTCTCAAGTCACTATTTGAGTTTCCGGTCACGGAATATCCGACTCTGATCGGGGTTTCCTTGAGCTTCGTTACTGCCCTGCTGTTAAGTGGCTACGGCTCCGAAGAACTGAAGGACGTGGCAAAAAAGATGAAACCGTGGAAGTACGTCCTGATCGTTCTCGGGATGTTTACCTTTCTGAACGTGTTTCAAACCTCCGGCGCGCCCGGGGCTATCGGAAGTCTTGAATTTCCGATTTCCGTTCTGGTGGTAGGAGTTTCGTTTCTGCTCGGGCTGGCGACCGGCCGGATTCAGGCGCCGGCTTCGATAGTCTTTCCGGTGTTTTTGGCCAGACAGGGAGGCGATGCCGTCCCTTTGATTGCATTTGCCCTGGCTTACATCAGCACGTTCGTCGGTTACGCGATTTCGCCAATTCATCCCTGTGTCTCGGTTTCGATCGAGTACTTCGATTCCTCGATCGGCGAATACGTCAAAAAGATAGCGGCCCCGGCTCTGATTTCCATGTTAATTGTCGGTTTGCTTTCGGTCGTTCTTCTGTAACCTCTAACTGAAATGCGTGAAAAAGAAAGTCTGCCCGGGGACTTTTTCGGCAGGGATACGGCGATAGTCGCAAGGGACCTGCTGGGAACGGAACTGGTCAGAAGAATCGACGGCCGCTGGCTGCGGGGAAAGGTAGTTGAAACCGAGGCCTACTACGGAGCAGGCGATCCGCCCTCCCATGCTGCGAACGGCAGGACCCCGCGCAGCGAGATCATGTGGGGCCGGCCCGGGCTGGTTTACGTCTACCTGGTTTACGGGATACACATGATGTTCAACGTGGTGACCGAACCGGAGAACAGCCCCGGAGCCGTCCTGTTTCGGGCGGTGGAACCGCTAGAGGGTACCGATTTCATGGCCGAGACCCGGGGAGTGGGGGAAAAAGAGGACCTGGCGAACGGGCCGGGCAAGCTCACGGAAGCCTTCCGGATCGGGAAGGAGGAAAACGGATTGGATTTAACTGAATCGGACGAGCTCGGATTGGTCGATCGGTCCGGTCAGGAAGATTTGGAAATAGCGCGGTCGACGAGAATCGGGATCTCGGAAGGAAAGGACAAGGAGTTAAGGTTTTATCTGGAGGGAAATCGGTTCGTTTCGAGCGGTTAATTTAAACTCAATTCTTTCACTATCTTAATTTTCGATAACTGAAGTATTATTATGCTAAAACCTTTATCAACCCCGGGGGTAGAAACCCCTGGCTATCGTGGTTTTTAAATAAATTAACGGAATTGATAGGCGGCCCTTTCCAAGGCCGCTGTGATGGTTGGTCGAAGTTTTGCTTTCACGTACTGGATTCTACCGAAGTAGAAATAACAACACTTAGACCCCTCTTGTCATCGGGGCTCGAAAGCC
>CAZYCI010000102.1:0-4793 GCA_964645955.1 uncultured Thermotogae bacterium
GAGGTCCCCTCCTGCAAATACCACTTCCGGTTCCAGATCCCCGTCGAGCACTACCAGATCCGCATCCTTCCCCTCTTCAATACTACCTTTACGGTCAGAAACGCCCAGGCGACGGGCCGGGTTTTTGGTAACCAGGCTGAGGGCGCGCGGTAAGGACAGGATATCCCGCTTTACCAACGCGGTAAACGTTTGAAAGATTGATCCGATTTCTCCCCGGGACATCCCGACCAGATTTCCTCCCTCGTCGAACTCCGGCAGGCTACCGTTACTGTCCGAACTCAAAGTGACGTGGCTCAGCGGAACCCCGCTTTCGACTATCGTCTCTATTGAAGAAGCTAAATCCCCGATCTCGTTCAGCGGATCGCCCGGACAGGTCAGGTCGATGAATCCACCCCGCTCAACCAGTTCTACTCCCTGATTCAGCAAATCCTGGTTCCGTCCGACGTGAGTTGGAAGGAACTGGGCCGGCGGAATCTCCGTTTCTTCCAGGACGTCAAAAATCTGTTCCAGACCGCCGTCTCCGCCCCCAACGTGTAAATGAACTAGCCCCGGTGCATTACCGAGCATTCCTCCTACCCGGGTCCGAGAAGCCAGTCGGGCCAGCTCCCGAGCTGTCAACTGTGAGGCTCGGTGGTCCGATATCGCGCATTTGACCCCGACGAATTCTTTTACAAGGGCGATGTCTTTTTTTACGGAGCCGGTAATCGTGGGCGAGGGCAGATGATAGGAACCGGTATACCCGAATGCCGTGATGGTTTCGTTTAAAGCTTTTACCTTCGTCAAAAGGTCTTCCGGGCTCCGGGAAACGTCATCCGTCCCAAGCACCCCGACGACCGTGGTTACTCCAGCTGCAACTATTTCGGGAAGCGAAATTTCCGGCACTCTCGATCCCGGTCCCGATTCCCCGCCGCCTCCCGTGACGTGAACATGCAGGTCAACCAATCCGGGAACCATCGTCTTGTCCGCCGCGTCAATTACCTCAACTTCCAATTCTTCCGGCGGGGATATTTCCTCGTCAATCTTTAGAACCTCTTTCCCCCCAACAAGCACGTCCTTTCTTTCACGCGCTTCGGGGCCGTAAAGCCGCGCCCCCTTGATAAGATAACTTCTGGGTTCGGAATCGACCATGGAAACCCTCCTGAAATATGAAATCCGGTCCGGTGGTTTTAAGATAAACCAGAGCCTCAACCACTTAAACAGACTATTGAATTAATCCAATAGTTCAAGCAATTGACGGGAACACTGCTCCGGGAAAGTAAGGGTTAGGAAACGGATCTGGGGTTTAGTTCGTCGCGAAGCCAGTCGGCAACCAGGTTTATCCCGACCACCATGCCGGTCAGAGCCGCACCGGGAAAGACGACCAGCCACCACTTGCCGGCAAAGATGTAGTCGCGGCCAAGCGAGATCATCATCCCCAGCGATGGTTTGGTATGAGGCACGCCGACACCGAGGAAACTCAGGGTCGCCTCGAGCATTATCACGACGGCCAGTTCCACGGAGGCAACGACGAGGATCGACGGTATTGAATTCGGCAGGATATGCTTGGCCATAATCCGGAAATCGCTTGCACCACTTGCCTCGGCCGCGTCGACGTACTCCTTCTCTCGAACCGACAGGACGTTGCCACGCATGGTCCTTGCGTACTTGACCCATTCCGGAAGCGATATGGCCAGTATCACCGTTAACACCCCACCACCGCCAAGCAGACCCATGACCAAAATCGCCGTCAGGCTCACGGAAAAGGAGAAGAGCACGTCGGCAAATCTCATCACGACCGCGTCAAATATCCCCCGGTAGAAACCGGCCATCAGCCCCAGTGCCGTCCCAATAGAGCCGGCAAGGAGCATGACGCCGAAACCGACAACTAAGGAGGTGCGGCAGCCGTAGAGAATCGTGCTAAAGATTCCCCGCCCCTGGTCATCCGTTCCGAGAAGAAAGGGGAACTCTCCCCCATCCATCCAGACCGGAGGAAAGAGGAAATTGGAAAGGCTGACTTTTTCCAGGTCATAGGGATTCTGCGGGGAGATTACGGGAGCAAAAAGTGCACCAAAAGTGAAGATTAACAACAAAAAAGCTCCGATCAAAGCGGAGGGGTCGCGCAAAAAGTGTTTTAGCAATCTAGATTCGAAAATTTTATCAATCATATTGCACCTTGGGGTCCAGAAAAGCGTAAAGTATGTCGACAAAAAGGTTTAAAAGCAAGATCACTATGGCAGCCAGAACGATGTAAGTAACTATGATCGGGCGGTCGTTGTTGTATATGGAAGAAAGCAGGAGTCGCCCCATACCGGGCCACTGGAAAATCGTCTCCGTAATGATGGCAAAGGCAATCAGCTGTCCGAACTGTAACCCCGCCATGGTTAAGACCGGCGCCAGCCCGTTCCGGAGAGCGTGCTTGAATATTACTCTAGTACTCCGGAGGCCCTTGGCTCTCGCGGTCTTGATATAATCCTGGTCGAGCACTTCGATCATTTCCGACTTCGTCAGCCTCAGAAGCATGGCCAAGCTGTACATTCCAAGGGTAAAAGCAGGAAGGATCAGGTGTTTCCACCCGCTTACAGTGAGAAACCCGGTGCGCCAGTACCCCAGGTTCACCGTTTCTCCCCGACCGAAAGGGGGCAATATACCAAATACCACGGCAAACAAAAGGATTAAAATAAGACCGGTAAGAAAAGTCGGAATGGATATTCCAAACAGAGATCCCGCCATTATTACCCTGCTTAAAAAGGTCTTGGGCTTAACGGAAACGAAGACACCGAGAGTAACCCCCAGCGTCATCGCCAGGACAATCGCCGTGCCGGCCAGTTCGAAAGTGGCGGGGAACCGGGCCAGAATCAACTTAAGCGCCGGACGTTCCTTGACGTAGGACTTGCCAAATTGGCCCCGAATCGCGTCCTTCAGGAATAGCAGGTACTGCATGTAAACCGGCTCGTTCAGGTTCAGTTCCTCGCGGACCTCTTCTATCTGCTCCTGAGTCGCGTTCTTCCCGACTATGGAAAGTACCGGGTCTCCGAGGTACTGAAAGACGACGAAACTGATGATCGAAACTCCCAGCAGAACTATTATACCCTGTAAAAGTCTTCGTGTAATATAACTGAGCATAGAATCTGTCCGTTGAGTTAAAAATTGGGGAGGGGCCGGAAACCAACTTCCCGCCCCTCCCTTCATTAAGCTTTTAGTTATACGACATCTCCCAGAATACCGGCCACTTATCGGGCCTGGGAGTAAAGTTAACGTCGGCCTCTTCCCGCACGGCGTAAATCTGCTGCTGATAGTGCAGCGGGATTACGGCCACGTTCTCCATGTACATCCGGTTGACTTTTTGAAGCGTCTCGAGGCGTTTTTCCTCGTCGGCCATGTCAATGCTCTTCTCCAGAAGCGCGTCGACCTCTGGGTAGCTGAATCCGGCACCGTTCCAGACTCCGTAGCCCTTATCCGGGTTCGGGGTATGGAGCAACTTCAGAGCCGACCTCGTGAAGGAAAACGCTCCGTCAAACCAGCCGAGCATGTAGAAGTTGGGCTCTTTTTCCTTGAGCTTGCCCCAGTACATCGCCTTCGGGATCGCGTTTAACTCAGCATCTATACCTACCTTCTGCAGGTACTTCACTACCGCCTGGCCGATCTGCTCGTCCTGAATGTATCGATCCGTGGTACACCAGAGCGTGATGGAAAACCCGTCGCCGTAGCCCGCTTCTTCCAGCAGTTCCCTTGCTTTCTCCGGATCATATTCCATCCTGTTCAGGTTCGGGTTGTATCCGAAAGTCGGGGGATCCGGTATCTGGGCCGCCGGTTTCGCGTGGCCCCGCATCAACTTTTCGATGATTTCCCCCTCGTTTATCGCCATGTACATGGCTTTTCGGACCTTGAGGCTGCTGGTCGGCAGGTCCTCTTGGTTACTTATCCCGAGGAAAATCGACCTGCGGCTCGGCCTCGTAACCGTCTCCAGCTTGGGATTCGTCTCAATCGACTGGTAGAGCTGAACGGGTACTCCAAACATTATATCGATCTCGCCGGTCAGCAAGGCTGCCAGCCTGGTCGAGGACTCGACTATCGGTTTCAATATTGCCGTCTTGATTGGAGGCACTTCTCCCCAGTAGTCCTCGTAGGCCTCCAGCTTCAAGTAAGAGCCTTCCTGCCAGTCTACGAACTTATATGGGCCGGTACCAATACCTTTGGCAGCAACTTCGCCGGGCTTCCTGCTTTCCGTCGATTCCTTGTCCAGAATAAAAATCTGGTGCATGTTCGATAGGAAGTAAGGAATCGGCCTGGTCGTCGTGATGTCGATAACCCAGGGATCGCCATCGACCGTTTCAATCGACTCTACGGCCTTGCCAAAGGACGTGAAGTCGGAAACTTCCGTATTGGCCAGGTGTTCGAAGGTAAATTTGACGTCCTCCCAGGTGAACTCGTTACCGTTATGGAAAGTGACTCCTTCCCTGAGCCAGAACCGCCATTTTTTCGGGCTTACTTTCTCCCAATCGGTGGCCAGAGCCGGTTTTATTTCCCCTTTAGCACCGACTCTTTTCACCAGACCTTCGTAGATATCCGCCATTACCCCGAGGTTTGCGTCGGAGTCATCCCCGTGGGGGTTCATTGTTTCGGGAGGCGAGGAAACTCCAACCACGATTTCATTTTTATCCTGTGCCAGACCCGTAAGAAAAACGGCTCCAACGAGAAAAGTCAAAGCAAGCAACAATACTGCAGATCTTTTTAGATTTATTCTCTTCATTTTATCCCCTCAAGGATGGGTTCTGTATTTCGAATTTACCTCAATTTTTCTTCTTTCGCTTACT
>CAZYCI010000103.1:0-1115 GCA_964645955.1 uncultured Thermotogae bacterium
GTATAAATATACAAATTGTGTTCTCGGGCCAAACGCCGTAGCTGTTAATTCGGTGATGGTTTTTAGTAAAGGTGGTTATGGGAGTAGGTTTCCCTGGAATCGATAATTACAGCAATAAAAGCCTGTATTTCAACTTTACAAAAATCGTTCCCTGTATTATATTAATAGGGCTAAAAGCCCTGGCTTAATCCGAGCCAGCAGTAGGTGACCGAACAATCTTTTTTGGTCTTGGTTTTTCGATTCTTGGTTCTAAGATGAAAAGCGAGCGAATAGTATGAAAGACAGCAATGATAAGTATTCCGTGATAACCGGAGACGTAGTCAAATCCGCCGAGCATCCCGGTTACGGAGAAACCCTCGATGGCGTCTTTCGTTTATTCGAAAAGCACTATGAAGATTATCTGCCCCTGCAAGTAGATAGGTTTGCCGGAGACACTTTCCAGCTTTTACTGAGCCAACCTTCCCTGTCACTGGAAGCATCGCTTTACCTATTTACCCGGCTGGCTTCAGCTGGCAAATCAGTTCCGGTCCGTCTATCTATCGGTTACGGTGAAATCGCTGGAATTCCTGATAAGAGGGTTTCAATTGGAGAAGGAGAAGCATTTCGAATCTCGGGATCCAATCTGGAAAGCATGGAGAAATACCAGAGGATAACCTTTGACGCCAAGAAAGGCCTGGTGGGCAGTGCGCGGAAAGAACTGATGAAAGGAACTCTGGATTTACTCTCGGCCCTCATGATGGATTTGACCCGTGCCCAGGCGGAGGTAATATGGTATAAACTTAGAGGATATACTCAGGTGGAAATAGCCGAGGTGACGGACAGAAGCCAGCAAACCGTAAGCGAAATATCCATTGCCGGCCACTGGCGAAACCTTGAGAGCTTGCTTTTTGTATTCGAGAAAATGTTCGACGGACTTGATAGTACAGGTAATTAACCCCGTAAGAGCAGATTACAGGTAGTAGTTTGAGGTCAAAAATTCATAATTCCATGAAAAAGATAATTGCGGAAACCTCGAAGACGGCCGGTCTAATTTTGCTTGGTTTGATCCTTGCAGGGCTTGTAGGCTGGATTCGACGTCACGGGTTAATTGATTCACCCGGACAGTACTATACCTA
>CAZYCI010000103.1:1215-4779 GCA_964645955.1 uncultured Thermotogae bacterium
TTCGATATCCGAATACATAATACTGGGGAGCCTGCTGAGTATAACAGCTGCCTTGCTGGGAGGGCTAATCACTCAACTCGTTTTGAGAGGTTTTGGCTTACCACCGCTGTTTTAGTTCTTCGAACTCCCCAAACCCTTCCCCAGACCCTGAACTGATTTACCATCGCCGAAGGTCAATCAGGTCGTCTTTTCTTGGCTAAAGTTTATTGAAAAGAAGAAAACCGCCTTGTATACTCGTTCAGTGAAAATATGGTAGAACCCTCCTTTATTCATAGAAAAGAAGAGTATCTCGACCGGGTCTCCAAAGGGGACACGGACGTTCGACTCCTTGCTCGCCATGAATCAATGGAAGTGATGAAGCAGAAAATCGCTTCCGATGCTACTTTCTATCTTGATTCGGCCGAGGACTGGCAGGGTTTCGAGTTTATATACTTGCTTGAGGGGAGAATGGAGTATAAGAATTCGGATCCTCCGGTTGAGCTGGAGTCGGGCGATTACATCTCCCGGGTGGAAGTTCCGGAGGAATCCTGGTTCGAGACGAAGACGGACGTGACAGTGCTTTACACCTCGAGCCAGCCCGCGTTTTTCCTTTTGAAACGCGAAATTGAAGATTATCTCCGACTGGCTCGGGAAATCGAATCGACCGAGCACATGGATGGCCACTCCAAGAGGCTCGTGCGGACGAGTCACGAGGTCGGAAAAAGGCTCGGCTTGTCCGCGAGGAGGTTGGGGTTATTACGTTATGCAGCTTTTTTTCACGACCTGGGAAAGGCCAGGGTGCCGGACCCGATCCTCGAGAAGGAAGAGAGTTTGACCGAGGACGAGTGGGAGATAATGAAGCGACACACCGAATGGGGCAATGAAATGCTCCAGGGTACAGAACACCTGGATAAAGTGGGGGAAATAGTTGCTCAGAGCCACGAAAAGGTGGACGGAAGTGGCTACCCGGAAGGGCTGGAAGGAGGCGAGATATCGCTCGAGGCGAGGATCCTGGCAGTGGTGGATGCCTGGGACGCAATGATGTCGGACAGGCCGTATCGGGATGCCCTGACGAAAAATGAAGCAATCAACGAGCTGAGGGAAAATAGCGGGAGCCAGTTCGACGGTGACGTGGTAGATACCTTTTTGAAGGTTCTGGAAGAAAAAGAGTTTCCTTACCGGGAAGCAAAGAACAGGGAAACTTACAAGGAAGAATCAGCCCAGCTCAGACAACGGGAAAAGTTATTGAAGCTCAGTAGAGAGGTGTTATCGCCGGAAAGTACCGAACTGGTTCTCGCAAAGACACTGGAAGCCGTGATCGAGACTACCACTTTTCAGAGAGCCGTGATTTCTGTTTTTGACCGGCCGATCGACCCCGAAAATCCGGAACCGGCACGGGTGAGGTATTACGATTACGGTGGGATCTCCGAGGAGCGTGCAGAAAAACTGAAAGAGGATCTTACCGGTACGGAAGTAGATCTGAGAAAGTTCGATCGAAAATATCGCCTTGGTAATTCCTATTATGTACCCCATGACGATCGCTGGGACGATTATGGAGGACAATCGGAGGTAAAGAGTTACCTTTCCGAGGAGGAGACGCTTGATTGGCACCCTGATGACTCACTGTATATCCCATTATACAGAGACGATAGGATTATCGGACAGATTTCCGTGGACGACCCGGAAGACGGCCTTGTGCCCGACCCGGAAGGGCTCAGGCCGGTAGAAAGTTTTGCGTCCCTTGCCTCAGTCGGTATAGAAAAGACTTTGAAGACAGAAGAGCTTCAGGGGCAGAAGAACCGTCTAGAGGCACTGCACGATTTGACCGAGGATTTAAGACACCAGGATGAAATTGAAGGTCTCTGTAGTCCTTTGACAAACAGCGGACTAGAGCTTTTTGGTTACGACTACGGCATGATATTGTTAAAAGACGGAGAAAAACTTGTTTCTAGATGCTCTTTTCCTGAGGGAGTAGTTGAAAGAGGCCTGGAAGTTGACCTTGAAGGGACCATTGCCGGTAAAACTTTAAAAAGCGGTGAGCTGATAAATGGTCCGCTCGAAAATTCTGAAGAAATTTCTCTTCCAGCAGGGGATTATGAGGCCTTCTTAAGCGTGCCTCTGGGTGAAGTTGGGGTGCTTCAAGTTTTTTCCAATAGTGAAGTTACTTTCAGAGAAGTGGATCTGGCGCTAATAGAGACTTTTGCCGACCGGCTACGGGAAGAAATTCAGCGAGTCAAACTGGAGGACGAACTGAGAGAAAAAGCGGTACGGGACCCTCTTACCGGGCTATACAACCGGCGTTATTTTAACGAGTCGGTTCACCGGGAGATCGAAAGAGGTAAAAGGTACCAGCACCCGATAAGTTTTTTGATGATGGACCTTGATGGTTTCAAACAGGTGAATGACCGTTACTCTCATCTAACAGGGGATGAGGTACTTAAAAAAATTGCCGAGCTTATGCAAGACAACATACGATCAGCTGACCTGCTGGTCAGGTACGGCGGAGACGAATTTTTGCTCGTATTGCCCGAGAGTTTGGAAAAAGCTAGAAAGGTGAAAGCGCGGATAAAGGAAATAGTTAAAACCTGGAGTAGAGAAACAGAACTGATATCTTTTAAACTGGGGGTATCAGTGGGTATATCACAGTGGGATCCCGAAGACCGGAGCCAGGTAAAAGAAGTGTTGCATGAAGCCGATAAAAGCATGTACGAGGACAAAACTAATTCGGACTCACGGAATTTAACCAGTCAAGGAAATGAGGAAAGACAGTAAATTCGTCTATCTGCAAAATTGTGATTTTATGTCAGGGAGAGAAATCCTGGCAAAGGATCAATTTTAGGCGGTTTTGCAGAAATTCTTGGGTTGAATGTATTCACTAGAAAGCGGATAGGGGCGGGGGAAACGACCGTGGAACGTGTTATCAGGAAGTTCGATAGTTCGGATAAAGAACGGGTACGGGAGATTGCCAAGTCTACTGCAACCGGCTACCCTCGTTCGGACCTCCAGTTAGTAGCGGATTTACTGACTGAGTACTACGTGAATTATGAATCAGAGCACATGTTGGTTGCTGAAAAGGAAGACAAAGTGGTTGGTTACCTTTCCGGCTGTTTTGATTCTGCGCGGTGTAGATGGATTAAAAGTACCAGGGTCATACCCAAGGCCATAATCAAGGCTTTGATCCGTGGGGAAGTCGGCCGTAAGGAGCTGAGGTACCTTGGCTCCTTTATCTATGTTGCTGCCAAGGGAGGGTTGAGAAGTTCTCCTCCTTCAGGGTATCCCGCCCACTTTCACGTCAATATAGCGGAAAGCGCGAGAGGCCAGGGGCTGGGTACCGAGCTGGCCGAGAAGTTTTTCGCACTTTTGAGGAATGATGGCGTCCCCGGAGTTCACGTGAGGGTGCGCAGGAACGCGAGGCGGGCCAGCAGGTTCTTTCAGTCCTTGGGCTTCACTAGAGAAAACGGTTACCCGGTACTGGTAGCAGAAGGGGATAAGTTCCGAACCTCACGTTCAATAATTTATACGAAGGAGATAAAAGACCAATCTAGTGTAGCTTGACCAGCCTATTAGCGCTCCTTGCGAAAGGCA
>CAZYCI010000104.1:0-4770 GCA_964645955.1 uncultured Thermotogae bacterium
ACTATATAGACGATAACGATTTTCTATAATCGAAATTTGGGGCCAATAACCGCTCACGGTAAATTGACCGAGGTTGAAGGAGGCCCGATCCCTCCATACTATCTTTTGTTGGTTGATTAATCCTCATTCTAAGGAGCGTACAAATGGAAAACGAATCCATAACTACCCTGATATTTGATCTCGACGGTACTCTGTGTAGTTACGGAACAAACCTGGAAAAATCCCTCTCGCGGACCTTTGAAGGAGAACCAGTTGCTTTCTCGGCGGAAGAATACCAGGAAGAGTTCGGCAACCAGTTCGATAAGGCCATAAACGACGAGGTCGACAGGCCTGACTTAAGCTTCCGGAAGCGGATTTTTCTCGAAATCCTCTCCGACAATGAATCCGGATCCGGGAATAGGGAGGTTAGCGAAGGGAAAATTTTACAGCTCGGGGAGAAGTTTAAGGAAATCCGGGAGGACTCACTGCAACTATTCCCCGAGGTACCGGAAGTACTGGAGGAACTACGGAGTGGTTACCAGCTGGGGTTGCTGACGAACGGACCGTCCGACCTGCAGTGGAGCAAAATTAAAATACTGGGAATCGAATCCTGGTTCGAGGATATAGTGGTGAGCGGGGAACACGGCACGGCGAAACCGGACCCGGAAATATTCGAAATCGCCCTGGGAAGACTGGATGCGGACCGAAATCGTTCCGTCTACGTCGGCAACTCACAAAGATACGACGTGGTCGGGGCGAACAATGCGGGCTTACCGGTAATCTGGCGAAGGGACGAGTCGGAAGAGGAAATCGAGGACGCCGTTCCGGACGCAGTAATTGACGACTTGAAACCACTGAATAACGGCCTGCTGGCCGAAAAAGCGAATTTAAACCCGAAAAAGAGGAGAAAATAACCATGCACGAAAGAGACGTCCTGCTGATTGGGGCCGGCCCGGCCGGTCTCTTCGCGGGGAGTAAATTTCTGGGCAGGAACCTGGACGTGACGATTCTGGAAAGAGGGAAGGAGCCGGATGAAAGGGAAAGCATCACTTACGGTGTCGGCGGAGCCGGGGCTTTCTCGGACGGCAAGCTAAACCTGACGCCGGAGATCGGCGGTGATCCCTCGACCTTCAACAGAAAGGGCTCCGAGCTGGAACCGTACATAGACGAGATCGACCGGATCTTCGCGGACTTCGGCGGGGGAAGCACTTACTCCGGAGAGTCCCAAAGCGGGATTCAAGAGCTGAAAAAGCAGGCAGGAAAGTACGGGATCGAGTTCATACCCGGGAAACAGAGACACATCGGGACGAAGACGATAAGAGAGGTTATCGATAACTTCTACCGTCACCTGGTGGACGAGGGAATCGAGGTGGCGCTGGAGACGAAGGTCGAGGAGGTAAGTCACGACGGCGAGTACTACCACCTGGAAACGAACGAAGGCACCTACAGGGCACCGTACGTAATTGCCGCGCCGGGTAGATCCGGGGCTTACTGGCTGCGGGAGGTCGCCCATTCGCTTGATATCTCTACGAAGTACGGCCCGATCGACGTCGGCGTCCGAGTCGAATTCCCGGCGGAAATATATCAACCAATCGAGGAAATAATGTACGACGCCAAGTTCCGCCTGCGGACGGAGACCTACGACGACATGGTGCGGACCTTCTGTACCAATCCGAGAGGCTACGTCGTCAAGGAGCCCTACGAGGACTTCACCCTGATCAACGGACACGCAGAGAACTCGAACGAGTCGGACGTTACGAACTTCGCACTGCTTTCTCGCATCAAGCTGACGGACCCGGTCGAAGACACCACCGAATACGGCAGGTCCATCGCCAAGCTGGCAAATACGCTGGGAGGCGGCGAACCGATAGCCCAGCGGTTGAAGGACCTAGAGGGCGGTCAGCGCTCCACGGAAAAGAGAATTGGCAGAGTTCCTTATAACCCGACTCTCAAGGAATACACGCCGGGCGACATATCCATGGCTCTACCGGACCGGGTCACCGTAAACCTGACCGAGGGGCTGGACAGGCTGAACAACATTATCGAAGGTGTAACTTCGGACAATACACTGCTCTACGCACCGGAGATCAAGTTCTACGACACGAAATACGACGTGACGCGGGACCTGGAGACGGCACTGGATGGCTTCTACGTGGCGGGAGATGCCTCAGGCCATTCCCGAGGAATCGTCTATTCGGCGATCACTGGAATGATCGCCGCGGAAGACATACAGAAAAAACTGACGGAGGGAGATCAATAAGATGTCGGTAAGAGTCAGGTTTGCACCTTCCCCTACCGGTCACCTGCACGTCGGGGGAGCAAGAACGGCGCTGTTTAACTGGTTGTTTGCCCGGGGCGAATCCGGGGAATTCATCTTGAGGATAGAGGATACGGACCAATCCCGGTCGACCGAGGAGTCAATAGACGTCATCGAGGATTCGCTGGCCTGGCTCGGCCTGGACTGGGACGAGTACTACCGCCAGACGGAACGAACGGCTAACTACCAGGAAAGTGCGGAGCAACTGCGGCAAGACGGCCGGGTTTACGAAGAGGAGGGAGCCCTCTGGTTCGAAATTCCGGACGGGGAATCCGTCGTCGTGGACGATATCGTCCTGGGAAAGGTGGAATACGAGACGGACGAACTCAAGGACTTCGTCATCCGCCGCTCCGACGGTACTTTCACCTACAACTTTGCCTGTGTCGTCGACGATTCGGCCCTGGATATAACCCACGTCATGCGGGGCGACGACCACCTGAACAACACGCCGAAACAGATCCTCGTCTACGAAGCCCTCGGTCTCGAAACGCCGGAATTCGCGCACTTTCCGATGATTCTCGGCGAGGACCACAAGCGGCTCAGCAAGAGACACGGCGCCACTTCGGTACTGAACTACAGGGATAAAGGAATTTTGCCCGAGGGGCTGGTCAACTTTCTCGCTCGGCTCGGTTGGTCCCACGGCGATCAGGAGATATTCAGCGTGGAAGAATTAGTAGAACACTTCGCCCTGAAGGACGTCGGCGAGAGTTCGGCCGTCTTCGACGAGGAGAAACTGCTCTGGATGAATCACGAGTGGCTCAAGCGGAAGGAGCCGGAAGAGCTGGTGGAACCATTCAAGCGATTCCTCCTTGCCGAAGAAGTCGTGAGCGAGGCAGAACTGAAAGAGGTCGAGGAAGAAAAACTGACCAAGCTGGTTGATCAACTGCGGGAGCGCAACAGGACGCTGGCCGACATGGCGACTGCAAGCGAATTCGTCTTTGCCGAGGAGCTGAACTACGACGACAGTCCCATCGCCGATCACCTGACCGAGGAGACCAGGGAACTGGCCGAAGGGCTGGGAGAACGGCTAAAGGAGATCGACTCGGAGGACTTCGTCGCGGATCGCCTGGAGGAGGTCACCCGTGATTTCCTCGACTCCCGGGATGCCGGCCTCGGCGACGTGGCCCAGCTAATCCGGGTCGCGCTGACCGGGCGAGAAGTTTCACCCGGGCTATTTATCACGATGGAACTGGTCGGCCAGGAAAGAGCCGTGAACAGGTTAATCACGGTTTCTCAACTGGACAACCAGGGATAGACCTTGTTTCGCTACGCGGCTCTGGGGATCATACAGGGTATTACGGAATTCCTTCCGATCAGCAGCTCCGGTCACCTGGTCATTTTCAAGCACCTGTTCGGGCTCCAGGGTCCGGATAACGCTTTGCTGGAGGCACTGCTACACTTCGGCACCCTCCTCGCGGTCCTGGTCGTTTTCCGGGGCAAAATAAAGAGGTTGATCTTCGGGGTTTTCTCCGGCTCAACCGAGGAAAGAAATTACTTGCTCTACCTAATTATTGCCACTATTCCGATCGGAGTAGTCGGCCTGCTTGCGCAGGATTTCGTCGAAGCAGCTTTCGGGTCGGTTAGATCCGCGGGAGTAGGGTTACTAATCACCGGGAGTTTCCTCTGGCTCCTCAGGTTGAGAAGTGGCTTCAACCGGGGGGAGGATGACTTTAACTGGAAGGACGCCCTGACTATCGGCATAGCCCAGGTGGCCGCTTTATTTCCGGGGATATCCCGCAGCGGCGTCACCATATCCACCGGCCTGTTCAAGAACCTCGACCCGGACCAGGTCGCCGAATTTTCCTTTTTGTTGATGGTACCGGCAGTTCTTGGAGCAAATATTCTGCAGAGCTGGGAAGGATTCTTCGGTAACCCGGGTTCTTCCCTGCCGCTCTTCGCCTATGGAATTGGCACCCTGGCTTCCGTAATATCCGGAGTAATTGCGATAAAGTGGTTGCTCAACTTGATCAGAAAGGGAGAACTCACGCGTTTTTCCTACTACTGCCTCGGAGTCGGAGGGGCTGCTCTCGTCTGGTCTTTTGTGTGAGGATTAAAGTCAAGAACTCCGCCCCAAGGGACGGGACTTGTAGAGAAGCAGATTTAACCACGGACTTTGTTCTTTTGCAAAAGAAGACCCAGCACTCAAATGAGATGAGCACCTTGGCTCAAGTACTTGAAATTGGTTTAAAAATTGCCCAGCGAATAGGTACAATGAACGACTTACTGGGCCAAGCAGCTTTCCTCATTTGAGTGCTGGACAAAAACCAGCCGATTCATCCCCGGAGCAAGTTCCAGGGCTCCAGCACTTACTTTGCACTCTTTCTTCGCAAGAAAACCTAAAAACGGATGATCAGTGCAAAGTAAGTGCTGGAGGACTTTCTCGGTAAGTTTTGGTAAAACCACTGGATTAGCGATATTCTTGATTCCGTACCATAAATTGTGTCTAACTAGAAAAAGGGTATCCTCCCCGCTAA
>CAZYCI010000105.1:0-4730 GCA_964645955.1 uncultured Thermotogae bacterium
ATACACCGGGGCCGGGATGAATAAACTCCGGAATTTTCTTCAATTCCCTCAAGGACAAAAAATTAATGGAAAGAGAAAAGATAAGGAAAGCAATAGAAGAAAGAATAGTTTTTCTCGACTACAAGCCGGGTGAGCGGCTTAAAGAGGACCAGCTGTGCGAGGAGTTCGAGATCGGTAGAACCCCGCTCAGAGAAACACTAATCGAACTGGAAAACAAGGGTCTGGTCCGTATGATACCGAGGAAGGGGATCTACGCATCCTACGTAAGCTTGCAGGAACTAAGGAACGCTTACGAGGTAAGGAGTTTTTTGATCAGGCTTTCCGGAAAGAAAGCAGCGAGAAACATTAAAATAAGCGAGTTAAAAAAACTCAGGGAATTGATCGATTTGATGGGAAAAGAATCGGAACCCCGGGAGGTCATTAAGCTAGATTTCCGTGCCCACGAGTTGGTCAACCGAGCCTCTAACAACGACGTCCTGGCTCAAAAATTGCGGGAATTGCGGCAGCAGACCATGAGAGGCTGGGCCGCCCCCAACTTTCAGGGAGGAATGCAGGGTTTTGCCGAGGAATATTCCAACCTGGTAGAGGCCCTCCGTAAAGGCCAGGAGAAAAAGAGCGGAGACATTTTAGCCGAGCACCTGGAAAATTTCCATAACAGGATAAGTGACAGGTTTATCAGCACGGAGCACGGAAAAAGGAGAATGTAGTTTTCTCAAGTTCGCTATAGGATCAGGTACACAAAAATACAACATTTAATCTCGTATTTTGAACGACAAAACTCTGGAGGGGGAATTTCATGTCGACAGAAAACCTGGAGAAAATCTTTGAACCCGAATCAATTGCCGTAATAGGCGCAAGCGAAAAGCCCGGTTCCGTCGGGGCTGACCTCATGGATAACATTCTGGACGGTTACGAGGGCAACATCTATCCCGTTAATCCCAACAGGGATAGCGTCATGGGCCTGGAGAGTTATCCCAACGTAGGAGAAATTAACCAGGAAGTAGACCTCGGGGTTATTGCCACACCTGCAAGCACTGTTCCGGGCATAGTGAAGCAAATGGGCGAGGCCGGAGTAGATGCCGCCGTCGTAATCTCAGCTGGATTTAGCGAAGCCGATGCGGAAGGAGAAGAACTAGAAGAAGAGCTCAAACGGTTCAGCGACGAGTACGGAGTAAGAATCGTCGGCCCAAACTGTATCGGAGTGATCCGGCCAAGCTCTAATTTAAGCGTAAGCTTTTTGAGGAAACAGCCCAACCCTGGGAACGTTGCCTTCATTTCCCAGAGTGGCGCCATGGGGTCCGGCATCCTGGACTGGGCCGAAGAAGCACACGTCGGTTTCAGCAGTTTCGTCTCCGTCGGTAACATGATAGACGTCGACTTTGCGGATCTGATTGATTACTTCGGCCAGGACCCCGAAACGGAAAGCATAATAACCTACATGGAAACGGTTTCGGATGCCGAAAAGTTCATGAGCGCGGCAAGCAGCTTCGCCCGCAAGAAGCCGATAATAGTCACCAAATCGGGCAGGTACTCCAAGAGCGCAGAGGCGGTTGCTTCTCATACGGGTTCGCTTGCCGGCGAGGATACCGTGTATAACGCCGCCTTCAAACGAGCCGGCGTTACGAGAGTTGACAACGTCAGTGACGTTTTCGGCTGTTCCGAAGTTCTTGCCAAGCAAAACCTGCCAGAGGGCCCTAACCTTGCTGTAATTACGAATGCAGGCGGCCCCGGAATCATGGCAACTGACGCAGTATTTGATTGGGACGGGGACATGGCGGATCTGGGCGAGGAAACTGTTTCGAAGTTAGGGGAAGCTCTCCCTGGAGCCGCCAGCACTAGCAACCCTGTCGACGTACTGGGGGACGCGGGGACGAAGAGGTACCGCAAAGCAGGTGAAATATGCCTGGAAGACCCGAACGTGGACGGCATCATGGTGATTTACACTCCCCAGGGAGGTGCGAGCGCCGCCGACGCTGCAAAGGCAATTTCCCAGCTATCAGAGGACGCAGACAAGCCAATCGTAACATCCTGGATCGGCGGAGAAGAGGTTGAGGAGGGCCGACAGATTCTAAGAAAGGGAGACGTCCCAACCAGACCGACGCCGGAACAGGCCATTGGAGCCTACTCCTACATGTATCAGTACTCGAAAAATCTGGAATTACTTTACGAAACACCGGAAGAGCTGGACGTTGACGGTTTTCGCTCAACTAACCACCTCAAGACAATTCTAAAGGACGTTGGTGAATCGGACCGTTCTACCTTAACCGAATTCGAATCCAAAAAGTTCCTTGAGAACTACGATATTCCTGTATCGAAAACAAGGGTAGCCGAAACTCAGGACGAAGTCGCTTTGCTGGCATCCGAAATGGGTTATCCGGTTGTCCTAAAGATCCACTCTCCGGAAATTACACATAAAACGGACGTGGGCGGGGTAGAGCTGAACCTCTGTTCGGAAGAGGAGGTAAAGGAAGCTTTTTCTCGAATAGTCAATCGAGCCGAGGAAGCAAAACCGGAAGCCGTTATCGAGGGTGTAACTGTTCAGAAAATGTTTGAAGGCGTGGACTACGAGCTACTCCTCGGCTCTAACAAGGATCCAATATTTGGTTCCGTCATCATGTTCGGGAGAGGCGGAACCGGCGTAGAACTTTACGAAGACACCGTAGCCGGGTTCCCGCCGTTGAACCAGGTGCTCGCTCACCGGATGATGGAAGAAACAAAGATCTACCAGCTCCTTCAAGGCTACCGGGGCGGCGATGGAGTGGATATGAACGCGCTTGAGAAAAACCTGGTTCGCTTTTCCCAGATGATTATTGACTTCCCCGAAATAAAGGAAATTGACATAAATCCGCTCGCAGTGATAGATGGAGACCTGAAGGCCCTGGATGCCAGAATAATAGTGGACTCGGATGTCGCAAAAACCGGGCCTGAGGAGCAGCACCAGCACCTGGCGATTGAACCCTATCCGGGGCAATATTCGGAAGATTGGACGCTCGAGGACGGTCGGTCCGTTACTCTCCGCCCAATAAAGCCGGAAGACGAGCCAAAGGAGTTCGAACTCTTTGACTCCTTCTCCGAGGAAACGTGGCGCAAGCGTTTCTTCGGGCCGCGTTACGAGGTCACCCACGAGGACATGATCCAGTACACGAACATCGACTACCGCCGGGAAATCGCAATGGTGGGAATGCTAGAGGAAAACGGTCAGGAGAAGATGATCGGCGTTGGCAGGTTGGTTATCGGACCGACAAAAGACACTGGTCATTACGCCGTTGTGGTCGGTGACCCGTGGCAAGGGCTCGGTCTTGGCGAGAAGTTGACTGATTCGGTGATTGGAATAGCCAAAGATAAAGGCCTTCAAAAAATCGAAACAACTGTCGCAAAGGACGCCGGTGCAATGCTACATCTCTGCGATAAGATGGGTTTTGAACGAAAAGAAGAGTACGAGGAAAAGGTGGATATGGTGCTGGAACTGAGCAAAAAAATCAGTTGTTAAAACAACAAATCCGGCTGGAGGGGAATTATATTTCCTCCAGCCGGATGAGTATAACTTTCTAGTTTATTACAGCTAAATTAATTATTCCACGACCTCGATTTCTTCTCTACCGCCGTAAGCGGAGTACCAGGGCTTGGCACCTTCATCGATGATCGCATTCATTTTAGTTATGTTGTCGACCCCACCTTCTTTTAACCAGGCGTGTAGACCCTCAACTCCCTTTTCCGCGTATTTGGCTATGCCGTTCTGCCAGGTTGCCCTGCCACAGAGAACTCCGTTCCAGTCTGCGTTGGAGTCGTTGGCGAGTCTCAAGCTCTCTCTCATCTGCGGTGCGTCCACACCTGCACTGAGATAGATCATCGGTTTCTTGGCTGCTTCAGCAGCATCAGCGAAGTGCTGGAGGACTTCATCTCTATCGTATACTACTTCCCCACCTTCGTAAGCGTCGGTGCCCTTGGCAAATTTCAGGTTAACGGGAATTTCAACTTTCAGAACGTCCACGTTATACTTGTCCTTTGAGAACTCAGCTATACTTCTCCGGACGATATCGGGTTTCTGTCTCGCCAGTTCCGGATCGTTCTTCCAGTCTCCACCGTCCTTGCCGTAACCGAGGAACTCGAGGAAGAACGGTATATCGTGGTGGGCACATTCCGCCCCGACTCGTTCGACCATTGCCTCTTTTTGTGCGTTATAGAGCTCTTCTTCGTCCGGATGGTAGTAAATCAGGAGCTTGATCGCGTCAGCGTCCTTTTCTATGGACTTTCGGACGCTCCAGTTAGGCATGAGCTCCTTCATTTTGGCGGGAAGCCCGTGATCGTAGATTTCGGAATACTCCCGGGAAGCACTGCTCTTTTCGTAAGACATGATCAGGCCGGTTCCTTCCGCCCTTGCCTTTGCACCGGGTATACCCCATTCAGGGTCGAGTAAAATGGCACTCGCGTAGGGAGTAAGCTCCTCCGAGATTGCCGCCTTGAACTCTTCCATCATCTCATTGGTGACCTCGTCCTCGCCGATTTCACATGCCGAGGAAAGTCTCCGGACGAGGGAACCTCGCTGGTCCATGGCCGCGGCCTTGATTACCCCGTTCTCATCACTAAGTTGCTCCATTCTCTCAAATTTGGTTTTACTGATCTGCATTTAATACTTCACCTCGCTAGCTGGTTTTAGGTACTAAACTTAACCCATCAATTATATAGACTTGACCCGTAATTATAAATAGCGCGTCAAACCATTTAATTTT
>CAZYCI010000106.1:0-4727 GCA_964645955.1 uncultured Thermotogae bacterium
AGGATCTCGAGCAAGCAAAATCCTCCAGGGAATCCGAACACCACGAATGGGCTTGCTTTATTGCTCAACAAAGTTCGGAAAAAGCTGTAAAGGCCCTTCACCTAAGTAAAGGTCAGCAGGTGTGGGGCCACACCGTAGCAAAATTAATTCAAGAATTACCCCCCGACATTCAACCGAAACAGGAAATAATCGAAAAAGCGAAAGTTCTAGATAGTTTTTACGTCCCAACCCGTTATCCTAATGGACATCCGGAAGGAGCACCTTTCGAACATTTCGGCCCCCTTCAGAGCGAGGAGGCGATAAATTATGCCGGTGAGATCGTTGGATTCGTCAGTGATAAAATGGCCGAGGGAGAAGGAAGTTGAAAAATCGCTGAACGAATGGTCGGATAAGTTAACCAAAGAAAGGGACGACGTAATCCGAATCGGCTATTTCGGGTCGTACGCGAATGGAAACTGGGGAGTAGGTAGCGATCTGGACCTAATTATTCTACTGGAAGAATCAGACGAACCTTTCGAACGAAGAGGCATACACTTCGACACCTCTTCTATACCGGTACCCACTGAACTACTGGTCTACACCCGGGACGAATGGGAAAAGATGAAAGAAGAAAAGAGTGGATTTTATTGTACTATATCTAAAGAAATCATCTGGAAAAACCCCGAATAAAAAAGGCTATGCCCTGTGGTTCTTAGACTCTTACCAGACCAAACTATAACACCGTAAAAGACGATATCTCGTCCAGAAAGGCGGGCCTGTTGTCGTTTTCCTGTTTCAACCTTTCAACCAGTTCTCGTAACCGATCACTCATCTTGAGCTTGTTTAACTCCCTAAGGTGACTGATAGCCTCCCTGTAGTGCCGTCGCCCCGTATCCTTGGCCAGAAAGGACGATATAAGTTCCGCGTAGACCTCGAAATATTTCTCGGGGTCGTACTGTGCGATATCGTCTATGTAATGTTGCATGATCCTTAAATTTTCGGACTCTATTACTCCTCAAAAGATATCTGCTCCTCTCCTTCCCGAAGATAAAACTCTACCAGTTCGTATTTGGAGAGTTTTTCTTCCAGCCAATTCCTCACCGGTATCTCGCTGAAAACCTTCTTCAACACGGTCAGCGCGTTTTTCTTCCGAAGGGTCGAATTACGTAACCTATACCCCTCCAGGCTGAGACGAACTGATCCAGCCTATAGGTTCTCCTTACCGACCGGTCCGCTTCTGCGGCGGGATCGTTTACTATAACGTATTCCTGATCACCCTTTTTGAGAAAGCCCCTCACCACTACGAGGTGTCCGGACGTGCTTTTTATCGGGGCTCCCTCCAGTTTCCCTTTTCCATAGGCGATACTCACCACTGTCGGACGACCGGCCGCTATTTCCTCCTTTATCCCTTTAATGGTGGAAAAATAACGGACGAAGGCTTCGAAGTCCTGGCTGGCCGCGTGAGCAGTGTTAAAGGTCCAATTTCCGTATATTTCCGATCCGTGATCGTAAACCTCTCTCGCCACCCTCAGAGGTTTAACCTGCTTTCCGTAATACTGGAGGACCATGCTCAGGGCGGTGGGGCTGCAAATCAAAGGAGCAACGGAGGCGGGTTCTTCAAATTGAGATTCTTTGGGTACCTCCAGATCCTTCAGGTAACCGGTGACCTCCGCCCCGGTGGTTCCGGGGCTTCCATTTGAGTCCCAGTAGGTAGCACCGACCAGACGGACTTTCGGGGTATCATTACGATTTTCCGAATATAGCTCAATGAGTAGCTTGAATGCATCCGCTTTCCGGGTCTTAACCCTCAGGGTGTCGATTGTTGCTTCCACTTTGGGGGATTCGGGGCTATAGGTAAGGGGTTCGTCTTCTTCCCAGGTAGCAACCTTCATCCACCGGGACCACTTCCTTTTGGTCCTTAGTTTTGCCTTGATATCGACTTTTGTACCGGGGGGTGTGGTGGCATTCCAAAACGGGACCAGGCGAGTGAAATCGGCTTCTGGTTCAATTGCATGGGAAATGAAAAACCCTTCCTTCCGGTAACCGTCCGCTTCGGTAGATAAAGTTAGTTGTCCGTCCTCGGTCACCTGTAGTCCTTGGCTATCTCCTCTCGACCAATCGTCCCTATTCTTTAGCAGAACTACATTTTCCTCGGCCTCGGTAGAAAGAGTTATGGCTCCGAGGACTAAGATACAAAGTATCAAGCCTGCACCTAATTGCAAAGCCCTTTTCCTATTAATAGTTCCCCCCTTATCACCACGTTAAGGATTTTACCCGGATTGGTAAACCAGTGCCCGAGAGATATTATATGCAATTGTGCCTCCCCGGTCATAGGTTAGACTCACTCAGTTCGGGAGGAGATTCTATAGTAGCGCATACACAATAAACGTTGCTCCACTCAAAATTTCCATCTAACTCCCGGATACGCAAGGCCCCGGGATGAACTCGGTTCAGGGCTGGCATACCCCCGATTCCGGTCCCCGGTGAGTCATCCCCTGGTGTGGCTCGTTGATAAAATTTCTCACACTTTTCAGTAGGCCTGTTACACATTCATCGGGGACGCGGTTATGGGGCCCTGTCAGGGAGAGAAAAGATTTCGGTTCCTCAGCTGCCCGGTAGAGTGCCTCCCCGTGTGAGAAAGGTATAAGACGATCGTCAATACTGTGAATTATCAGAATCGGTGAGTCCATATTCCCTAGCTTTTCCCGGTTGGGATAGTGAAATTTCGCCAACGGCTTAATGGGGATAACCGGTGCCATCTCCTGGATCCTCTCGGTCAGAGAAGTAAAGGTCGACTGAAGGATCACCGCGTAAACGTTCTTCCTCCGAGCGACCTCGACGGCTGCCGCTCCCCCGATCGACCTACCCCAGACGACGATCTGAGAAGGGGTCAATCCCTTTTCTTCGAGAAGAAACCGGTAGGCCGCGTTTGCGTCCCGGTACAGGTCCTCCTCGGCCGTAATCTTTCCCTCGCTCTTGCCGTACCCTCGGTAATCGAAGAACAGGGCGTTCAGGCCCAGTTCCCGACAGATCTCGATGAAGAATTCCAGGTTCGAAATATTGGCCCCGTTTCCATGACAGAAAAGGACCGTCCTCTGCCCGTCATTATCGACAAACCACCCATTCAGTCCGATCCCGTCTCTGGTGGTAAAAGTGATCTCCTCGAGGTCGTAACCGGCGGGAGCAGGGCTCATTTTCCCCGGTGGGACGAAGATAAGTCGTCCCTGAGTCAGGTAAAACAGCCCGCAGATACTTCCGTACAACAAACTAACCGAGATTCCCGCTATGAGCAGCCAGTTTTTCATTTAGCATCATCTCTCAGAACTCAACTTATCGGGCGTTCGATATTGTTAGGTTGTCGCTTTCGGCCAAGCTTACCAGCCAGGTACAATCAACCCAATTCGTCACCAGTTCCTTAATACGGTGAAGAAAAAACCGTGTAAGTCAACAACCCCGCCCCAGCCCGGGACCCTGAGTACTCTCAGAGAAAATCCTTAATCCCGGGCTAAGTTTAGCAATGATAACCTCATGATGTCAAAATCCCCCCTCTTTGGCGCAATTGCCCCATTTCCTTGTTTTTTTGTTCAATCTAAGGTAAAGGGGGATCGAACGACTAAAAGCAAAAGTGTGTATTTGTTGGTACTACCAAAAACAGTAAGTCTATTTGAATGTGCAGATAACACGAATCCATGTTAAAATATTTTACAGAGACTCTCTCAAGGTCCGGGAGATTACTTTTGCTTCAACTTTAGTTCCAGGGGGATCTTTATGAAATGGTTTTTGGTCGGACTAGCCGGTGTAGCCCTTATTTCCGGCCTCCTCTTAACCGGGATGAATTCTCAAAAGCCGGAAGAGCCAAGTACTGTCGACGAACTGGATTTAAAGAGGTATCTCGGCAAATGGTATGCGGTTGCAAGCATAACCAAATCATTCAACCGCTCCTGTGTTTGGGGCAACACAGCTGAATACAACCTGAGAGAGGACGGCAGAATCGACGTCTTAAATTCCTGTTACACGGAAAGCGGCGAAAAAAGAGAAGTACGGGCGGTGGCCTGGAGACCGGATGATTCGGAGCCCGGAAAGCTTAAGGTAAGTTTCATTCCTCTGTTTGGTTATAGATTATTTCCGGCCGACTACTGGGTGCTGGAGCTTGGAGAAGATTATCAATACGCAATCGTCGGGGATCCTTCCCGAAGCTTCGGCTGGATTCTGAGCCGTTCTCCGAAACTTGAAGAAGATACGCTACGGGAAATCACCGATAGATTGGAAGAAATCGGTTACGACTTCTCCGATTTCAAGCTCAACCCCCAGAGCCCGCCGGAGGACGACTAAATGGGCAAATCTGAAAGGGAAACTCTTCTATAACATAATTTTTATCAACACTTGCCGAGAAACCCCCAGGGCCTTCCTAAGGATGAATCAGCTGATTGTTGGTTTTTCAGCACTCATACGGGGACTGGTCTTCTTTTGTAAAAGAACAAGGTTCGTTGTCAAATTTGTTTTTTACAAGCCCCGCACCTTGGTGCGGGGTAATTGACTACTAGAGACCCTCATCTCACTGCCATCATAGGTCTCTTGTTATAGTCCAAAAACCGCTTACACTTTTTAAAAAATTAACTCCGATGTCATCCTGGAATAACTATACGGGTGCAATTTATTGATCTATCTTGCTTTCGCCATACTGACCAGTGCCTCCATAGCTTTGATATTCAAGTTCAGCGAAGGGCGAAACATGGACAGGTACGTCG
>CAZYCI010000107.1:0-4699 GCA_964645955.1 uncultured Thermotogae bacterium
TTTGCCACTTTCCCCCTATCGGACTTCTCTATTCTACGAAATCCACGTCAAGATGGTGAGTGGAACAGGAGATACAGGGATCGTAAGCGCGGACCAGCATCTCCAGGTTCAACTCTATCTCGTCTTCCCCTTTGTCGTTTTCTATTAGTTCCGGTGCAAGCTTCTCCATGTCTTGCTGGATATTCGCGTGATTCTGGTTTGTCGGGATCACGCAGTTGCCCGCCGTGCAGATACCTTCTTCATTATAAGTATAATCGTGGAACAGTATCCCTCTGGGCACTTCTACTGCACCTATACCTCTGCCCTTCTGAGTATCAACCTGTGGCTCGTAGTATTCTTCCTGAGGCTCGAGGCCCCTGTCGAGCAGGGTATCTATTATGTTGATTGAATCCCGAACGTTGTGAACTACCTCCACCAATTGAGCGATGTTGTTCATGTAGGGGTTGTGGTTAACTGGTTTAAGATCAAATCTTTCCGCGACACCTTTTGCCATTGGCGAGAGCTGGTCGTAGTTGTTATTAAGTCTTGCCAGTGCTCCTACCATGTACGAACCTCTGTTATTACTTGCGAACTTGGCTGTCGATTGTTCTACCACGTATTCGTTTGTTATGTCTTTGTATTCTGTAACGGGTGAAATCCCGGTATCCGTAGAGCGTACCTGGCCTTCGTAGAAGGCGTATTCCTCGTCGTTTGTAAGAGAGATAAATTCCGTTTCGCGCGAGAAATCAGGGAATTTGTCGGCCTTTTCCTCACAGAGGTCGGCGACTGCCGTTAAGTCGTTGAACGAGTTTTTCAGCTTGTTCTGAAGTTGAAGGAGTTCATCTTCCGTCGGGATTTTCGAAAATCCACCCGGAATTAACCGCTGCGGGTGCGTGGTCCGCCCGCAGACCATGTCCGACATTTCGTTTGCCAATCTGTGAAGCCTTATTACAGTTTTCAGTTCATCCGGATGAGAAGATGCTAAAGGGATCACCGAGCCTTCACCCATCAAGTCGGGTAGGGCTAAGTAACCGACGTGTAAGACGTGGCTCTGCATGTTTTCAGCGTGTAGAGCCAGTTTCCTGAGCAATTTATCCTGTTCGGAAATTTCCACACCCAGAGCTGCCTCGGTAGCCTTTAGCGAAGCTAGAGTATGACCGATAGAGCAGATTCCACATATACGAGAAGTGATGTGATGCAATTCTTTCCAGCTGTGATCTACGACCATGGATTCGAAGTAGCGCGGCGTCTCTATAACCTGCCACTCGCATTTCTCGATCCGGCCATCGTTCGCGTTTACCTTGATATTTCCGTGTCCTTCCACCCTGGTGAGATATTCGACGTCCACATTTATCTTTTCGTCACTCATTATTACGTTCCTCCTGTTGCCAGCCAAAGTAAAGATTAAATTTGTTAAGAACTTCATCCACGGTCAATCCGTATTTGTCCAGTACTTTCTTATGGGCGTTCTGGTTCGGATTGTCCACCAATCCGCGGCAACCCCAGCAAGTGGTACCTTCGTTCACACACTTGGAATCACAACCGGCACGAGTGACCGGTCCCAGGCAGAAAGGTCCCTGTTCCGCTTGCGCCATTCCGGGAGTCTGCACCTCTCTTCCGCTGGAAGATAACTGCTTCGAGCCTCCGTTCCGGGAGAATACACAGACGTTCTCGTTCATCTTGCACTCGACGCAGACAGGGTAAGTCGGTATGTTTGGTTCTTTCCCCTGGACCAGGGACTCCACTACATGAACGAATTCGTCCTGGTCTATCGGGCACCCATAAATATAGTGGTTAACCTCAACTACCGCGTCCACGGGCTTGGCTTCATCCCATGCTTCAACTTTATCCGCATCGTCGCCGTAAACCCTCTCTTCAACGAGATCCGGATTCTGAGAATTTCTAATCGAATTTATTCCGCCTATCGCGGCACAAGAACCAAGGGCAACTACTATTCCGGCATTGGTTCGTATTTCTCTTAGCCTTTCCGCGTCGTGATCCGAAGCAATTGAGCCTTCGATAAACGCTATATCGTAATCGTCAGATTTTTGCGAGATTACCTCTCGAAAATTTACTATTTCGACGAGCTCCAGCAGGTCAAGAATTTTTTCCTCCAGGTTGGCTACCTGTAGCTGGTCTCCCTCGCAACCTGCAAAATCAAAGAAAGCGACTTTTGGTTTACTCATTATACGGCCTCCTCAAAACCCTTGACTCTATTGTAGTTAAATACCGGCCCATCCTGACAGGCGTAAAGGACTTCTTCGGCGCCGTTGATCTGACAGTGGCCGCACTTTCCCAGGCCGCATTTCATTCTCCTTTCCAGAGATAGATAGATATGTTCGTGCGGCAATTCCTTCTTATCCAGTTCTTCCAGAACGAATTTGTACATGACCGGTGGCCCACAGACCACGGCGTAGGTTTCGTCGAGATCGATATCAACGCCCGGGAGCAGTTCCGTAATTAATCCCACGTTTCCGTCCCAGCAGACGCCGTCGGGACATACGTCTACTGTGGCTTCGTGATAGATATCCTGACGCCTGGCCCAGTGGTTTACCTCCTCCTCAAACATCTGTTCGCAGGGTCTCTTACAGCCGTAAAGGATGTTGACGTCGTTATAATCGTCCCGCTTGTCCAGAACGTAATTTATCAGAGATCTCAGCGGAGCTATGCCAAGGCCACCTGCTATGAATAATAAGTCCTGGCCCTGGAAAGTCTCCGTGGGAAAACCTGTTCCGAAGGGCCCTCTGATACCTACCGTACTCCCGATATCCTTTTCATGTAAAGCGTTTGTCACGTTGCCTACTGCTCTTACACAAAGTTCAAACGAAGGAACTGCTCTCGTCGGCGAAGAAGTTACGGAGATCGGCGCTTCACCGATGCCCGGGATCGATAGTTCGACAAATTGCCCCGGATTATGGTTTAGTTTCCCACCGTTAACGAGTTCGAGTTCAAATAACTTTGTATCGTCCGTTAGTTCCCTCTTACCGATTATTCTTGCCTTTTCCGGATTATAAAGGTTGTTTCCCGAGTTCATGAAGATCCCTCCTTCATTTGGTTAAATACTTCGACTGGATCGGCTATATCGGGTAGACACTGCTCGGAGCACCTGCCACAGCCGACACAGGCTATATCTCCGAACCTGTTATACATGTATCTTCCCTTCCTCATATACCTGTGACGGTAACGAGCCGCCTTTTCTTCTCGGAAGTTTTCGTCTCCTGCTACTTCGGCAAAAGCTTCCAGCATACAACCGTCCCAGGTTCTCAATCGTTCCCCTTCGGAGAGAGAAATGTCGTTTACGTCCTGTACGTCGAAGCAATAGCAGGTCGGGCATACCAGATTACAGGTGCCACAGCTGAGACAGTCTTCCGCGTTCTCTTCCCAGAATTCATCTTTGTCATAATAATCCTTCAATAAGGAGGGTAACTCGAAAGGGTCGAACTTCGTTTCCTTCCTGAATTTTTTCGGTAATTCCTCTTTAAACTGCTTTACCTTGCGAAGTTCTTCTGTGGTGATATCGTCTACAGCTTCTCCTGCCTGGTCCAGTAAATTACTTCCCTTGGAAGAGCCGACTTCTATTGCGAACCGATTCCCGATATCGGTGAGCATTATGTCGTAACCGGTATCGGTGGTCGCAGTTCCCATCGTGTAGGCAAAAGACCGGTCGGAAACGTTGACCATGTTGACGCCCACCAGGACCGACTGTCTTCTCTTTTCCAGGTAGTAAGGGTCCTCGTGTGTGTCTTCAAAGACCTTGTCCATCTGCTCGATCGCGACAAGGTCGTAAGGGTGAACACCCATGATTATCCTCGGAACAACCTGGTTCACCGGAGTAGTTTCGCCTTCACTCAAGTTGTACTCGACCAGCGTTTCCCGCTGGGGCATGAAGTATTTCTTCGGGGGAAGTATGGTGACGTCGTAATCTAACCGTAAGTTTTCAGCGGAGTTTAAAGGATCAAAAACAAATTCGTTGCTTTTAGATTGAACCCCCACCACTTCTCTTTCGTCATTTTCAATTAAATCATCGACAAAGTTAGTAAAACTGCTCTTGTCAATTGCTTTCATTATGCCTCCCAGTTATTCTGTGGTTTCGCGATCCGAATCCAACGGTCTGCCTAGCTCTCACACATAATGTACAGAGAAAGCTTGAAATCAGTAGGCTAATTGTAGTTCTCTTGAACGGCAAGCTGGAGGGGTAACGACAGGAGGAGTTACCGAGTGGTACGTTTAAACCGGCTGGCATACAGCTTAACCCGCAAAAAAATCGGTCCGGCTCTCGCGAGTTAGTTATCATCGGCATTGCAACTCCGTTTAAATTATTTAAGCTTTGACCGCTAAGCCCCTCAGGCCGTAAAGTGAAGGTGTTCACTTTCGCTTTGAAGGTAAGATACTGGGGACGGTTTTTCAAGTAAAATCCGAATATTATGAAGGTTATAATACAATCGATATATCGCTAATTTTTCTCCTATGAAACGCCCATCTCGTTTACCAAAGCCGACGTTTTCCGTCCGTCCCGCGCAGTTGTTCCCCCTTAATACCGGCTAACGTGGTTTTTTCTAACCTAAATCGTGCGATTCTCTCCTTTAAGACCCATCTCCTAACTTGGTTTGCAAGGAAATTTTACTACGACTTGAGAAACTTATTTACCTTTACCCATTTGGTCATAGCTAAAATGGTAAAGCAAGTTACTCTCCCATAGCTTTCAACCAGCACCCAGATG
>CAZYCI010000108.1:0-4681 GCA_964645955.1 uncultured Thermotogae bacterium
CTTAAAACTGCTTGAGAAACCTGAGGTCGTTCCTGTAGAAGTGCCTAATGTCGTCTATCCCGTACTTTAACATCGCCATTCTATCCACGCCCAGTCCAAGGGCAAAGCCCTGGTGGGTTTCCGGGTCGTAATCCACTGCTTTTAATACGTTCGGGTCAACCATTCCGGATCCCATTATTTCGAGCCAGTCGTCACCGTCCGGGGGCTGAATGTCGACTTCCGCGCTTGGTTCGGTAAAGGGAAAGTAATCCGCTCGGAACCTCATGGAGAAGTCCGGGCCGAAGAACTCCTCGACGAAGGAACGGATTATGTACTTCAGGTTTGCAAAGGTGAGTTCCTCGTCGACCCACAATAGCTCGACCTGGTAGAAGACGGGGTAATGAGTCGCGTCAGGAGTGTCCCTCCGGTAGCATTTGCCCGGGCATATTATCTTGATCGGGGGGTCCTGTTTTTCCATCTCCCTTATCTGAACCGGAGAAGTGTGAGTTCTTAACAAGTGTTCGTCGTCAACGTAGAGAGAATCCCATTCGTCCCTGGCCGGATGGAGCTCGGGGATGTTCAGTGCCTCGAAGTTGTAGTAATCCGACTCTACCTCGGGGCCAAGAGCCAGGGAAAAGCCCATCCTCTGGAATATGCTGGTTAGTTCGTCGCTGACCTGCGTCAGTACGTGTCTTTTCCCTATTCCTCGTCTCCTGCCGGGCAGGGTGACGTCTATACCTTCTTCTTTGAGCTGTTCTTCTTTTTGCTTCCGTTTAAACCTTTCCTTTTTGGTTTCTATCTCTTCTTTCAGGGAGGATTTGAGCTGGTTGATGGCTTTACCGGCCTTTGCCTTGCTTTCGTCCGGCAATTGCCCCAGCTTTGCGAACAGATCCTGGACCTGGCCGTTGCGGCCGAGGTACTTAACTCTCAGGTCTTCACACTCCTGAAGCGATTCTACGTCCTCCAGTTCGCTTCGAGACTTCTGCTCGATTTCTTCGGTTTTCTCTAGTAACTTTTCCAGATCTGACATTTCGGTCGAATCCCTCAATTACAAAATATACAGTTCCGGTTTAAACCTGCAAAAAATTGCCGTAATGATCTTCGTGTCTAGAGGGATTTACTTCTTTTTGTAGGATTCTCCGTCGTCCGTGGCTTCCAGGTTTTCCTGAACCTTCTCGCTGAAGCCCTTGCCCGGCGAGAATTTAGGGGTAACCTTGCTCGGTACGTCTATTTTTTCGCCGGTCTGTGGGTGACGTTTGACCGTCGATTTCCTCGGGTTTGGCTTGAAGGTACCAAAGTTAACGAGCCTGACTTCTTCTCCTTCCGCTACCTCGCCCATTATGACGTCAACGACCTGATTTACCAGTTCCCGACATTCCTGTTTAGTGCAATCGGAATTCCGATAAATACTATCTACCAGTTCGCCTTTATTCATCGAAAAACCTCCTTTTAAGGTGAATAAATATTGGTTTGTTGGAAGTTCGAATTTCTTCCAATCTCTTAACCATCTATACCATTACAGATCCCAATTCTACGGACCTTCCCGGAAGTTCTCAAGTTTATCCAGCCAAAACTCCGTATATATCTATATTCCAGAAGATCAGTGGTAAACCCCAACCGCAAAGCCGATGAAGGGCCACCTTCTCAAGCCTATATTGCTCTGTAAAAACCATTCTAAGCGAAGCCCTGATTTCTTTAGGAATTGCTCTACTTAAAGCCCGCGTTTTGATGTTTCGACAGTTTTACGCTGTCGGAACGCTCCGTATCCTCTCTTCTCCCCCGTTTCAGGGGTTTTATAAATTCTGCCTTCAGTTTTGAAATAACTATGTGTCGTTCCCGCGGCCCGAGGTCGGGTTCGTAAATGGAAAATTCGTTTTCGACGAATCCCTTTAAGTTGGCGCGGTAATGGAGGCCGTTTGACCTGTTTTCCCTGACAATTAGGCCCAGGTCGAGCAGGTTGGTCGGACGTTTTGAGAGCAGGAGTCCGTTGGGCTTCTTCAGCCAGGCGCTTATCTGTTCAATGCTGTAGGAATGCGGTCTGTGGCTGACGAGAAAGGCGAGGATCTTCCTTTCCAGGTTGCTGAACCTCTGTGTCTTTCCTATTACGTAATTCGTCTCCTGCCTGATTGCTTCCGGTAGTTTGGAGAATTCCTCTTCCGTCGGTCCCATTCCCCCTTTCTCGGCCTCCTTGCCGTCGTAGGGCAAACCGAACGTCGAAGCACTTGGCTCGGCTTCTCCCTCGTCGGTTTCGTTCTTATCGGGCAATCGATCAACCTTTTCCGCTTCCCCTCCCTTCAACTCCGCAAAGTCGGGAATGTTCCTTTCCACCTTGTCTATGGACTCCTTTTCCTCCCTCGGACCGGATCCACCCTTCTGGCTTTCAGCCAGCGTATCCGCGATAGCTTTTAACGCCTCGTTTTTCTCCCCGTCCTTGATAACGTCCGCGATCTCGAGTGATTCTATCACGGCCTTTGATACGTTCTGTACTTCCGGCAAATCCGGCGCTTCAGCGTCGACCTCGATATAGCCGAGCGTCTCCGCGGTCCGCTTGAGCTCCTTGACTTTTTCGGTCTTTTCCTCCAGTTCCTCCCGGAGCTCCTGGACCTGATCTTCCAGTTGATCCACTCGACTCTTCTTCCTCTTGCCCTGTTTTTTGGCCTCTTCGATTGCGTCGATAATGCTTTCCCCGACCTGCTTTAACTGAGGTGTTTCGACGGTATCCAGCGAAGGCGTAAAACCGGCGTGAAAGGTCGAGCGCTCCCGGACGTAAATCTGCTTCGTCTCCTTTTCGTCCAGGTAGATGCAGTCACCGGTGTCGAGCGTGTTTACCTTGTCCCGGACTTTCCCTTTCTTCCAGGGTAGCAGGTCGTTGTAGACCTTCATGTCGGCTTCGTGAACTACGCGGTGCAGGAAAAGCATTCCGGCCTGGGTCAGTACGTCCTTCTCGACCTTGGCGCTGCGCTGCGAGATGATGACGGCCCCGAGACCGCGCTTTCTCCCTCTGAGGGAAAGTCGGGTAATTATTTCCTTGAGTTCGTTCTTTTTTCCCTGGGGAATGAACTCGTGCGATTCCTCGATACCGATCATGTAGGGTTTTCTCAGCTTGCCCGCCCAGTTCCAGAGTGCGGTAAAGTAGTGCTTTAGCATTTCGTGCTGGTCTTCTTTCAGATACCCGCTCAAATCCAGTACCACTGGAATGCTCTGTTTAAGGCTGATTTCAGCGACCTGAGGGGCGTCTTCCGGCTCTATGTTTATGTCGACGTTCTTGCCCTCGCCAATGACGAGTAGCTCGTATTCTTCTTTAAGGCCGAAGTACTCGCCGTCGATATCCACGACGGTCAGAGGGTAGTTGTGTTTGAGCAGTTCCTCGAAGATCACACCGGCGGTGTTGGACTTGCCGGAGCCACGAATTCCCATGATGCCTATACACTTGCCTATGATCTCTTCCAGGTTGAAGTCAAGGTCGTCGCTAATGTGTAACTCTTTCAATGCGGCCTCCTACAATAGCCTTTATAACGGATTCGTGGGTCTTATGCAATCTTCGCAATAAAAGTTTAGTGGCTTTTAATCCAGGTCCTCGAATACGGATGGCGCTATTTCGGCCAGCTTTTCATGGAAACTCTCGGCCAGTTCACGGATTTCCCACTGGGCTTCCTTGGAGCCACGAAGATCGATTATGTGACGGAATTCTCGAAAGTTGGTCTTGAGGTAAAGCGAAGTCTTGCTCCCAATTGGGAGGAGGAACCTCGCGTCCTCCTTGGGAACACCTTCTTCTACTGACTTCTGGTACAATTCATGCAGCTCCGCGTACTTTTCTCCGTACTCGTCGGCCAGACCTGCCTCCTCTACGGAATCGGGGATTACCACCTCTTCCGGCTTTTGTTTAACGTACCGCATCGAACGGACCATGAAGCTCGCAAGCCGGTGTCGAGTAAGCTGGGCAAGGCAGCTCCTGCTGACACCTTCCACGTAAAAGGTCGCACTGGCGAACTCGAACGGGGACCAGTGGCCCCAGTCGCGCAGTTTTCGAATTAACTCTCTGTCCTCCGAATCCGAATACTCCTCGTCCCGCCCGGTGGCCTGGTGGGAGATCCGTGCGGCTCGCGCAATACTGGCTTCGGGTTCTTCAGTGACGTTGACCAGTTCGACTTTCATATTTTTGCCACCTCGATTCCTTCCTGGTCCTGGTACTTGCCGTCCCTGTCGCCGTAGGTAACTTCCGGACGCTCCCCGCGAAAGAAGACGACCTGAGCAATCCCCTCGTCCGCGTAGATCTTGGCCGGCAGGGGCGTGGTATTGGAGATCTCGATCGTGAGGTAGCCGGACCAGCCCGGTTCTATTGGCGTCATGTTGACTATGATCCCACAGCGCGCGTAAGTACTTTTTCCGACGACCAGACCGAATAGATCGTCGGGCATGTCGAATTTTTCCAGAGATTTTCCCAGGCAAAAAGAGTTCGGCGGAATCAGGCAGCTATCGTCCTTGACTCTGACGAAAGCGTCTTCGTTGAAGTTCTTCGGGTCGATTTCCGTCGAGTGGACGTCGGTGAATATTCTGAACTCGTCGTCTATCCTGATGTCGTAACCAAAAGCCCCTAAACCATAACTGATTTTACCGTCGGTCCGTAAGTCGTCTACAAACGGCTTGACCGGTTTTGCCTCCGCTATCTCTTCGTCATTTAATATCATCGTAAACCTCCGGA
>CAZYCI010000109.1:0-4675 GCA_964645955.1 uncultured Thermotogae bacterium
GTAAAGATTTCTATCCGAGTCCGGGCAAGGGATGTTTTTGAAGAAACCTCCTGCCGAAATTGGGTAAAAAGTTGAAGGGCCGGTAAGAACTTGCTTTGCCGGCCCGGAAAAATTGTATTATTTCTTTAGCTTGCCTTCCCTTTCCGGCCACGAAGGTCCTAACTCGTGTTTACCCTGTTTCCTTTCATTCCCAGGAGTTTCTAAGGATTACAGTGGACCGTTCGAGGATAAAGGAGCCATTTCAGCAGTCTCCCGGAAACCATAATGGAACCAGTTTTCCTTGCAATTTTCAATTCGGATCCCCTCCGGGCAGTAGAGAAACATTGGATTATGATTTGTATTTCCGGAAAAGAGAGGATATAAATAAAACTAGAAAGGGTGCTTCCGTACATCCGGACCTATCGTGCAGGGTCCTGTTTCTGTCTGTTATTGAACAGGGAGGGTGAGTCATGAAAGAAGTTATCCGGTATTCGACCGGGGCAATCGGCGTCCTCTTGCTTTTTGGCTTGATTCTAGGGATCTTCCCTTCCGTTGCTTATTCCGCTGAGGGTGAGGCTACTGTTCCAGTTTCGGACGGAGTCCTGGATAGAATTCTGACGTTTTTCCATACTGCTGCCGGGATAATCGGGAAGGGGCTGGTTAACCTCGTAAATTTGATTGCGGGTGTGGACGTATCCGAACTGGAAGAACCACTGGGTTATCTCGGAATATTAACGGCCTCGTTGATCGTATTTGGTGCAATAAAAGCGGCCCAGAAGGTCGTCTGGTTCATAATATCGCTCGGGTGGGGACTTATTATTATCCGTATTGTCCTTGAAGTCCTGGGTAAAAACCCGGGAGGATGACCTTAAAAACTGACCTGCGGTACCAAGAACCGTGAAATCGTAAACTGAGACCTGGAAGGTGAGATGATGAATTTAGTGCGGCAGATTTACCTGTATTTGATATGTCTTGGAGCTTTTTTGGCCATAGATTTTACCTGGCTCGGCCTAGTAGCACGAAACTTCTATAGAAAGGAGCTCGGAGAACTCATGGCGGATTCGACTAACTGGGCGGCTGCTTTCGCGTTTTACCTTTTATTTGTAGTTGGAATCGTGCTCTTCGTCGTGAATCCCGCGATTCAAAAGGAGTCGCTCGCCTGGAGTATCGGCATCGGATTCCTCTTCGGGTTAATTACCTATGCCACATACGACCTGACGAACCTGGCGACGCTTGCCAACTGGCCACTGCGGGTCACGCTGGTCGACCTCCTCTGGGGCGGCCTGCTTTCCGCAACCGTTTCCCTCGTCGGTTATCTGGTAGGCACCGGTTTTCTGTTCTAATCCAATGGTGATTTTTTGATTTATCCGGGGCGACTCACCCCCTGGAAAACCGGCCACCCCGGTTCCGGAAATTACCGGGTCGACCCGGGGCAATTTCCGGAAACCGAGAAGAGTCCGATATTTATTGGGCGAGTCTGTAAATCTTGAGTACGTCTGCTTCGTTCAGTTCGACGAAATTACCTACAGGTCCGTCTTCGGTACATTTTGCCGCCATTTCTTCCATCTCGCTTTCGGAAATATCCTCTTCGAGGTCTTCCAGTCGTGTCGGAAGACCTATACTTTCGTAGAACTTTTCGAGCTCGTGAATACCCTGAAGCGCGGTTTCCTCCAGAGAAAAGAAATCAGGATCGACGTTCCATACCCGGGTAGCGAACTGGGCAAACCTCTCGACGTTTTGCTTGTAGGTGTACTTCATCCAGGCCGGAAAAGTTATCGCCAGGCCAGCGCCGTGGGTGACGTCGAACATACCGCTAAGTTCGTGTTCTATCTTGTGCGATGCCCAGTCCTCCTCGCGCCCGGTGCCGAGCAAGTCGTTATGGGCCACGGTGCTCGCCCACATTATCTGAGACCGGGGGCCGTAACTTTCCGGGTGTTCGATCGCTTTCGGGGCGTTCTCAATGATTGTTTTCAGCGTCCCCTCGCTCAGCCTGTCGGTAAAATCGACGTCCGGTTCGTTCGTGAAGTACCTCTCCATGACGTGACTCATTATATCCGCTGCGCCAGCTGCCGTCTGAAAGTCGGGTAGCGTATACGTAAACTCCGGATTCATGATTGCGAATTTCGGTCTTATCTTTTCGCTCCCTACTGCCCGCTTGTAACCACCTTCTTCCTTCGTAATGACGGACCCGTCACTGGATTCGCTGCCGGCGGCCGGTATCGTGAGCACCGTTCCGACCGGCAAGGCCTTCTCGACGGATTTGTCGGATTCGTAAAAATCCCAGACGTCCCCTTCGTAAGGAACCCCGATCGCGATCGCCTTGGCCGTATCAATTACGCTGCCACCTCCGACCGCAAGAATGAAATCCAGGTCGTTTGACTCGCATAAATCTATTCCCTCTTTTACCAGGCCCAGTCTGGGGTTGGGCTGGACTCCGCCAAGTTCTACCGTCTCTATCCCGCTTTCTTCCAGTGAGTCCATTACGCCCTCGTAAATCCCGTACTCCTTTATGCTGCCCTGTCCGTACAGAAAAAGTGCGCGGTCGCTAAATTCTTTGACTTTCTCTCCTGTCTCCTCCTCTACTCCTTTGCCAAACACTATCTCGGTTCCGTTCTGAAAGGTAAAATTTTGCACGTTGTATCCTCCTTGGTCTATTTGGATCTGTATTGAGTACTTTCTATTCGTCCGACAGAGGCCTTACCGGCGTTCCTTGTCCGAATACCCTTCACCTCTGTGGAGAAGCCCGGCCAACGCTTCAATTGGTTAAGTTAACTTCCCTGACCGGGTCTAGCATTATAGCTTGCTATCTTTAATAGTACGGCTTTACCCGCTATAGTAAAACCAGTAAAAGACGTCGTTAAGTTCGTGGTTTTGTTTTTTACTTTGGCGGAAACAAAGAGACGATAAGAGGTGTTTTCATGCTTGAAGACAAGAAGGTACTGATTACGGGGGTAAGGAACAAGCGCTCGGCTGCTTACTGGATAGCCGAGGAAGTTATGGACCAGGGCGGCGAAGTGGTCTTGACCTCTCCCGAGGTCGAGAGGACGGAAAGGGCCGCGGAGAGGTTGCCTGAAAGTCCGCCGGTCTGGAAGCTGGACGTAACGGAACCGGAAACGATCGAAGCAACCAGGGAGAAGGTTGACGGTAAATGGGGAGAGCTGGATGGGCTCGTCCACTCCATAGCTTACGCCGACAGGGAGTGCATAGATCCGGATTTCTTTAAGGCCGACAGGGAAAAGATTCTCGAGGGTTTTGATATATCGAGTTTTTCGCTCTTCGTCCTGGCTCGACAGTTTTACCCCTTGCTATCCGGAGGGGGAAGTATAGTCTCGCTTAGCTTTGATACCGAAGATATCTGGCCTCCTTACGGCTGGATGAACTTCTTTAAGTCAGCACTGGAGTACCTCACCAGAATGGCCGCCGTAAGGCTTGGCGAGGAGGATATCAGGGCAAACGCGATTTCCGCGGGAACCATGAAGACGCTTTCGGCCCGTGGTATACCCGGTTTTTCCACCATGGCTTCGGAATACGAGGACGCGGCACCGCTTGACTGGGATAGCAGTGACTCGCAGGAGTTCGTCGCCGATACGTGTGCCTGGCTCCTCTCGGACAAGTCACGCATGGTAACAGGAGAAATAATTCACGTCGACGGCGGAGCGAACGTGAAGTCCGCCTTTAGTTTCGAGGATTAATAGGCCCTTTAAATTTGTGTTTGCGGTTTCTTGAATCCGCCTTTAGGAGGTCGAATTGCGCGTAATTATTACCGGGGGAACCGGGTTGATCGGAAGGGAGTTGAGCAAGGAGTTGCTCGATGCCGGGCACGAAGTAATTGTCCTATCGCGCCACCCTGAAGCCAGAAAAAAGGTTTCCCCCGAGATCCGGATGCTCAAATGGGATGCCCGGAGCTCCCGGGGCTGGAGTGACCAGCTGGAAGGGGCCGACGGCCTCGTAAACCTTGCCGGTGAGAACATTGCCGGGTCCGGGTTGATCCCGGATAGGTGGACTGAGAGCAAAAAGGAGAAGATCTTGCGGAGCAGGTTGAACGCCGGTAAAGCGGTAAAGGAGGCAATAGAGAGCGTCGACGAGAAGCCGGAAGTGCTCGTTCAGGCCTCGGCCGTCGGTTATTACGGGCCGACCGGGGACCGTCTCGTAACGGAGAGTTCTGAACCCGGTGACGGCTACCTGGCGAGAACCGCGCGTAAGTGGGAGGAAGTAACGGCTCCCGTTGAAGCGACGGAGACCCGCCGGGCAGTTATACGGACGGGGCTCGTTTTGAGTACGGATGATGGGGCTTTTCCTCGTCTGACCCTGCCTTTCAAGTTCATGATCGGTGGCCCTCTCGGAGACGGACGACAGTACTACCCGTGGATACATATCAGGGACGAAGCCCGGGCGATACGGTTCCTGCTGGAAAACGAAGGGCTTTCGGGTCCGTTTAACCTGACTGCCCCGGAACCGGAAAGGAACCGGGACTTTGCGGCGGAGCTCGGGGAAGTCATGGGCCGTCCCTCTTATTTTCGGGTTCCCGGCGCGCTGATTCGATTGCTGTTCGGAGAAGCGGCCACGCTCGTCCTGGATGGTCAGAGAGCGGTACCGGAAGCTTTAACCGAAGCCGGTTTCGAGTTTCGCTATCCCGAGCTAAACTCTGCTCTCCGCGACTTGCTGAAGAACGATTGAGCTGGAAGCCTTTATTAAA
>CAZYCI010000110.1:0-4666 GCA_964645955.1 uncultured Thermotogae bacterium
TTTTCTCTCTCGGCAGAATATCTAGGAGGTAAAAATGTTCGAGAAAAAATGGTATAGTATCCTTACGTTTTTGGTTATAGCTGGATTTCTGGCCTTTGGTCTTTCCGGCGTGGCAGTAGCCCAGGAAGACGACACGCTTAGAGCCGGCTTTATTTACGTTGGGCCTGTCGGCGATTACGGTTATTCAAAATCTCACGACGTAGGCAGAGAACACGTAGAAGAACTTTACCCCTGGCTTGAGACGTTCTACACGGAAAACGTACCCCCGTCCGACGTCGAGTCGACGATAGATCAGTTCGTCAACAACAGGGACGCCGACGTAATATTTACCACCAGTTTCGGCCACATGGACCCGACGATTAGCGCCGCCAAAAAGCATCCCGATACGATATTCTTTCACTGTTCCGGTTACAAACGAGCAAAGAACGTTGGTACCTACTTCTCCGGACTTTACCAGACCTACTACCTTAGCGGCCTGATGGCAGGGGCTATGACGGAATCCGACAAGCTCGGTTACGTCGGCGCTGTTCCGACTCCCGAGGTAAAGAGACACATTAACGCCTTTGCGATAGGGATACACGAAGTGAATCCGGACGCAACCCTGCACGTACGCTGGCTAAACGCCTGGGTAGACCCGAGCGGAGCTAAGGAAGCGACTCAGGCTCTGATCGAAGAGGGCGTGGATGGATTTGCCTACACTGAGGACTCACCCTCGGTACTGCAGACTGCAGAAGAGAACGGCGCGTTCTCCTTCGCTCACTACAACCCGATGTACAGGTTTGCGGAGGAAGGAGCAGTCAGCGGCCAGGTCTCCAAATGGGGTGCAATTTACCAGGACATCCTCTACAAAGTATACTACGGAGTCTACACCAACGAGAACCTGAATGACGTGGACTACTGGTGGCTGCTCAAGGAAGGTGCCGCGGCACTCCAGGCAAAACCCGGCATGAAGATCAATCCGGAATACGAGGACGAACTCAAGTCAGCGACCGTGGAAACCGACTACTTCGGAGAAATGAACGTATACGATCTGGTCATGAAGAGACTGGAGCAGATGAAGGCCGACCGGGTCACGTTCGACCCCTACGTCGGTCCGATGGATGACCGCAAGGGAATTCAGAGGCTGCAGGAAGGCGAATGGGCAACGCACGACGAACTCTGGCAGATTCAGTGGGCACACCCGATTGTCAAAGGTCCCTGGCCCGGCGAACCCGAGGAATAAGGACAGCTTTAAATGTTAAAGAACGTAACTGATTACCATTATCCCGGCTCTCTCGAAGAAGCAGCGTCGCTGCACGATCGGGAGAGCCGGTCGTTTTTTATCGCAGGTGGTACGGCTCTGGCCCTTTCCGACTCAAAACGTCCGGTCGAGCTAATTGACGTAGGAGGGCTCGGGCTAAACGAGCTCGAGCTGGACGAGGGGACGGGGAAAATAGAAATCGGGGCCACCACGAGTATTCAGAGAATTGTCGAACACCAGGGAATAAAATCCGTTCTCAACGGTTTTCTTTCCGAAAGCCTCCAGGAAATTGGTAGCTACCCGATCAGGAACGCTGGTACGCTCGGAGGCTCGTTGGTCCATCCGTTCCCCTGGTCCGACGTCGTCACGATCCTGTCGGTTTTGGATACGGAAGTGACCTATTTCCATGATGGAGAAAGGAAAACCCGAAACTTCTCACGACTGTACGAAGATGATTTTCGGTCGGAACTGAACGAGTCAGTTATCGAAAAGCTCAGTATTGACCTGGAGGAAGAAACTAGTACCGCGGCCAGTTTCAGCAAGTTCAACAGATCCGAATTCGACGTGGCGGCACTCAACCTTGCCTGCAGGATAACTCATGACCAGGGAGAGATAGTTGAGGCCAGGCTGGCGGCAGGGGCAAGGCCGATGCTCGCCGAACGGGCAAAAGAGGTCGAAGAGGAACTGGCTGGAGAAGAACTAAGTCCCGAAATCGCCACAAGGGCCGGAGATATGGCTGCGCAGGTCTTTGAACTCGGTGATGACAAGAAAATCAGCGGGGAATACCGGAAGACGCTGGTCGAAAAGATGACAGCTGACGCAATCAAAGGGATTTACCAAGAGGTTTCAACATGAATCTCGAAACTACGATCAACGGAGAAGAGCTTTCACTCGAGATAGAGGCGGACGAAGTCCTACTCGACGTGCTGCGACGCAACGGTTTCAAGAGCGTCAAGGAGGGGTGTAAAACCGGGGATTGCGGCGCGTGTATGGTGCTTGTAGACGGCAGGGCCATGACCTCCTGCACTTTATTTGCAGCCCAAGCACAAGGTACGGAAATCAAGACTGTCGAGGGGCTGAACGATGATCTTGCAGAAGCGCTCCGGGAAAAATTTCTGGACAAAGGCGCCGTACAATGCGGGTTTTGTATTCCTGGAGTTCTGGTAAGCGCTTACTCTCTACTTAGTTCCAACCCGGACCCCACGGAAGAGGAGATAAAGGCTGCACTCGACGGAAATCTTTGCCGCTGTACCGGTTATGTAAAACAGATCGAAGCCATAAAAGAAACTGCAGAAGAACTGGGGGATTCCTAATGGTTGCAACCAGCGAAGAAGAATCGGGTTTTGATGTAGTCAATCGCAGCCTCCACAAGGTGGACGGAAATGCTCTCGTTAACGGAAAACCCGTGTTTGCCGGGGACTTTGACTACCCGAACGGTCTGGTAGCCGGTTTACTGGAGAGTCCGAAGGCTCACGCAGAGATAACGAACATTGATACTTCGGAGGCGGAGAAGGTAGAAGGAGTAGTATCCGTTATCCATCACGGAAACGTACCCAGGGTTCCACATACCACGGCCGGCCAGGGTTACCCGGAACCATCGCCATACGACGCATATATCTTTGACAAAAAAGTCAGGTATGTCGGCGACAGGGTAGCAGCAGTGGCTGGCGAAACAAAAGAGGCAGTAGAGAAGGGCCTTGAAAAAATTGAGGTAGAGTATCGCGAGCTCGAGCCGGTCCTCGACCCGAAAGAATCCACCGATTCCGATGTTACCATCCACGACGAGGAGGATTCGACGGGCATCTACGACGCCGAAAGAAACGTAGCGGCAAATGTCGACATAGAGGTCGGCAATCCGGAAGAGGCCCTGCAGAATTCCGAAGTTGTAGTTTCCGAAAAGTGCCGAACACAATTTGCCCAGCATACCCCGATAGAACCACACGTCTCCACCGCGTACATGGATGAAAACGACAGATTGGTTGTTAAGACAAGCACTCAGGTTCCTTTTCACGTAAGAAGAATTCTTTCCCAGATACTTGATATACCGATTGGCCGAATCAGGGTTGTCAAACCGAGGGTTGGCGGTGGGTTTGGGGTGAAGCAGGAGCTGTTGCTTGAGGACATAGTCTCCCTATTTGCACTCAGGACCGGAAGACCGGTTACCATGCAGTACTCTCGGGAGGAAGAATTCGTTTCTTCGAGAAACCGGCACCCGATGGAAGTCGAAGTAAAGCTGGGTGCTACGAGCGAAGGTAAGCTCGAAGCAATTACCATGGAAGCTCTCAGCAACACCGGAGCTTACGGGGCACACAGCCTAACGGTTCTATCGAACGTCGGCAGCAAAACCCTGCCGCTATACAACGAAGCGCCCGACGTCCACTTCCTGGGTAATGCCGTCTATACCAATTTACCGGTACCCGGAGCTTACCGGGGATACGGCGCTCCGCAGGGTTACTTTTCGCTCGAAAGAGCCATGGACACCCTCGCCAATGCGGTCGGAAAGGATCCAATCGAGATCCGGAAACTCAACCATATCCGGGAAGGCGAAACTTCCCCGATCTTCGAGAAGCTCGGGGAAGGGAAGGAGGGAACCGTCCAGTACATCAACAGCTGCGAGCTGGATAACTGTATGGACCTCGGAGCCGAGGCGATCGACTGGGAAAACAGGGACGATAAGGATCCTGAGAACGAAAACAGGGCAAAAGGCTTTGGTCTGGCAATAAACATGCAGGGGTCGGGAATACCTCTAATCGATCTTGCCGGGGCGAGGTTGAAGTTGAACGAGGACGGTTCCTTTAACCTTTACGTCGGAGCTACGGACATAGGAACCGGAAGTGATACGGTGCTATCACAGGTGGCCGCCGAGAACCTGGGAGTGGGACTGGACGACATCATAGTTTATTCTTCCGACACTGACTTTACCCCCTTCGATTCCGGCGCCTATGCTTCAAGCACCACCTACGTCTCCGGGAACGCGGTCAGGAAAGCATCCGATAAGATCAAGGATAAGATCATCGACGCCTTCGCCGACAGGTACGAAGAGGACCCGGAAGAAGTATCACTGGAGAACGGGCAGATAATCGGGGAGAACACGAAGAAGGAACTGGCGGAATTCGCTCTTGCCCTGACATCAGGTGAGATGGAAGCCAACCAGCAGCAAATAGAGGCTTCGGCTTCGGAGGTGCCAGAGGAATCCCCGCCGCCGTTCGCCGCCCACTTCGTCGAGTTGGAGGTGGACAAACGAACAGGGGAAATAGAACTCCAGAAGTACGTCTCGGCGGTGGACTGCGGAACCGCGATAAACCCGAACCTGGCCGAGGGCCAGATGGAAGGGGCAATAGTGAACGGGATCGGCTACGCTCTAACCGAAAAGATGGAGTTTACCAGCGACGGACGGATGACAAACCCGAGTTTCTTTGACTATAA
>CAZYCI010000111.1:0-4660 GCA_964645955.1 uncultured Thermotogae bacterium
GTTCTGGAATTTGATCGGCATCACGGGAGCAAATATCAAGAATCCAAGGCCCGTTGTGGCTACCAGGAATAAATACCTGATAGTTTTGTTAAATTTCTGGCTTTTAAATAAGAAGAATAGGACGAGGAGGGATATTGCGGCGTATCCCATCCCGAATAGGTCCGGCACGTTTTCTAAAATCATGGGTTCTCACCTAAATTACTTTTTTGTTTTCGACCTAAAACAAGTATTCTGCCTGAATATATACTGCGTCCCTGTTTAACGTGGAAGCCAGGCCGCCGCCCTCTTCCAGTATTCGATCAAGCCCCACCACAAAATTCGTGCTGCTATCGTAGTTATAGTCCAGCTGTAGTTTTGACATCAGCGATTCGTGGTTGAGATCGTAAATCAGATTGGCAGTGGCGGTTAAATCGTTGCGCATGTACTGTCCCCGAGCCAGGAACGTCATCTTGGTGGTGTATTCGTCCGTGATTATCTCGTCTTCGTAATCCAGGATGAAATTCTGATCGATCTGAAATTTCAACAAATCGACGAGGTAATCGACACTGTACTCAGCTCCGAACATCCACTCGATTTGGTCTTTTTCGACCACGAATGAATCGGCGAGCGAATCTAGGAATTTCTTAACTTTTTTCGGGTTTTGTAAAGGATTCTCAGGTATTTCTTTTTTATTAATTTCAATTTGTCTATTGAATCTTTTCCCGTGAGTAAAGAGCGTTTCACCGCGAAGGACAAAATCACCCATGGAGGTACTCGCGCTACCTCCCACCAGGCTCAACCGATGGTGTTTGCGGGTTATTGAGGGATTTATTTTATCCGAAATTTTTCCCCAGGGGTCCGTGCTGGTTTGAGAGGGTTGATTAGTTGGAGGAGGCTTGATGTCTAGATCGAGATCGAGGTGGAGGGTCGGGCGATCGTCCCAGAGGTAACCCCCCATTATCTCGTAATCAAATTCCGTTCCCATGGAAGAGTACTGCAGGGCGTATTCCGTCTCTTCCAGGTCAAACCCTAGCTCGCCCTCCCCTAACTCGCTCTCCTCCAGACTGGAGTCAATTCCTTCCTTTTTAATCTCTATTTTAGATGGGTCGAATTTCTTTGATATCTCTTCAGGAAGTGCCCCCTTTATTTTCTCTAATTGAGTTTTAAAGACCTCATCACTCATAGAGATCGGTTCGAACTCCGGTATCCAGACTCCCTCCCAGGTATCCATTCCCTGATAGTAGTCCATCTTCACCATATAGATGTTTTTGAACCCCTCTGCAAAATCGATCCTTGGATACGTCGTAAGGTCCTGGGGGTTAACTACGTTTGTAATTACCAAGCCATCGGCTTTACCCCAGTTTACTCTCTGCTTGCCAAACCTGAAATCCATTTTATCAAGATAGACGTCCAGGTAGCCTTCTCTTAGTTCAAGTTCCGGGTCGCGGGAATTAGCTCCGTAATACAAGCTAAACTGCGGTTTCAGGTAGAGAGATCCGAAATCGTAGCTCTTCTCCGCTTCCATTTCGAAAGTTGAGTAGCCGCTGAAGGGGTCTTCCGTTTCCGAGTCCAGATCGAATACGAAGTTATTTTCCAGGGAATAGGACTCCCGCACGTCTTCCCCCGCCATCAGTAACCCGAGCGGCCACTCAGGATTCGATACGGATTCTCCGAAACCTGAGGCGCCCGAGACCACAATGGTCATTATCATGATGAGAATCAGAAGTGTTTTTTTCTTTTTCATCAGATTCCACCCCTATAAGGTTCCCAAATCAGTACCCTGCAGAAAAATTATGTTTATAATCCCCTCTGCATCGTCCTCTGGGTGAATTTTCGTTCCGGGATACCAGTATTGAATTCGATCTCATCCAGCTGAATTAACGTTTTGTGGTCTTCCTGCACGTCGTGCATTTCGCTTTCAGTAACTGTCAGAATCCCGTCTATTTCTTGGTAATCCTTTACTCTTAAAACCTTTAAGAGTTTTCCATCCGGGTCGTAAAACTCTTTTTTTAGACCTATCCAGTTATTTTTTGACACCCAGGTAATAGTTTTCGAGTACATGTAACCCTCTTCCCTGGGGACGCTTTCAACTACGTAGCACTCTTGCCCGTTCAATTTTTCTTCCCGGAGGAGTTTATGCTCGTCCTCGTCCAGGGTTCTTTCCCCTAAGTCTTCGTAAGTAAAATCCGAACCCATGAATCTATCGCTCTGGTCTCCCCCGGCAATTCTCCTGATTGATCCCAGGGCCGGCATGTATAGCCACTGGTCGTCTTCGGAGTCGTCCTCGTAGCTCCAGTTCATAAAAGCCGTTCCCTCTACGCTCCTGGGAGAGGTGAAGACCATTATTTTCTTATCTACCTCGCCAAAGTCCCTTTCAAATTGTCTAATCTCCCGCACCTTTTCGTCCCCTTTATCGTTGATCAGGGTCATCTTCATGCTCGATTTTCTGTCCTCGTAAGTATCCCGTTGATATACCTTTTTTATGATCTCTCGGCCCGTGAGTTGATCGGATTCCTCAGCCAGAGCAGCCAGGCCGCCTGCAAGAAGTAGCAAGCTAACTGTCGTCACGACAAGGAGTTTAGCGTAGTTGTTCATGGACTTAGTCATTTGATAAAACCTCCCGGTTTAATGTAGATTAAAATTTTGATTTTGTGTCTTCTTTATCTTTACCTGACGGGTGAATGATTAACTCCGAGTCTCCGTCCACAATAAAGCCGCGGGCAGAAGTGTCAGGGCAGAACCTCCGGATAGAACCATGGTTAAAGCAACCAGCGCACCAAGCGTTGCAATAGGAGTGAAGCTGGATGCAATTAAAACCCCAAATCCGGCAGCCACGGCAATTACGTTGTAGGAAATCGCCTGTCCAGTAGTCCTGGTGGAATTTATAACTGCGTTTTCTGGACTTTCTCCTTCATCTAAACCCTGCCTGTATCGAGAAATAAAGTGAATTGTGTAATCGACGCCCGTCCCGATGGCGATGCTGGCCAGCATTGTCGTGGCAGAATCCAATGGTATTCCGAGCAAACCCATAAGCCCGAAATTAACGGCAATCGTGAAGCCGAGCGGTATGGTGCTCATCAAGCCATACCTTACCGATAAAAAGAAGAAACCAATTAACACGGCCACGGCAAACAGGGCAATGGCCAAACTGGTTATCTGGCCTCTAACCAGTAGATCCGTCAGCACTTTAAAGAGGTAACTGGAGCCGGTAACCTGAACGTCAAATTTATCTCCTGCTATCTCTTTCGCTTTTTCTTCGGCTTCCTCTACTACTTTACCCAGCTCGCTGCTGCTTACCGAAGACATTCGGACACTTATTTTTGCTTTATCGTAGTCGTAATTAACGAACGATTCGAGATCGGAGGGGTCCCCGGACATCTCGTAGAGCAGAAGTTCCTGAGCCACGGCATTTCTGGTGTCGGGTATTTTGAATTCGTCACTTAATGCCTTGTTGATCTCCCTGACGAGATTCGCAATCGACATCGAATAACCTATCTGTTCGATGTCTTCAAATTGTTCCTGCAATTCGAGCATTCCGTTCAGTACCGCCGGGTCCTTTATATCACCATTGACCACGACCGATAAATCTTCCGAACCACCGAAACTATTATCTATAACAGCCGTCGATTTCCTGATCTCGCTTTCCGGCCGGAAGAAACGTAGCGTATTCGTCTCTACGGTTAACAACGTGGTTCCGTAGACTGCAACGCCTAAAATGAGTACCCCAATTACGAGCGTTGCCGTTTTGTGATTAACTACGAACTTCCCCAGGCTCGCAAGTATCTCACTGCCTGGATCTTCAGCTCCTTCTTCCTGAGATGTATCCCTCTTGTCTCCTCCGTGGTTTGTCAGAGTTATTAGTGCGGGAATCAGGGTGAGCGAAATCGTCAAAGCGGCCATAGCTCCGAAAGCAACAAACATTCCAAATTCCATTACCTGACTGACGGGAGAGGCAGATAGTGAACCGAACCCCACCGAGTCCGTAATACTGGTTAGGACTATTGCCATCCCGATATGTATAACTACGGAATCTACTGCCTCCTTGATCGACTTCCCTTCACCCAGCCTGTGATAATAATCGTTCAGGATGTGAATTGAGTCGGCAATCCCGATAGCGATCAATATTACCGGCAGGGTCGTAGAAATCATCGCCATTTCCGTTCCGGTTAGTGCCATAAGTCCGACCGTCCAGATGGTACTGAGAACCACAACCGCGAGCGATATAAAGACTCCGCCGGTAGTCCTCAAGCTCAGGTAAAGCACTAAGGCTAAGACTAAAATAACAAAGGGGATTAACGTAACCAGATCGCTCTTCATTGATGACGTCATTTCCGCGTTGACTGCTGGTCCCCCGGCAAGAGAAAAGCTTTCCGGGTCTTTTTCCTTCTCGATTATCTCGTTTAAGTCGCCATATACGGCACTATCCGAAGCGTCCTCCGCCAGTTCCAGCAGAAATCCCGCGTATTTGCCTTCCTCGGACAGTACCGTACCTCTCAGGGTTTGAGTGCTCTTGACGTAGTCCTCTATTTTCGGAACGTCCTCCGGATAAACTCCAGAGTCGGGGACGAGATCGGAAACCTTCAGAGTTCCCCCGCTTCCTTCCAGCTCATTGGAGTTTGCTATGCTTTGGACATCATCCACTCCTTCAACCTGGGTGAACTTTTTCGTCAATTCGTTAATC
>CAZYCI010000112.1:0-2086 GCA_964645955.1 uncultured Thermotogae bacterium
AATTAGCGATACTTGTCAATATTACCCAACTTCTATATAATCAAGGAGTGATTATTCTTGAACACGAAGCGCAGTATCGGTCTATCCCTGGTCTTGCTTATCGTTCTTTCGGCTTTTTCCTTTACGTTGTTCGCACAGAAGGACGTCTTGCGGGCTGACGGTTCCTCCACGGTTTATCCGGTAGCTAATCTAGCTGCTGCTTACTGGAACTCTAATCCTCCGATAAGCGATGCTGAATACTGGCCCGCAGCTGAATACGGTATTGATACCGATAAAAATCTGGCTGACTACTGGGCGAGCCTTTACGGTCTGGAAACTTTTGGAGTACAGGTTGGCCTGTCCCACTCCGGCGTCGGTTTGAGAAAGGTATCCCAGGGAAACGTCGATATAGGTAACTCTTCTGCGGCAGCAAGGTTTGAATATCCGAGAAAGTCAGAAGATGAGTTAAGTGGTTATACAGGTCATAAAGTTGCCTACGATCGCCAGGCTTTTTCCGTTTCCAAAGAGGTCTACGAAGCAGGTTGTGAGGTATTGAATAAAGAAGAAATAGTTGGGATTTTCAAGGGCGAAATCACTAACTGGTCCCAGGTTCACTCCTGTGACTACGACAAGGAAATACAGGCCGTTGGTCGTGCAGTTGGTTCCGGTACCGAAACCATGTTCAGGGTGAATGTCTTTGGTAGCGCCGAGGTCTCTGATCTCGACGGCGTCGACATCCGGCAGGGTCAAAATCAGATGGTTAAACAGGCAATTGTCAGTTCCGATAACGCGATTGGTTATCCCGGCGTAGACTTTGTTGGCAGCGATAACCCGGCAATAGAGGTAATCTGGGATGACGGCAATACTTACGACATAGAAGATCAGGGTTGGCCCCTGGGGCGACCGCTTTACATGTACACATGGGAAGGTACAGACAAAAAAGAAGCGGCATTCCTCCGGATGATTCTTTCCGACTTCGGTCAGTCGGTATTCGTTAAAAACGGTACGGGCTACTACATGCTCTCGGAATCCGACCAGGCGGAAGAGCTGGAAAAACTCCCGGAGACGAAATAGATGAGACTGCCTCATCTAGATATGGATAAATTATTCTCTTAGACTAGAAACCCTCAGGGCCTCTAAGTCCTGGGGGTTTTTGAATTCTAAAATGGTGGGTTAAGACATGATCGAGGGCCTGAGGGAAAATTTTAGTCCGAAGTTTATCCTGGGTGCAATTGTCGTAGTAAGTTTTACCGTACTATTCACTTTTTTCGTCCTTTTCCAGGCTTTTAACGTATATTTATTTCTCATCGTTCTTTTTGGTACGATAGCGGGCTGGATCTTTTACGAGGATTCTACCGCAAAGGCTTTGCTTTTTGCAGCTTCGACGTCTGCCGGAACCATACTCGTTCTTATTGCTGCTTTCCTATTTATTAGGGGTTTCCCAGCGTTTCAGGGGGATCCTTTGTTCTTTATTACCGGCAGTACCTGGCATGTTTACAGGGATATATATTCTCTGGGGCCGATGATTTGGGGTTCTATAGTAGTAACCTTTGGGGCGACCTTAATTGCTGCCCCAATGGGAGTAAGTGCTGCGATATTTATCGGCAAGTTTGCTCCGGAATGGTTGAGAAGTTTTCTCAAGCCGGCTATCGAACTTCTGGCCGGGATACCGAGCGTAGTTTACGGTTTCATTGGCTTTGTTCTATTGAACCGGGCAATAATGAATTACTTCGATATCGGCAACATGGGCCAGTATTTTGCCCCCTCTATCATCCTGGGATTCATGGCCCTGCCGACGATCACTTCCGTAGCCGAAGATGCCATCGACGCGGTACCCGAGCACATGGAAAAAGGGGCCCTGGCTCTGGGCGTTACTAAGTGGCAGGCCATAAAGGAAGTAACTTTACCCTCGGCTTCGTCCGGTATAATGGCATCCTTAATCCTGGGCATCGGTCGGGCTCTGGGTGAAACCATGGCAGTAACGATGATGATAGGTCATAAAACGGCCTTTCCGAACCCGCTTTACGATATATTTGAACCCGGGGAAACGCTAACGTCTCTGATTGCTTCACAAATCGGGGAAGCTTCCGGTGAGGCAACCCAGGCA
>CAZYCI010000112.1:2186-4621 GCA_964645955.1 uncultured Thermotogae bacterium
AACGTCTCTGATTGCTTCACAAATCGGGGAAGCTTCCGGTGAGGCAACCCAGGCACTAATGGGAGCAGGTTTATTGCTTTTCTTTATCGTCCTTGTGCTGTCGATTACTTCCAGAGTAATTCAGAGCAGGTTGCAAAGGAGGTTTAAGCGAGGTTAATGTTTGCCCTGAATGACAAGGTAATTAAACGGGGAATGATGGGGCTATGGTTTTTCGTTTCAGCCGGTTTCCTTGGTTTGAGTGGATTGCTTGCTACTAATCCAGGGTTTCTCCCCCCCAGCGCAATAAGGCTTTGCGGCGGTTTATTACTATCGTTGATTGGCTTGACCTTGTTTACCTTTTTCCTGGTTGAAAGTTATCAACCCCCGGGGGGACATTTTTTACTGGCAGTTTCTTTGCTCGGTCTGGCCGGGGTCGTGTTTTTGTTTTTCCCCGATCAGGGGATCGTTTTATCCAATTTAGAAGGCGATATAACCCCGAAACTGGCAAATATTTCCCTGTTTTTGATAGCCACTGTTGCCTCTGGCTGGAACGGTTTGCTCTATTACTGGGAAAATCCGGCCCACAACAGGGAACTATCGGTAAAGTACTTTACCTGGTTGTCCGTTTTAATTCCGCTTGGAGTGCTGTTCTTCTTCATAATTTATACGATTATCGAGGGACAATCGGTCATCAACTGGTATTTTATTTCTTCTGCATCGGATATCTTGCGGGGAAAGGTCGGTATTTTCCCGGCAATCGCCGGCACTTTTTCACTTATCGTAGGTGCGACGATTTTTGCAGTTCCTCTTGGGGTTGGAGCTGCGGTTTTTCTGACTGAATACGCCCAAAAAGATTGGATCAAACAGTTTGTCGGGGTAACGGCCGATTGTCTCTGGTCGACTCCAAGTATCGTCTTTGGTTTGTTTGGCTACGTTTTTCTCGTTCCGCGGATTACCGGACACTCGACTTTGCTGGCCGGCCAAATAGTTCTTGCCGCCATGCTGCTGCCCCTGACAATTGCAACTTCGACCGAGGCTCTTTCTTCCGTTCCGGACGAGTTTAGGCACGGGAGCCTTGCACTTGGGGCGAGTCGCTGGTGGACGATCAGAAAGGTAGTGCTACCGTCTTCCGTTCCGTCGATCGTAACTGGTATCCTTCTGGGTGTCGGTAGAATAGCCGGCGAGACGGCGCCCATAATGTTGATAGCAGTGGCTTCTGGAACGTCGGCTCCGAAATTCTTTTCGAACTCCGCACCGTTTTTCCATGTGGATGCGTTGTTTGGAGAGGTGGACGCCTTACCTTATCGCCTTTACTCTATCTATAAGGCCGGAGTCGGGGGGAGTATTAAGGAAGCCTGGGGGACGGCTCTGGTGTTAATTGTTATCGTCTTGATGTTTTATGCCCTTGGTATAACCGTTAGGAGCTACTATCGCAGGAAGAGAGGCTGGTAAAGTTAGCCTCAAATTACTTACTATAGAAACAAATTATTGAGGTGGAGAAATTTCATATGGTTCCGGTAGAAGAGAAAACCAAGACAGCGGGGAAAGACGAGCAAACCGGTATGTTGGCTAGTTCTGCCAAAACCGCAGTTGAAGTCAGAAACCTCGATGTCTATTACGGTACTGAACAGGCGATCGACGACGTATCGCTAGATATTCTGGAGAAAAAGGTGACGGCGCTGATAGGCCCTTCTGGCTGTGGAAAGTCCACACTTCTCAGGTCAATAAACAGGATGAACGATTTAATAGATGGGGCCAGAGTTGAAGGGAAAATAAAAGTTGACGGAACCGATGTTTATGCCAAAGATACCAAGGTCAGTAAACTCAGACAGAAGGTCGGGCAGGTCTTTCAAAAACCGAATCCGTTTCCGAAAAGCCTTTACGACAATATTGCCTTCGGCCCCAGGGCTTATAAACACCATCTAAGAAAGGATAAAGGAATGTTAAAATCTTTTTCCGGCTTATTTAGTTCCGGGGAGAAGAGCCCGATAGACGGCAGGGATATGGACGACGTAGTCAGAGACAGCCTGGAACAGGCTGCACTTCTCGAAGAGGTCGAGGGGAAATTGCACGAGTCGGCGATGGATCTCAGTGGTGGGCAACAACAGAGGTTGTGTATAGCCAGAGCACTGGCAACGAAGCCGGAAATCATTCTAATGGATGAGCCGACTTCTTCGCTCGATCCCATTTCGGCAGGAAAAATAGAGGATCTAATTGCGGAGTTAAGTCAGGACTATACCGTGCTGATCGTTACTCATAATATGCAGCAGGCCGCACGTATATCGGATAAAACTGCTTTGCTCTGGCTTGGTGAGCTGATCGAAATGGGTGATACGGAGGAATTATTTGAGAACCCGGAAAAGGAGATAACTGAGAAATACATCACCGGCAGGGTTGGATGAGTCAAGAACCCCGCCCCAAGGGACGGGGCACCTAGAAAAACAGATTTAACTACG
>CAZYCI010000113.1:0-4592 GCA_964645955.1 uncultured Thermotogae bacterium
CAGCCCGGTAGTTGTTACTCTCATTTCCGGAAGCTAAAATTAATCATCATGTTCAAAAATGGCGATGAAAAACTCTACTTTAATATGATTCCGTTGATCGTCCTGCTTGGCCTGTTGAGTACCGGACAGGCATTGTACCGAATCAGTGCTACGATTAACGGTGAGATTTACAATACTCCTGGCGGGGAAGTTAGTGAGCTAACTCCGTCTGACTGGGATTTACCTTACGAAGACGTTTCTTTTAAGACGGACGAAAATCTGACGATAAAGGGCTGGTTTGTAAACAATAAAGAGACCAGTCGGGCAATAATTCTTGCTCCGGGCAGGGGGACTAACAGGTGGGATATTCTTGAGGACGCTCCTGTCCGGTACCTTTACGAACACGGGTTCGAGATACTCCTCTTCGACCCGAGAAACACCGGCAAGAGTGAAGGGGATATGTACGGGTTTGGTTACTTCGAAAGCCAGGATATCGTTAACGCGGCTAAATACCTGAAAGAGAAAAAAGGTGTCAGGGAGGTCGGAGTCTGGGGTGGTTCCGCCGGCGCTTCGGCAGCCATAATTGCTGCACTTGAATCGGATGAAATAGAGGCGGTCGTTGCGGATAGCCCTTATGCGAACTTGAGAATGGTCGCCTCGAGCTACAGGGATCTCGAAAACGACGGGCTGTTGCAGGCCTTCTTTCCCTTTTACATGGGTGTAGCCAGGTTTACGCTTAACTTTAATCTTTATGCCAAGACTGACCTGTTGAACAGGGTTCAGAACCTTGATACTCCCTTATTCCTGATTCACGGCCTGGAGGATCGGGCACTCAAACCGGAGAATTCTCAGCTGCTCTACGAAAACGCCGGCGGCCCGAAGAGGCTCTGGCTCGCCGAAGGTGCCTGGCACGTCGGGACACACGAGGTCTATCCGGATAAATACCAGAAGAACGTAACCAGATTCTTCGACAACTACCTGGATGGAAGCGATAATAGCGAAAAAACTGCCAGATGATAATAGAAGAGATAAAACTACGAAACTATCGAAATCTAAACGACCAGAAGGTTGACGTTAACCCCAGTCTCAACCTGGTATTTGGCCCGAACGGTTCCGGTAAAACTAACTTTTGCGAATCGATTCACTTCGCTTCAAGCGGCGACAACCTCAAAGGGAGCAGACAGGGGGAGTTGATAAACTGGGACTCGGATTTTGCCTTGATCAAACTTCTGACCGACCGTGAGGATAGGATCGTAGTTTACCTCAAGGAAGGTGAGAGCAAGCAGGTCAAGGTAAACTCGAAGGCCAGGCGCCAGTCCGATTTGCGGGAACTGGTACCGACTCATACTTTCGTACCAGAAGACCTGTATATATCAAAGGGGCCGCCGCGGCGGAGAAGATCGGCACTCAATTCACAGATTAGCCTGCTTGACCACGAATACGGCAAGTTGATTTCTGACTACAGATCGGAGCTCCAGAAGAAGAATACCCTCTTGAAGAAAGAAGATCTAAACTTTGAGTTCCTGGAAGTACTAAACGACCGACTGGCCGACCTCGGTGCGGGGATTACCGTCAGGCGGGCGGACTACCTGAAAGATTTGAACGAATTGCTCCCGGAGCTTTACGGGGAGTTCGTAGAAGGTGGGAAAGAATTGAGCTTGAACTACGAAGAGGAACTGCCGGAAGAGGCAACAGAAGAGAGCGTAAAGGGTTGGTTAAAGGAGAGAATTGAAAATAACAGGGAGAAGGAACTGGAGCGGGAAACGGCCGTCGTTGGTCCCCACAGGGATAAGTTCGGTTACAGGCTGGAGGGCAGGGATCTCAGGAAATACGGGTCACAGGGAGAACTTCGCACTGCCGTTATAGCGACCTATCTCGGTTATTTACAGCTTTATAACCGGAGATTCGATGACTGGCCGGTGCTGATTCTGGACGATATACTGAGCGAACTGGATAGAAGCCGGGGTGAGGCCTTCCTGCAGAACGTGCCCGAGGGGCCGCAGATCTTCATGACGACGGCCACCCGCAACCGGGCTTTTGGAAAACTTACCGGAGAATTTTCCGTGTTCCAGCTCGAGGCCGGAAGGATTGAACCGAAATGACCGCCGAAAAGAGTTACCTGTATTCGATTTTCAAAAGAAATAACCTCCTGGACGAGTTCAGGGAACAGGAGCCGGTCTTCGTCTGGAACCAGGTGGCGGGGGAAGTGGGAAAGATAGCCCGACCCAAGAGGGTTAAAGGCGATACGCTGGTGCTTGAAGTTCCCTCGGCCGCAGCGAAGCAGGAACTTTCCTACCTGGAGGGCCAGTTCCTAGACGAGTTGAACGAGAACCTTGAAGAGACGGAAATAACTAAACTGAAGTTCGAACTGGGGCGTTTCCCTTCCCGTGAGACTCCCGAAGCGGAGGACTTCGATCTCGAGGAAGTATCGCTTTCGGAAGAAGAGTACGAAAAGATAGAAGCAGCTTTAGAAAAGACCGATCTGGATCGAGAGACGGCCGCCAGCTTGAAAGAGTTGCTCGTTACTCAGCAAAAAAAGCGAAAAGTCAGGCTGGAAAACGGCTGGAACGAGTGCCCCTCCTGCGGGGGAGTTTACCCCGGTGAGGTCTGTCCCTACTGCGGTTTTGGTTCCCAGTCCAGTTGATACAATCATTCCAAGTCCGTAAACTTCTACAGTTATGTTAAAAGAAACTGATGACGAAGAAAGCGAGCTTATAAAGAGCACTACTATAATCGCTATTCGGTCCGAAGAGGAAGGGAAGTCGGTTGTTGCTTCCGACGGCCAGGCCACCATGGAAGACACTGTGATAAAGAATAACACGAACAAGGTCAGGGTCCTCTACGATGGGGAAGTTCTGGCCGGCTTTGCGGGCTCTACGGCGGACGCGATGACCCTCTTTGACAAGTTCGAAGGTAAGCTGGAACAGTACAGCGGCAAGCTGGAGCGAGCCGCGGTCGAGCTAACCAAAGAATGGCGCACGGACAAGATCCTGCGGAAGCTGGAAGCCCTGATGGTCGTGGTTAACGACGATTCGTTACTGTTGATTTCCGGAGCGGGCGACGTTTTACGTCCGGACCACAACGTAATTGGAATAGGTTCCGGCGGTTCCTACGCACTTGCCGCGGGCCGGGCCCTGCTCGATAATTCTGAACTGAGCGCGGAGGAAGTGGCAAGAAAAGCCCTGACCATAACTTCTTCCATTGACGTTTACACTAACGATCAGATTTCACTGGAGACCATCGAATGGTAATGGAGAGGGGGAAATATAATGGTTAATTTGCCATCAGTAATTGGCTCGGGAAACGAGGATCTGACGCCAGAGCAAATCGTCGCAAGGCTTGACGAGTACATAATCGGTCAGGACGACGCCAAACGCTCAGTCGCAATTGCCCTCCGTAACAGGGTGAGAAGACAGCAGGTAGAGGGCGAGATAAAGGACGATATCAAGCCGAAAAATATCCTGATGATCGGTCCGACCGGCGTTGGCAAGACGGAGATATCCCGGAGGCTGGCCCGGGTTGCCCGAGCACCGTTCCTGAAGGTGGAGGCCACGAAGTTTACCGAGGTCGGCTACATGGGCAGGGACGTCGAATCGATGATCAGGGACCTGATGAGCCGGGGAATAGAGATGGTGCGCCAGAGCGAAATAGAGAAAGTAGAGGGCGAGGCCCACGAGATGGTCGAGGAAAGAATTCTGGATAAATTGCTGCCCGCCGAAGAAGCAAGCGAGGAGAGGTCGGAAAGCCTGGAACGGACCAGGGATAAGTTGAGGAGAAAACTTAAGCAGGGAGACCTGGATGACCGGTACATAGAGGTATCGGTTAAACAGTCCAGCTCGCCTCAGGTCGAAGTCTTTTCGGACCAGGGAATGGACCAGATGGGTATAAATATGGGGGATATGCTTGGCAATATATTTCCTTCCAAGGAAGAGACCAAACGGGTCAAGATAAAAGAAGCCCGGGACCTCCTTTTCGATCAGGAGGTAGACAAGCTCCTGAACGAACAGGAAATCAAGCGCCGTGGGCGAGAACTGGCCGAAGAAGCGGGAATAATATTCCTGGACGAAATAGACAAGATAGCCGGAGACCAGCCGGGCGAGTCCGGCGGTGGCGGTCCCGGTGTCAGCCGTCAGGGCGTTCAGCGGGATATATTACCGCTGCTGGAAGGTTCGACCGTTCGGAGCAAGCAGGGCACGATAAATACCGAGAACATCCTGTTTATTACTGCAGGAGCGTTTAACGTCTCCAAGCCCTCCGACCTGATACCGGAGCTTCAGGGTAGGCTCCCGATTCGGGTCGAACTCGATAGCCTTGGGAAGGAAGAATTCAAACGGATTCTCACCGAACCGAAGGACGCGTTAGTAAAGCAATACAGATCGCTGCTTGAAGTAGAGGACCTGGATCTGAAATTTACGGACGGTGCTATAGATGAGATTGCCAGGGCTTCTGCTCAGTTGAACGACACGACGGAAAACATTGGGGCGCGGCGGCTTGAAACCGTCATGGAGAAGTTGATGGAAGAAATATCCTTTGAGGCCCCCGGTATGGAAAAAGGCGTGCAGGAGATCGACCGAGAATACGTTAAAGATAAGCTGGAGAAGATCATCGAGGAC
>CAZYCI010000114.1:0-4573 GCA_964645955.1 uncultured Thermotogae bacterium
CCCGATCGAGCAACTCGTCCATGTCGGGTCTCGTCATCAGCAGGATTAAGGTGGCTCCGGAGAGTGCTACCGTAGCAGGCGTTATTGCCACGACGCTATGCAGGACGAATAGAATGATAATAAAGCTCAGCCCAAATAATCCTTTTTTTAGCAGCGTCCAGTCTGCAACTTCCTGAGTTGCCTTTCTATCCATGATCCCCGCCAGTGCCTCCTTGTTTATCTTGTCGTTCTCCGTCTCCGCCTTCTCCGCAAATGCAATTTTGAACAGAATGACGGATACGAGCGTGCAAATCAGGACTGTTGGTGCCAGGTTATAGATGTAATCCAGGTACTGAAACCCTCCGGCGCTGGAGATCATTATGTTGGGCGGATCACCGACCAGCGTGGCGACACCTCCGACGTTCGAAAACAGGGCCTGTGTTAGCAGAATCGGTTTTGGGTCAATACCAAGAACCGCACTGATTGACATGGATATCGGGGCAACGAGTAGTATAGTGGTTACGTTATCAATCGTCGTCGACATTATCGCGGCGAGAAAGCCGAACAAGAGGATCATACGAAAGTAATCCCCGCGAGCAAGTTTGGCGGCCCATATCGCCAGGGTCTCGAATAGGCCGGAGTCCTTTAGAACGCCCACGACCATCATCATTCCGAGGAGCAGGCCTATCGTATTCCAGTCTATGGCTTCAGTAATAACTTCTGTTTCAGTATAGAAGCCAAAGTAGAGACCGGTTACGACCATCAAAACTGCGCCGGAGATGGCTGCAAGAGATCTTTCTACCTTGTCAGTGAGGATTGCTATATAGGTACCGATAAAGATGATAGTCGAAAATATAAGCTCTAGAGACACGGTTTTCTCCTAAAGATTTACATCAAACCCAATCTCATTCCAAAGAAGAGAAACAGGCTTGCCAGAGTCAGATTGAGGATCGTTAACGGTAGACCAACTTTTATCCAGCGAAAAAACGTAATCGGGTTATCGGTTCTTTCGCTCAGGGATACGGATATTACGTTGGCTGAAGATCCCACCGGGGAACTAATTCCCCCCAGGACGGCTCCCAGGGCCAGCGCCCACCAGTAAGAATTCAGGTGGATGCCGTGAATGCTTCCAAGGCTATGTATGACCGGAATCAGGGCTATCGTAAGCGGTACGTTATCTATTATCCCGGATAAGATGCCGGCTAGCCAGATCAGCGCAACTGGTGCGAGAGCGGGATAGTGCTCGGCTATGTGGCCAAATTTAAGTGCGATTTGGTCGATAACCCCGGTTTGCTCCAGCCCCCCTACGAGAACGAAGAGGGAGGAGTAAAAAAAGAGCACGCTCCACTCCACGTCGGAGAGGGTCTCCTTCACGTCCGGCCTGATCAGAGAGAGCGCTAGAACTGCACCAATAAAAGCCACGGTCGGTGGTTCTAGTCCGATAAAACCGTGGACCAGGTAAAGGCCGATTACGATACTTATAACGGCAATTGCTTTACGAAAGTCGTTCCAGTTCTCGACCGTTCTACTTGGATCCATTTCCTCCAGGGCCCCACGCTGACTTGCCTCCTCGGGCAGGGATTTGTTGAACTTAAACCAGAAGTAAACTACTGATACAAACCAGACCAAAAGAGCTATCGGGCCTAGGTGGGCTATGAACTGGTTGAACCCTAGGTCTGCTGCCGATCCTATCATTATGTTCGGGGGGGCGCCAATGAGAGTAGATAGCCCACCAACTATCGATAACATCGATTCGGATATAAGGAACGGTATCGCTGACAGACCAAGTAAATCGGTAATTGAGAGTGTTGTCGGTGCAACCAGTACCATGGTAGTAACGTTATCCATGACTGCCGACGCAACCGCAGTAAATGCTCCGAGACCGACCAAAAGGAGCCAGATCTTACCTTCTGTCCTCTTAGCTATATAGATCGCTAAATACTCTATCAGGCCGGTGCTCTCTACGGTTCCTACCATGACCATCATTCCGAGTACTAAAGCGATTGTATCAAAGTCAATGGCCAGGAAGGCCTCGTGCTGAGAATAGAAGCCAAGCACTATGCCGGCCAGCAAAACCGATAAAGCGCCAGCCAAAGTAACTATCGTGCGATCGACCTTCTCGGAAAATAAAACGGCATACGTTAGTATGAAAATTATAAGCGCAATGATCCAGTTCATGTAAACCATAATAACTATATAGGTCGGCTAAATCAACAAAAGAAGTAGTCGTAATTGGAGGGAATCGTCCGTTTAAACACGGGTTCCGCGATCCTTATCCCAGTTTAACTTGTTTCTTACTGTCTCAAAGAAATTGCCCTGGCCTTCCGGAATTATCATGAGTGTCGGAGTATCTGATTTGGTCATTACTGCGGATTTTCCCGGTTTCAGCCCCTCGATTCGCTTCCCATCGACTTCCACAACCGCGGGGTTGTTTGTTTTCACTCTGATTTCCGTATCGTCGGAACAGATGATCGGCCGGAGCCCCAATTTATGGACGTTAAGGGGGGTGATGCTAAAAGCCGACGCATTTCTCGTAATCAGGGGTCCTCCGCAGGAGAGCGAGTAGGCAGTAGAGCCCGTAGGGGTGGAGACAATCAACCCATCACCGGGGTAGGTAGCGACCTTCCTGGAATCCAAAAACAATTCCAGGTCCGCCAGCCCGGGTGTTTCACCTCTGGAAACAACTACCTCGTTAAGGGCGGTGAATTCTTCGATATTTTGTTTGTCCTCGGTCTCAACGCTGCACTTTAACCTTGTCAGCTCCTTGACAGCGAACTCCCCTCTGGTAATCCCCTCGAGGCCGCTTTCGAGTTCGGAGGAGTTCAAGCCGGATAGGAAACCGAGTTTTCCCAGATTTACCCCGAGGATCGGGATCAGGTAGGGGGCAATCATGTCGGCGGCCTTCAAGAAAGTTCCGTCCCCACCCAGGCTGAGCATTATGGTTTCAGTACCTTTTTCAGTTAGTGCGTCCTTGATGTCTCCCTGTTCGGAGATCTCATGAAGCTTTATACCGGTTTTGTCTGCCCAGTCGGCTATCGTCTCTCTGGCCTCATCGACCTTTTTGCCGTCCTTGCCCTGAAAAAGCAACAGACTGACTTCCTTCTTTCCGGTTTTTCTCATGGTTAATTTCAGCTCCCCTCTTCGAGGTGCCACCTACAAAAAACTCTCTCTATCAGGTCAATTATCAGATAGAGTCCTAACCCGAGGATGGCAAAGGCAAGAATGCCGGCGAATACGTCCGAATAGGCAAAAACCTTCCAGGAATTATCTATGTAATAACCAAGACCCTGGTTGGTGTAAGATAACTCGGCAAGGTATAAGGCCGCGATCCCCAGACCGATGCTTATCCTTACACTGCTCAAAATATTTGGGAGGGTGGCAGGAATAACGACGTGGCGGTATATCTGTAACCTGTTCCCGCCGGAACTCTGTACGGCTTTTATCCACCTGGGGGATATGTTCTTTGCGGCGTCACGGGCGCTGATGGTTACCTGGAATATGGCGACCAGAAATATAAATATTACGCGGGACAGGTCGCCGAGACCAAAGATGATCAGAATAACCGGCAAAAATACTATCTTCGGTATGGGGTAAAGGAGGTATAGGACGGGCGATACGTACTTATTTACCGATTTCTCAAAGCCAATTATCAGACCCGCGGTTGAGCCAAAAAGTATCGCGAGCCCCAGAGCAACTACGAGTCGATATCCGCTTCTGAGGAAATTTGGCCAGATATCTCTCCAGTGATTGATCAGAGTGGAGAAAGCATTTACAGGACCGGGCAGGACGGAGCTCTTCGGGCCGGAAAGAAGCAGACCGACCAGCCAGCTGGTAAGCCACCAGAGAAGCAATACGACGGTAAAACTAACAACGTAACGCGTGATGCCTTTTTTCATGGGAGTTCCTGCCTGGTTTTTTTGACGGTTCCGTAAAAATCCTTACTGCCGCGAAACTCGACTTCCCCTGCGCCGCTATTGTCTATCAGGCATTTTAGTGTAGCTGGAACGGAAGATAAAACCGCGATTTTCTGCCCCAGGAAAGCGACTTCTTCCATGTCGTGGGTTACCGTAACCATGGTCAAGTCTCTTTCCTGCCACAAAGTAAGTATCTTGTTCTGTAGTTCCTCTCTAGTAAACTCGTCCAGGGAAACCAGCGGTTCGTCCATCAACAGGACCCGGGGGTCCACCGCCAGAGCCCGGGCGAGCCCGAGTTTTCGTTTCTGACCGCCGGAAAGCTGGGAAGGAAAATCTTCTCTATGGTCGTAGAGATCGAGTTCTCGAAGCAGGTCCTCGACGTTGGAATAGTCCCCGCTTTGACCGAGATCCAGGCCGAGGCTGGCGTTTTTCCGTACGGTTTTCCAGGGCAAAAGCCCTATGTCCTGCAGAATGAGTGCGACTTTGTCTTCGTGGACTCCTAATTGTAGTTCACCCGTATAGTTATCGTGCAATCCGGCGAGAGTATGAAGCAGGGTGGTCTTCCCGCAGCCGTTTGGCCCTATTATACCAAGACTCGAGTTTTCGTCAATTGAGAGGTTCAGGCCTGAGATAACTTTCTCTCCGTTTCCGTCGCCCCCGTAACTTACGTCCAGATTTGA
>CAZYCI010000115.1:0-2550 GCA_964645955.1 uncultured Thermotogae bacterium
ATTTGTCAAGTTTTTGCCTAAAATATGTAAAGTGGATTTACTGGTATGTAAAATCTCCTTTGGTAAACCGAAGTCAGTGTAATAGTTTAGAATGGAGAGCCTCTATTCTATTGGTTCGTATCCAGCCTTATGGAGAAGATCGGCAATGAACTGTTGACCTTGTTCGGATGCATGCATCCCATCGAGTCCGATGTACCCTTTTCTCCTGGGATCTTCGATGTTGAAAGCTGGGTCAATGCTTATGGGGAAGATTCTTCCAGTCAGTTAATCCCTACTGCAGAATTAGCCAGCCTACTATCGCCACAACTGCTGCCCCCACTCCCGTCAACAGCTTCCAGGGAATTTTTGGTTCGACTTCTTTCGTTATGTGTACGAAGGTGGGTTCAAATCCTTCCCGGTCGTAACCTAAATGCCAGTGTCCTTTCCAGGAAGCAGAATGGGTAGCTGCCTCCCTGTCACCGAGGTATACCGCCGTATGATCAATGTAGCCGTCCTTATCCAGGTCGTAGCCGATGACGTCTCCCTTTTTTAACTCGTCAACTGTATCTACTTCTTCTCCAACGTTTTTGACGGCCCAGTTTATCAGTTTATTGGCGCCGGGCTCCCCGTACCCGTCTGCCCGATCCGGAACCTCTAGGCCACCACCCCTGTGGCCTTTGTGGCTAGGAGGGGATCCAATTGCGGAGGAAACGAAGTGGGCACAGTCGGTGCTCGCCCATTCCCCTGGGTTTTTAACGTTCAAGTAATCCTGAATTATACTTAAATCCGTACCCGGTGGGTAAGACCAGGCTTCCGAGTCAACTTTTTCTTCATCAATCCATTGGCTGACCCAGTATTTACCGTCACTGGTAACTTTATCGTAAAAATAGCTGGCATAATCCACTGTTGCATCACGATTGTGAGCATGAACCAAACCGGAATGGACAGAAACCATAAGTAGAACAGAGATAAAAAGGAGAAGCGACTTGACTAAGGAAGTGTGTTTAAAACGCATCTTCCTCTTCTAAATTATTCCAGAACAGTCGTCACAACCCCTGCTCCGAGCTTGTAATTTCATATAAGGTAAACGAAGGCGACATTTGAAAAATCCTAATTGCTCGTGAATATAAAGTAACCCACTACTGCTGCCACCATTCCTGCTCCGGCAAGCAGCTGGATACCCAGGCTGTTTTGGTTTTCTGTATCTGGGGTTCCAGCTTCCTCGACATCGTTTTGGCCGGCGATTTCCGCAGTATTGCTGCCTTCGAAATTTTTTTCTAGTCGGTATAGATACTTTATCATGTTTCCAAGTAGCTCTCTTGTACCTTCGTTCTGGAAATTTTCGGGCGTAAGTAATTGCTCGCCGACGTAAAGCGTCCTTTTCCCTTCGACGATGGCCGCATTTTTTTCGTCAGGATGAGATTTTTCTTCGCTGGAAGTTAACCATGTTCCCAGAACTCGCCCTTCTGGTTTCGGTCTGTTTACCATTGCCCAGCCTCTTTCGTTTTCTACCGTATCAGGCAAATCTTGCCAAATTTCGTGCTCTTTGCTTGCCTTTATATAAGCGTGTTGCCCTTGTTCCCAGGAGAAGGAGTCATAGGTTACCTTAAAGATACTGTCTAGTTGATAGTTGCCGCTTCCAACTTTCTGGTCGCTTGCGTTCCTAAAGGAAGCCTGCATTGTGGCCAGTACAGTGCCACCCTTGTTTACGAATTGCCTAACGTTTTTCACTTGTTTTGAACTTATTCGTCTGGTGTTGGGTAAAATCAAGGTTTTGATCTCTGCTAAGTTAACAAACCCCTTATTTTGAGGGCTTTGATCATACGCCTGTTCAAGATCCTTATCCGAAAAGAGAACTACCTTGTATCCCAGATTCCTGACTAGCTCCACTAAATTTTGCATCTCTTGAAAATATGCCCAATCCGGAGCGTCTAGCCCCATCTGGTTATACCAGTGCAGGTTGTATCCGCTTACCAGTATTCCGACTTTTGTCCGCCCCTTTTCGACCAATTCCACTTTCATCCCCTTCTCCAGGTTGGAATTTATCCATTCCTTTGCCCCGCCATGACCCGATACGACGTAGCCGTTTTCGGGTATGGGTGAATCCTGCATTTCAGTCAGAAAGCCTTGCCTGATTTCCGTTACCCTATCGTTTTTTACAATTGCTTCGGCTCCCCAGGGGTTAGTTCTAGTCCTCTTGCCGTATTCAGGAGTATAGACTATTAGCTGGTTGGAGCCTCTGGGTTGGTTGAAGCCGAAAACTTTGTGTTCAATGCCGGACTCAGCCCGAATATAATCGCTGTAAGCAGTTACCTCGGTTTGAGCGCACAGGAGGAAGATAAAAACAAAAATTAAAGTAAATATCAGAAGAGAAATCCGTCTTTTTGACGCCATTTTTTTAAACATTACTGACCCTCTTTAATTCTCACTGGTTATATCAACTATCGAATACTTAGCATCAAATTATCCTATAGCAGGGTGAGAATTCAGCAAATGAAATAGTTCTCCTCTCGGTATTACTTTCGTCTTACAGTACAGTCAAACTTTTAAATTGAACTATGTTCGTGAACC
>CAZYCI010000115.1:2650-4543 GCA_964645955.1 uncultured Thermotogae bacterium
CCGTGGGCCTCCACCAGCTCTTTCGCTATCGATAAACCCAGACCGGACCCGCCTTCGCCTGCACGAGAGCTATCCACCCGGTAAAACCTGTCGAAAACGTGTTCCAGATTTTCTTCCGGAATGCCTTCCCCGGTATCGGCGATTTTCACAACTATATCCTCAGGCCGTTCCTCGAGGGCTATCCGAACTTCTCCTTGGTCGGTATGACGAATCGCGTTCTTCACCAGGTTGGTGATGACCTGTGATATCCTGTCGGCGTCGAGCTCTATTTCGGGCAGTGCCTCGGGTAAATCCGTTTTTAGTTCCACGTTAGTTTCCGCAGCGTGATCGCTCAGCTTACTTGCTGATCGCCTAACGAGCTTCGCGAGGTCAGTCGGACCTCTGTTTAACTCCAGTTCGCCGGCCTCGGCCAGCGTCAGTTCCCGAAGGTCCTCGACCAGTCGATTCAGCAGGTTTATATCCTCCTGAATCTCCTCCAGCTTTTCGTCGGTCGGTTCGTAGACCCCTTCTCTGATTGCTTCGACTTCGCCGCTTAAGACAGTAAGCGGGGTTCGCAATTCATGGGCGATATCCCCGATCATCCGACGTCGGATCTCCTCCGATTCCTGGAGGTTACTCGTCATCCTGTTAAACGCCTTGGCAAGCTCGCCAAGCTCGTCGTTTGAATCCACGGAAACTCGTTGGTCCAGTTCACCCTGAGAAACCTCCCTGGTTGCCCGTGTTAGCTTGTTCAGAGGTCGCGTTAGCTGTCTGACCAGGAGCCAGCCGAGTAAAAGTGCTGCGACAAGTCCGACGGCACCGGCATAAATTATCCTCCTGTTTACGGATTCCAGGAATTGCTGTTCCGGCCGGTCCAGTTCGTCGGCCAGGAGGGGGCCAGCTAGTATAGTTCCCACCCTTTGGCCATCCAGCTCGAGCGCCATACCCTGAGCAAGCAGATCACCGGGAATCTCTTTTCCAACTAGGTTTCCATCGTAGGAGGCGACAATGCTTCCGTTCGGACCGGCAAGAGAGACGTTGTGTGCGCTGCCGACTGGAGAACTGCCGGAGCTGCCTGGCCCTTTTCCGTTGCCTCCAGTACTTGGTTCAACTCTATCCCTGAGTACAGAATCCACCCCGTTCCAGGAACCGTTCGCCCGGTAGTAACTCAGCAGCGTTTCCTTGATTCCCCGAAGCTGGTTGCTCCGGCCCCGGACGACGTAATTCCGGAACTCACTCTGAGTAGTTCTGTTTACTACGTAGTAGAGGGAGCCAAGAATTACGATGACTATTAAGAACAGTGATAAAACCAGTTTGAAGCGAAAAGAACTGAAGAGGCCTTTCATGACTCCTCGTCATCTTCTTTACGAAAGCGGTAGCCAACTCCGTGGACGGTTTCGATAAACCGGGGACGCTCGTTCGGTCCGGACAGTTTTTTCCGCAGGTTTTTGACGTGAGTATCTATCTTTCTTTTTACTCCTTCTCCGGGATAGTGACCGATTTCCTCCAGCAGGTTTTTTCTAGTAAACGCGCGACCGGGTCTCCTGGCCAGGGCGAGAAGCAGGTCGAATTCCGTCGGGGTCAGGTCGACTACCTCGCCCTCGAGTTTTACCTGATGAGTTTCTGGATTGATCGACAGCTCTCCCCGATTGATGGTGTCCTGTTTTCCAAGATCACCTTCGGAACGGCGTAGAACTGCCTTGATTCGAGCAGACAGCTCCCTGAGACTGAACGGTTTTGTCACGTAGTCGTCGGCACCGATCTCCAGCCCGGTTACCCGATCGGCTTCTTCCGTCTTTGCCGTAAGCATGATGATCGGGACCTGAGACTCCTTCCTTATCTCCTTGGCCACCTCGAGTCCGTCCTTTTTCGGAAGCATCAGGTCCAGAATTATCAGAGCCGGTTCCTGGCGCT
>CAZYCI010000116.1:0-4540 GCA_964645955.1 uncultured Thermotogae bacterium
TACCTTGTTAACGGGGAGTGGCGCAGTTTGGAAGCGCACCTGCTTTGGGAGCAGGGGGCCGCTGGTTCAAATCCAGTCTCCCCGACCAGGTTCCAATATTGCTGGCCTACAATCTACAAGGGGTTAAGAACTACATTTATACGATGTCTGCTGCTCCCCCTTTCAGAACAAGCACTCGTCCAAGCAGGTGCTCATACTTGCTGACAAAAATCCCAGTATCATTACAACCGTAATTTGCATACGACCCGGAGTAATTTTCATTAAAAAGAGAAGGACTGGTTGAAGAAAGCTACTTTTCTTCGATTGTTGGGGTTTTTTTATGGCGCTCTGTGCGTTCCCTTTGGGAGTGTTCATAATAGGATTACTCTCTTCTCAGACCACTTACTGGAGTAGCCCGAGTTATATGTTGCTCTACAACCTTGCCTTCATCGTGCCTCTTATAGTGATATTGCTCGGAGTAGTAAACAGGAGAGCAGAACCTCTTTTTAGACCCAGGGCAGGCAAGCTACTATGGATAAATATTTCATGCCTTGTTCAAAATATAACAATTCTTATAATAAATTAGCTTAGCCTAAATTTCTCGAGGAGAGTGAAAATGTTATCCAGCTTTTTAATAACTTTTAGAGAGGCTCTGGAGGCGGCGCTGATTATTGGTATCATGGTAGCTTACCTTTCCAAGATAGAAAAGAGTCAGTTCAATAAATATATCTATTCCGGCGCTGGGGCGGCTGTCGTGGCGAGTGGACTCCTCGGCTGGGTCTTTTTTTCGGCCGCTGCGTCGCTAGAAGGTGGTCAGCAGGAGATATTTGAGGGGATCGCATCGCTGTCGGCTGCCGCAGTTCTCACTTACGTGATAGTATGGATGGCCAGAACTTCAAATAAAATCAAGGATAGAATTCATGAAAAAATCGACACGTCTCTTACCCGAGGAAAGTTGGCCGGCCTGGCGTCACTCGCTTTCCTGGCAGTATTTCGGGAAGGGGTTGAGACGGTACTTCTGGTGGGAACTCTAGCGGTAAGGGCACCCTACAGGACGGTCGTCGGTTTTGGTGCCGGTCTGGCAGTTGTAATTACTTTGGCCGTTTTGGCGTTCAGAGGCGTTTACCTGCTCGATCTTGAAGCTTTCTTCAAGACTACGAGCGCTATACTGGTCGTATTTGCTGCGGGTTTAGTTGCCTATGGAGTTCACGAATTAAACGAAGTCGGGATGATTCCTCCCCTGATTGAACACGTCTGGAATACTAACTTTATAATCAATGAAGACGGAGCGCTTGGCTCCATACTAACCGCACTGGTAGGTTATAATGGTAATCCTTCCTTCACGGAAGTTCTTGCCTACTTATTTTATTGGCTCAGTGCTGGTACTTACCTTATATTTTCGGTCTTTGAACCATTTGCAATTTCGGGTAGGGCGGAAACTTGATCCTTTCTATCGGAGATAAGTTCGCCGCTTCTTCAAGATGACAGAGTAGACTCCCCCAAATTCAATCGGAGCCCAACAATAGATATTTCTAACTGCAACAGCAGGTGGATTACCTTAACATACAAATAAGCGACATTTCCCAGAAAATACAATATAAGGGGGTAGCAATTTTTGGCAGAACAGACAGCCGGTAAAGGTGCTGTCCTGCCCGATCTAGTAGGCGGTACTTCAATATTAAAGCTGCTTGACTCTTTGCCTTACTATGTGATGCTCGTGGATGAAAATCACGAAATCATCCTCGTAAATAAGGCCCTGCGCCGGCAATACGATATGGAACCGGAAGAAGTCCTAGGTAGTTATTGTCCAAAAGTAATTCACGGAGCCAGCGGCCCGATATCGAAGTGCCCGCTGGAAAAGTCCGCTCAAATGGAGACTCCAGAGCCGACTTCGAGCGTATTCAAAGAGGCGGGTTCATGGTTGAAATCCGCCATCTATCCGATAAAAGGTCTGGAACATAACGGAAAAACCGTCTTTTTCCACACCGTTCACGATATCACGGCCAGGAGAGAGGCAGAGCAAAAACACGAGAAAGCTTTGGTCGATCTAGCTCGTGTCTCCTCTCGGATGTTAGAGCAGGTTGATCCTTATGCCTCCGGCCATTCACGTGAAGTAGGTAAAATGGCAAAGAGAATCGGGAAAAGACTGGGGCTGGATGAAGAATTAGTCGAAGGTCTTTACTTAGGAGGAACACTCCACGATATCGGCAAGATAAGTATCCCCCCCGGTATACTGGCAAAAACGGGGGAACTATCGGAACTCGAATGGGAAGCGATTAAAACACACCCAAGAGCTGGTTTTGAGAGAATTCTCAAGGGTGCCGATTTCCCCTGGCCGATTGCGGAGATGGTTCTGCACCACCATGAACGCCTTGATGGATCGGGTTATCCGGACGGTCTCCAGGGAGACGAAATATCTTTGGAAGCAAAGATCCTGGCCGTTTGTGACGTAACGGAGGCAATGAGTTCGAGGCGACCCTATAGGCGGGCAAAATCCAAAAGCGCTGTGCTGAAAGAGTTGAAAGAGGGAAAAGAGAAGAAGTATGGTTCGGAGATCGTTGAAATAATGGTTAAAATGATAGAGGAAGGAGAGGTTCAGTTCGGATAAATTGATCCTTGATTGGGCAACTAAGCGAATGAAAAAGGAGGTACAAAATGGAATCTACCCGTTACGGGGACCGCATTTTTGTCAGACTTGAGAGGGGCGAGGAAGTCCTGGCCTGCCTTGAGGAACTCAGGGATCAGTACGATATAGCTAACGGATTTCTTCAGGGCATAGGTGCCGTGGACCGGGTCAAGCTCGGGAATTACGACGTGGAGAGCGAGGAATACCGGGAAGAAGAATTCGAAGGAACTTTCGAAGTGCCGAGCTTTTCCGGAAACATCGGCCCGGACAAGATACATACCCACATTACGGTTAGTGATCCGGATTTTAACCCAAGGGCCGGACATTGTGGGATGGCAAGGGTATCCGGCACTTTTGAAATCATGATACTGACTACGCCGAACAATCCGTTAAAGCACAAGTACGATCCTTCTACGGGTCTCGACGTATTTGACCTATCGGATGAAGGTTAATCGACCCCGTTTTTCTAATAAGTTTTGAGGTATTGACCGTGGAAAGGACCGAACTGGAAAAATGTGGAAATAGAAGTACTGCCACGGCGACTGGGGGAGCTGTCAGAGGTATAAAAAAGAAGAAAACGGCGAACCCCATCCGGACTGGATGCTACCCGACGGCACCATGAGCGAGCGTTTGAAAGAGCTAGTCGAAGGCTAAGTTCACCCCCTTAATAGACCTCTAACTTCCCTGCTTTCAAGGTAGACTTGTTCTCTTCTCCTTAAGTTTATGGTTGGGTTGCAAGCCATCAATTTTTGCCGTAGTATAAGATTGTAATAGTGAACACATTCTCAATATGCTCGGAGGTGGGCACCTTTGAAAGCTTTCGTAATGAAGGAAATTGGATCAGTTGGAGTTATAGATAAGGACAAGCCGGAAGCGGGTCCGAACGACGCGATACTAAAACCGACAAAAGGTCTCGTCTGTACTTCGGACGTCCATACCGTCGGTGGAGCAATCGGAGAAAAGGAAGATCTGACTCTGGGACACGAAGTAGTTGGTATAGTTGAGTCCGTAGGAGAGGAAGTAGAACTATACGAACCCGGTGACAGAGTCGCTGTCGGAGCGATAACGCCGGACTGGTCTTCGGACGCCTCTCAGAGAGGATATCCGTCACAGAGCCATGGAGCCCTCGGCGGCTGGATGTTTGCCAACGTCAAGGACGGAACGTTTGCCGAGTACGTACATGTCAACGATGCCGATGGTAATCTGGCACCGATACCCGAGGGAGTTAGCGACGAGGAAGCAGTATACGTTACTGACATGCTCAGCACTGGTTTTGCCGGCGCCGAAAAGGCAGAGATTCCTCTCGGTGGCACGGTGGCAGTATTTGCTCAGGGACCGGTCGGATTAATGGCAACCAAAGGGGCAGTTCTTAAGGGCGCTGCCAAGGTATACGCAGTAGAAACCAACCCGAAAAGAGCCGAACTGGCCCGGAGTTATGGAGCCGACGAGGTAATAGATTTTCAAGAAGTAGACCCCGTCGAACGGATAATGGAACTAACTGACGGAAGGGGAGTTGACTCGTCGATTGAAGCCCTCGGTTCCTCGAAAACTTTCGAGGATTGCGTTGACGTTACCCGTCCGGGCGGAACGGTTTCGAACATCGGTTACCATGGAGAAGGCGAGTTCGTCAGGATTCCCCGGGATGGCTGGGGTGTCGGGATGTCCGATATCACCATCAACACGGCCTTATGTCCGGGAGGAAGAGTCAGGCTGGAAAGACTGCTCAGGCTAATAGACGAGGGTAAGGTCGACCCTACGGCCATGACCACCCATAGATTTGGTTTTGACGAAGTGGAGAAGGGATACGAGATAATGAAGACCAAAGAGGACGGAGTGATTAAACCTCTGATTGAATTCGAGTAGGTCCATCCTCCAGTAACAAACAGTAAGAGCTGGATGCCTCCCAGACTCCTATCGAACGTGGAAGAAGCGTTC
>CAZYCI010000117.1:0-4523 GCA_964645955.1 uncultured Thermotogae bacterium
AGATGGAGTTTACCAGCGACGGACGGATGACAAACCCGAGTTTCTTTGACTATAAGATACCCAATTCCGAGGACATTCCGGATATTGAAGTCATTTTAGTGGAATCTTCCGAACCCACCGGGCCGATGGGTGCGAAGAGCGTCGGAGAAATCGGAATAAACGGAGCAATACCGGCGATATCGAACGCCGTCAGGGACGCAGTTGGAATTCAGCTCAAGAATCCGCCCTTTACCCCGGAAAAGGTCTGGAAGAAACTGAAGGATTAATAAAAAATCGCCTCAACCCCCGATACCGAGGGTTGAGGCGGACAAACTCCTTTTACTTCAAACTTGCTTTCAGATCTATATTCGTCGATGATAGCGCTACTGACACGGGACAGTTTTCCTTAGCCACTGCCGCGGCTTCGAGGAAGTCATCTTCTGCGATATCAGGAACGACGCCTTCGGTGATGAGTTCTATTCCGGTAATTTTGTAGTCCCCTTCGACTTCGTCCAGGCTGACCTTCGCATCGGTTTCAATTTTTTCCGGCTCGTAGCCCTCTTCCTCCAGCACGTTCGACAGAGCCATCGAAAAACAACCGGCGTGGGCCGCCCCGATAAGTTCTTCCGGGTTGGTGCCGCTGCCATTCTCAAACCGCGAGGCAAAAGAGTACTGTCCTTCAAAAGCCCCGCTGCCGAGTTTCATTTTTCCGTTTCCGTCGACCAGATTTCCGTTCCATTCCGCTTTCGCTTCCCTTACCTTCATAAGAACCTCCTTTACTAGGTTTAAAACTCCAGGACGGATTGAAGTACTTAATCCTCAGTTAATACCTTGTTTCCCGCTTCAACCCAATCCTTCTTGCCGCCTTCGTAGTCGTAAACGTTCTTAAAGCCAAGCTTATCCAGTTTTTCGGCGGCCGCTGGACTGGCTCCACAGTCCTCGTCGGCGCAGTAAACGATTATCTCTCGGTCCGTATCCAGCTCGCCCTTGACTTCCTTGCCTATATCCGCAAGTGGTATGTTTATGGCACCCGGTAAGTGCCCTTTCTCGTACTCTTCTTCTTCCAGTACCTCTATCAGCGTATATCCGCACTGGTTCTCAAGCTTGTTTTCCAAGTTCTCTCTTTTTATGGTATTGTACATAAGTTGTTCACCTCCGCAAAAATTGAAACTGAGTCAAACCCTCTTCGACTTTAACCGTCAGAACTTTCGCCAAACACTTCCGTCGAGAGGTAACGTTCCCCGGTATCGGGGAATACGACTACAATCGTCTTATCCCTGTTTTCCGGCCTTTTCCCGACCGCAAGAGCTGCCGTTGCTGCTGCGCCCGAGGAAGGTCCGGCGAGGATTCCTTCTTCCGCCGCCAGGGAACGCGTGGTCTCCTTTGCTTCCGAACTCGCCACCTGGTAAATTTCGTCAATTATTTCCTGATTGAGTACTTCCGGGATAAAACCCGCTCCCACTCCCGGTATTTCGTGTTCCCCTGGCTCTCCACCGGAAAGAACTGGGGATTCCGCTGGTTCGACGGCCACGGAGACAAGGTCTGGGTTTTTCTTTTTCAACTTTTCCGAAACGCCGGTAATCGTCCCACCCGTGCCGACACCTGCTACGAATATATCGACCTCGCCGCCGGTATCCTCCCAAATTTCCTCTGCCGTAGTTTTTCTATGGATCTCGGGATTGGCCGGGTTCTCGAACTGGAGGGGAATGTAATAATTGGAGCCAGAATCCACGATTTCCTTAGCTCTATCTATTGCTCCATCCATTCCGTCGTCCCCGGAAGTCAGCTCCAGTTCGACCCCGTAGGCTTTTAACAAGTCCCGCCTTTCCTTGCTTGCCGAATCAGGCATGACCAGTATCAGGTCATAATCCCGGGCCGCGCAGACCATGGCCAAACCTATCCCCGTGTTGCCGCTTGTCGGCTCCACTATTGTGGTATCGTCATCTACTAGACCCTGGTTTTCGGCCCGGTCTATCATGTTGATTCCGACCCGATCCTTGATACTGCCGGCAGGGTTCGCCGACTCCAGCTTCCCCAGTATTCGGGCACTACCTTCTTCCGGTAACTTATTCAACCGAACGAGCGGACTCCCGATCAGTTCTGTAACGTCGCTTGCTATCGAGTTCAAAAGAAACCTCCCCGAGTTAAACCTTCTCAGCGATAATGGATTAACCTTAACTCTTACCCAGGTATTTGAGAACCTCAACCAACTCTTCAATTTTTCCTTCCCCTTCCCCTTCCTTTATGGCTTCCGATAGGCAGACACGCATGTGATCCTTGGTCAGAAGGTTAGCCAGTTTCGAAAGAGAGGATTGTACCGCGGCAATCTGTTTTAGGATGTCAATACAGTACCTCTCTTCTTCGATCATACTCTCGATCCCCTTAGAGTGGCCAATAACTGTTCTAATTCTATTAAGCGCTTCTTGCTTTTCTTCGGGGAGATTCTCCAGGCTACCCTTTTCGTCACCCCTTACGAGCTCATTTTCGTCAACACAAGGCATTTTATTCACCACCTGGGTTCGTTCTGATATTCTCGTAGTATCGTCGATAAATCATGACTGATAGCTCGGGGAAATATCTACTCCCTTGAGCCGATTGGAGTTCGTCACGACGTTGATCGAGGAGAACGCCATCGCCATCTCTGCAATTGCGGGATGGAGGAAACCCATGACGGCAATCGGTATCGCGACGATGTTGTAAAAAAATGCCCAGAACAGGTTTCCCTTGATCTTAGAAAACGTCGCCTCGGAAAGGTTAACAGCTTTTACGACCGCGGAAAGGTCACCTTTTACCAGCGTTATGTCGGCGGCCTCGATCGCTATATCCGTCCCGGAACCGATGGCGATTCCCACGTTTGCCTGCTCCAGCGCGGGAGCGTCGTTGATTCCGTCTCCGACCATTGCCACGTTTTCGCCTTTATCCTGAAGCTTCATTACCTCTTCGCGCTTTCGATCCGGCATTACTTCCGCCAGTACGCGGTCAATACCTACTTGGTCCGCAATTGCTCTGGCCGTCCGCTCGTTATCCCCGGTGATCATCACTGGTTCCAGACCGTGCCTTTTCAGTTCCTCAATCGCGGCGGCAGAATCTTCCTTGATTCTATCTGCCACACCTATTATCCCGAGCAATTTATCTCCCTGAGCGACCAGCATGGCTGTCTTTGCTTCCTTTTCCAGCCCGTCAACTCTGTCTGCCAGTTCACCGTAGTCTATCTCGTTTTCGTCCATCAACTCTCTGTTACCTACCAGCAACTTTTCGTCATCGAGCCGAGCTTCAACTCCCTTGCCGACAAGGGCGGAAAAATCGGTTACTTTCTCTGTATTTATTCCTCTACCACTGGCTTCCTCAACTATTGCCTCGCCCAGCGGGTGTTCGGAAGAACTCTCTGCCGAGGCCGCCAGACGGAGCAGCTCCTCTTGCGAAGCTTCTCCCGCAATTATATCCGTTACTCCCGGCTCTCCCTGGGTTATCGTTCCGGTCTTGTCGAGCACGATCGTATCCACGTCCTTCATGGTTTGAATTGCCTCGCCCTTTCTGATCAGTACGCCGTTCTCTGCTCCTTTACCGGAGCCGACCATCAAAGCTGTCGGCGTAGCCAGGCCGAGGGCACAGGGACAGGCTATGACAAGAACCGAAATTCCCGCAAACAGGGATAGAGAAACTACTCCCAGAGTCGGATCAATCCACGGGATAAAGCCGGCAGCCCAGCTGGCCAGACCCTGGAAAGTTCCGGAAAATCCAAGCCAGAGAGCTATAGTGATCAGAGCTATACTGATAACGGTCGGGACGAAAAACGTCGTTACTCTGTCGGCAAAATTCTGGATTGGGACCTTTGTTCCCTGCGCTTCCTCTACCAGCCTGACAACCTGAGACAGGAACGTATCCTCGCCGACGCCCGTAGCCTCTACTTCCAGAACTCCCTGCTTGTTTACGGTGGCACCGATAACTTCATCGCCTTCCTTCTTCTCTACCGGCATGGACTCTCCGGTGGCGATAGATTCGTCGACCGAAGAATTTCCGCCTCTGACGAGTCCATCCGTCGGTATCTTCTCACCCGGTTTGACCACCATCAGATCACCGACCTCTACTTCGTCTATTGGTATCTCCTCTTCCTCACCGTCCCGTTTGACCCTGGCCGTCTTCGCCTCCAGGCTCATCAACTTCTGAATTGCCTCGGATGCTCTCCCCTTAGCTTTCTCTTCTATGTAACGACCGGTAAGGTGAAAACCCATGATCATCGCACCGACTCCCGTGTAGTTAAGCAGATGGGGGGCCAGACCGAACTGGCTCAAAACCGTCACGAAACCAGTGAGGTAGGCAGCTGAAGAGCCCATCATTATCAGGGTATCCATGTTCGGTGCCAGGTGCCTGGCCGATTTGAAACCGCTACTGAGAGTCTCTCGACCCGTCCAAAGCAGTGCCGGTGTGGCAAGGAGGATCATTCCTGCATCGTAAACGAGGGGGGAGGGCCACTTAACCCCCGTAATCATCTCCGGAACCATCCAGGCGATAATCGGAGCAACAAACGCCCAGGTCCAGAACAT
>CAZYCI010000118.1:0-4366 GCA_964645955.1 uncultured Thermotogae bacterium
TTCATCAACCCAAACCGTGAAATCGGCCAGACGCGGAGGTAGGGTTCCCCGATCAGGCTGGAGGAGTCGGCAAAACCCCAGAAACGGGAGTCAAAGCTGTTGGAGCTGTTGTCACCAAGGACGTAGTAGTGACCTTCCGGCACCTTGACTTCGCCGACGCCGTAGTCACCCTCGGCCCAGTAGTAGCGGTCGAACTCCTCGCCGGTCAGCTTCTCGCCGTTGACGTAGACGTCACCGTTATCTATCTCGACGGTATCGCCGCCCTTTGCTATAAGCCGCTTCACGTACCTCTGTTTCGTCCCGTCCTCCCGGTGGTGCCAGAAAACGATTATATCACCGCGTTTCGGTTCCCGGAAGTTATAGGAGATCTTGTCGACAAAAAAACTGTCGTGCGGCTGGATGGTCGGCTTCATCGAGCCGGAAGGTACGCTCATCCGGACTGTTACAAACGTCATTATCAACCAGGCAAGCAGCGCCGCAACTGCCAGGACGTCGACCCACTCCAGCAGGTAATCCACCGTCCCGCTCGTCTTGATCCCAAAGAAGTTTATTATCCTGGCACTGTAGGGCTTCTTATTTCGCCCTTCTCTATTCTGGTCCTGTCCGGATGACATAGGAGGTATAGGTCCTTAATTTCCTCCTTCGTGTCTCAGAAAATACGGCCTGGCCTGTCGGGAATTGCCCTGCTTGACGAGCTCGATCTTCTCTATTTTGGGCGAGTTGATCGGAAGCGTCTTCTCGACGCCTATTCCGGCGGAGGTTTTGCGTACCGTAATCATCTCGTTTGCCCCGCTCCCGCTTCTCTTCAGCAGGACGCCCTCGAATACCTGAATCCTTTCCTTCGAACCTTCCCGGACGTGCTCGTGCACCCTTACCTTGTCTCCCGGCCTGACGTTCGGAACGTCCTCCTTGATGAACTCGCTCTCAACCTTGTCGATAAACTCGTCCATTTTCATCAACTCCTTTTTGCGTATTCTCGTTGATTTGCTTTATCAACAGATTTAATTGTAAATAAAAACTTTTTTAACGGAGGTCTTTTACCCCGGTTCTTTCTTTCCCCCATCAAAGGGGAAAGGAACATCTAAGGAACTTAATTTTTTCAGAATTAATAGTCGAAAAAAATTAATATCGGACCAAGAGCTTGACCTAAAGCTTCTACTCCTCGGGAGAACTATACAAATCTCCTTGTAATCGGTCGAGCGTAACTGCTACGGCAGCGCGGACCGACAGGTGGTTAAATTCCCCCACCCCGTCGATCGGAGGTAGAAGGTAATCCATCTTCTCTACCAGTTCATCAGCCATTCCCCAGCCGGTACCGAATAGGACGAATACTGGGCGCTCCCCCTCATCTATCTTTCTTCTGGCCTTGCCGTAACTTATTACTCTTTCCCCGACGTCTCGCGCCGAAGTGCCGACCAGTAAAGGCTCAACTCCTTCCCTGTCCTCGATGTCCAAAATACCTTCATCAAGTTTATCCAAAACGGAAACCAATTCCAAGGCTTCCCCCCGGTTCGAGTTCTCCCGTTTGCGTTCGTCCTCGGTCCAGTAACCACGGAGCCGGCGGGCGATTTCCCTCTGGGTCTTCATCGGAGTTATGACGTAGTACTGTAAAGCGCCGTAAGTCTTACTGGTTCGAGCAATGTCGTGGACGTCCATGCTGGTCATGGAAGTGGTAACGACGTTACCCCGGCGGTTCTGCATCGGATAGTGCAACAAAGCAACGTATAAGTTTCCCACTATTCTCCCTCTTCCTCCTCTCGATCGAGCAGATCGGGCCTCAACTCGGCGGTATCGTCACGCGCCGCTTCCTTCCTGTAGTCAGCTACCTTTTCGTGATCCCCGCTGAGCAAAACTTCCGGAACTTCCTTGCCCTCGAACTCCCTCGGCCTGGTGTACTGCGGCGGACCCAGAGTATTACCCCGAGAAAAAGAGTCGCTATCGGAGGACTGCTCGTTGCCCAGTACTCCGTCCAGCAGTCTGGTCACGCCATCCACAAGGGCAGCAGCCGGAATCTCGCCGCCCGAAAGCACGAAGTCACCGATCGATATCCGATCGTCACAGATATCGGCAACTCGCTCGTCCACACCTTCGTACCGTCCGGCAAGCAGTATTATGTTTTCTTCGTCCGTCAACTCTTCGAATTTATTCTGGTCCAGCAGTCGGCCGCGCGAACTAAGCAAAATTACCCGACCGCCACCACGGCCCGCCTTGATCCTCCGGACGCCGCGGTAAAAGGGTCCGGGCTTCATCACCATTCCGGGACCGCCGCCGTAGGGCCGATCATCCACGTGCTTGTGGCGCCCCTCGGCAAACTCGCGCAGGTCCCAGATCCCGAGTTTTATTTTGCCTTTCTGCCTGGCGCGGCCAATAACGCCGCGGCCCAGCAACCCCTCGAAGAGCTCGGGGAAGATGGTCAGAACGTCGAAAATCATCGTTATCAGTCCAGAACGTCCACGACGACGTCCCTGCCCTCGAGCTCGCCTGCTCTTCTCACGACGGCCCGAAGAGAATCCGCCGTCTTTCCGTCCCGCCCCAGGATGTGCCCACGATCACCTTCGGGAACGGATATCAAAAAAATATCCGCTTCTTCCGTATCAATATGATCAACCTGAAGGTCTTCTGGGTGGTCAAGGAGCGGCTCGATCAAATGGCAGAGGAGATCGAGGGTCATCCCGGTTAGCCATACTTCTCTTCGTGGAGCTTCTCCATCAACCCTTCTTCGGAGAAGATGTCACGGACTGTCTTGGACGGCTCTGCCCCCTTCTTTAGCCAGTCAAAGGCCTTCTCTTCGTCTAATCTGATGTCCCTGGGCTCCGGCCTCGGGTTGTAAAATCCGAGATCGTCCAGAACCTCCGTGTCCCTGGACTTAGAGCGTTCCAGTACAACCACGCGGTAATACGGCTGGTCTCTTTGACCCTTCTTCTTCAATCTTATTCTTGCGCTCATCTTTTTCCTCCCATGCTTTGATTGGTTAAATTCCCATTCCTCCCGGCAACCCGCCGCCAAACTTCTTCTGCAGGTCGCCCATGTTATCCATCATCTTCTTCACTTTGTTAAACCGTTCGAGCAAATCGTTTACTTCGCTAACTTCTCTGCCACTCCCCCGGGCAATTCGGCGCTTCCTGCTTCCGTCAATTATTTTCGGGTTCGCCCTTTCCTGCGGGGTCATGGAATTGATAATCGCCTCAATTCGGTCTATCTCATCGCCTTCCAGATCGAGGTCGTCCATCTTCTTGTTACCCATGCCCGGCAGCTTGTCGATGATTTCTCCCAGCGTGCCCATGTTCCTTACTTCGTCGAGCTGGTCGAGGAAATCCTGCAGGGTAAACTGCTTCTTCTTAATCTTTTCCTCGAGCTCCTGGGCCTTGTCCTGGTCCATTTCCTTTTCGGCCTTCTCGACGAGGGAAAGCACGTCTCCCATGCCGAGAATCCTGCCGGCAACGCGTTCCGGATAAAACGGCTCGAGCGCGTCCAGCTTTTCCCCGGTTCCGGCGAACTTGATCGGCTTGCCGCTAACCTGGACCATGGAGAGCGCGGCACCGCCACGGGCGTCACCGTCCATCTTCGTCAGGACGATACCCGTAATTCCCAGTCGATCGTCGAACTCGTCCGCTATCGAAGTCGCTTCCTGCCCGGTAAGGGCATCCGCGACGAGCAGGATCTCGTCCGGCTCCACCGTTCCCTTGATCCGTTCGAGCTCTTCCATCATATCTTCGTCGATCTGGAGTCGGCCGGCGGTATCGAGAATTACGACGTCCGAGCCTTCCTCCGAAGCCCGTCGTACCGACGTTTCCGCGAGCTCCTCGGGCTCCATCTCCCGCTCGGCATAGACCGGGAGGTCCAGATCGTCACCGAGTTTCTCGAGCTGGTCCTGCGCTGCCGGACGGTACGTATCGGCCGCCACCAGCATCGGTTCGTAGTCCTCGTCCTCGAGGTTCCGGGCCAGCTTACCACAGGTCGTGGTCTTACCGCTTCCCTGCAACCCGACTACCATGATCACCGAGGGGTCGGAGTCGAGCTGAAGCTCGCTCCTCTCGTGCCCCATGATCTCGGTCAGCTCGTCCCTGACGATCTTGATGACCTGCTGACCGGGGGTCAGGCTATCCATTACCTCTTCCCCGACTGCCTTCTCCTCGATCCGGCCAATCAGGTTCTTAACTACCTTGTAATTGACGTCGGCTTCCAGCAGGGCCAGCTTGACCTCGTTCAGGGCTTCCTTGACCTCTTCCTCGCCAAGCTTGCCTTTGCCTTTGAGTTCGTCCAGTACCTCCGTCAATTTGCCTGTGAGAGATTCAAACAAAGGAAACACCTCGGGGATTTTAGACTGAACAATTCTAAGGGTGGGAAAAGGCCTTTTCAACAAAGG
>CAZYCI010000119.1:0-4345 GCA_964645955.1 uncultured Thermotogae bacterium
TATATATTATACCTAAGGTGATGGGATTTTAGACAGGGGGTTTGGGGTATTTGGGTTTAAAAGTCGTGTTGATAGGAAAGAGTAAAGGTAAGCAACACCGTCAGGCCGATAAATACCCAGAAGTCGACGTACCAGAATAACACGACCATGGCGTAAAGAAAACCTCTTCTGCCGATCATGTAACGCTGGCTCCCCTTGACGTATAACTTTTCCAGATAAGAAGAAGCGGGTTTGTCCTCTATGGCCTCCAGCTTCTCGGGATCGGCGCGGATCAAGACGGTAAGGTTGTTGAGGTGGCGAAGCGCCAGCAGCAAATTGAGAAAGGAATAAGTTAAGGTAAACAATGTAAGCCAGCCCGGGTAATCGATCGTACCGGATGCGGTAAGGCCGTTTCCGTTGGCTACATCAGTTAATCCGTACGTCAACAGGAACCCCACAAGTAAAATGCTTGTTGACGCGAGGAAGGTAATGCTCATTATCATGTTTCTGATTTGGTGAACTACGAGTAGATACTGACCTTTCTCAAAAGTACCACCAAGCCAGGACGATATGCAGGAATTTATCCGCCCTTTCTTGGTCAATTGCGGCTTTTTCCGGGTCAAGTAAAGGTAAACGGCATGATAAAAGGGAAAGCAGAGCGCAAATACTATAAAAGGAAGCCAGACCGTGTATGACATAGTGAACCTCGTGGACTTTATTCAATAAGGAGGTTATCGAGTTAAAGGCTTTCTTGCAAGAAGACGCTAAACAGCCTGTCGGGATTCACTCTCAGTTCTGACTTTCCTCGTTACCTTATTTTTCTTCACCACGATGGTATAATTTCTTACTAGATGTGGGAGCGAATATGAGGGTTATTTCCGTCAAACCGGATAGGAAATTTTGCAAGTAGCTGATTCGTAAGTTGAGAAAATTACAACAATCGGGTAGAAGGAGATAATGGGGTGAACTCTCTTTATGTTTGAACAGTTATTTGCTTCACCTTACTGGGTCGCGATTAAAGTTGGAATAATCGTTTTAGCTACCTTTCTTATCGCTCGTTTGGTGGGGTATATTCTCTCTCGGTGGTCCAAAAGATATGCAGAGGATTTAAAAGGTAAAGAAAAGTCCAGTGCAGTAACGACCAGAAGGGAAGTCTTCAGGCGGGTAGGCGTGGCCCTGGTCTGGTTTATCGGTTTAACCGTGCTGGTTTTTCAGTTTCCGGCCGTGAGGAGTCTGGGGTTTGGCTTGTTTGCTTCCGCGGGGGCTCTGGGGCTAGTTTTGGGTCTGGCGGCACAAAGTACCCTGTCAAACATAATATCCGGTGTAGTACTTTCCTTTTCTCAACCGCTCAGGTTGGGCGATGCAGTTATCATGGATGACGACTTTGGTTACGTGGAAGAAATTACTTTGATGCAAACTTTTATCAGGACGTGGGATAACCGAAGAATCATCGTTCCAAACGATGTACTTAGTAACAGAATAATTCAGAACTGGTCGATCAGGGATCCCAAATTGCTTGCTTCTACGATTATATATCTGGACTACGGTACGGACGTAGACAAAATACGCGACTGGATTATTGAAACGGTAAAGGAAAGTGAATACTGGAACGGGGAAGGCGATCCGGGGATTCAGGTGATGGATTTTACTGAAAAAACGGTTAAATTAAGGGCCGTTGCCTGGGCCGATGATCCACCGTCAGCCTGGAATCTCAGGTGCGAAATTCGGGAAAGCTTGCTGAACCATTTCGAGGAAGAAGGCCTGGAATTCCCCAGGTTTAGAGTAGAAACGGAAAACCGGCCCAAAGAAGCCTTCGAAAGCCGGGCCTAAAACCAGCCCTTGCGCTTGAAGTAATAAAGCATACCTACCGCTGACAATCCCATGAATCCGAGAGCGCCGAAGTAGCCCCAGTCCCAGCCCAGCTCGGGCATGACCTCGAAGTTCATCCCGTATATGCCGGCAACAAAGGTAAGAGGTATGAATATCGTGGCAACGATTGTCAGGGTCTGCATGACCTCGTTCATCCGGTTGGATACTGCAGTCATGTAGGCATCCCTCGTCCCCGCGACCAAATCGCGGTAGTTGGTCAACAGGTCGCCTATCCGAGCGAGATCTTCGCGCAGGTCCCGAAAATATATTTTTCTTTCGTCGGAAATGAACGGTGTTTCGGCCCGAGCGAGTCTTGCGGCCACCTCCCATTGGGGCCCAGTGGTTCGCTGGACCTCTATCAGGTCAATTCGGAGATCGGTTATCTCACCAAACAACTTCTCGTCAGGGTCGTCTATTGCCTCGTCCTCTAGCCTGTTGATCTCGTCTTCGATCCTTTTCAGAGTCGGAAAGTGGTTTTCCACGACATTGTCCAGAATACGGTAAAGCATGTGATCCGCGCCTCGGCCGAAGTATTCGTTCGGATTTTCCAGGAACCTTTCTTCCGCTTGAGCGACAGCTTTTATGTTTTTTCGATGAAAAGTAAGAAGGTAGTTTTCCCCAAGCACCATCGATAGCTGTCGTGTCTCGAGATCCCCCCGTTCAAACTCGCCGGGGAGTGCGCTCGCCAGAACGTAGAGGTAATCACCAAAAGGGTCGACTACCGGGGTACTGCCGCGGGTTAATACGTCCTCGATGGTCAATTTATGTAGGTCAAATTTCTTTCCCACTTTTTCTATCGTTGTGGGGCTAAAATCCTCGGGCCCGACGTCAAGCCAGAGCGTAGACTTCCGGTTCCCCTTGAGCTCACTGAGCTCATCTATGCCCTGATCTCGTATAACTTCCGAGCCACCCCGGAAGGCCATGGTTTTCATGTTCTATTATTCGTTTTCAACCTTGATTTCCCCGTTTTGAGGGTAAAAGTGGACATCAGTTTGTGGGAAGGGTATGCCGATTCCTGCTTCGTTGAAGCGGCGGTCGATTTCCCTTCTTATATTGTCCCTGACCTGGATCCTTTCCTGAGGGGAAGGTATCCAGACTCTCAGTTCGAAATTAAGCGACGAATCGGCGTGTTCCTTGAAGAATACCTGAGGTTCCGGTTCTTGCATTACCTTTTCTTCTTCAGCGGCAATTTCCAGCAGGATGTCCTCCACGGTTTGGATGTCCGTTCCGTAATCAACCCCTATGGGTACCCGGAGGCGCAGTCTGGAATCGCCGCCGTAGGACCAGTTAGTTACTTCCTCGCTTACAAGGTGGGAGTTCGGAACGATGATCGATTCGTTGTCGAATGTGTTTACTACAGCCACCCGGAACCTGATCTCCTCGACTTTCCCGAGTATACCGTCCAGCTCCACCGTGTCGCCGACCTGGATGGGCCGCTCTATCATCAGTATTATGCCGGAAGCGAAGTTTGAAAAGATGTTCTGGAGTCCGAACCCTATCCCTACACCGAATAGACCACCGAATACGGCGAGGATCGAGAGGTCAAACCCGACCATCTGTAGAGCTATGAGGAAACCTACGGTAACAATTACGTACCGTACCAGCCGGGAGAGGGTGTATTGAGCGCCCCGCTCGATTTCTGATTGGGAATAAACGTTTCTTTTTAAAAACCTAACGAACAGACGGGAAAGAATTATTGATAATCCTATAACTACGATAAAATAGACGAAAGAAACTATTGATACCCCCTGTCCGCTGACGGTAAATATCGGTTTCTGCAGGAGGTCCCAGACTGAATTAAATACGTTTGAGGAATTCATAATTCACCCCTATTTTATCGGTTTGTCGGTTATGGTGGCATGTCCTATAAAATATTTTAATAATCCAAGAGATCCTGCAGACTTTTGTGATTGATTTCGAAAAAGATCAAGCCGGCTCGGACTCGGTCTTTTTGGCTTTACCCAAACCGGGTCTTGCTACGGTTGCAGTCTCGTAATTTAGTCCTTTTTCAGATAGAATTCCTTCTAACTCCTCCAGAAAAGGAGTAATGAGGCTTTCGGTACCGCTTAGCTCGATCTCGTAGTGCGGTTGCTCCCTGGCTATTACTTTAAAGGTCGATTTCCTCTGGAGAAAGCCTCCGCCTGCATCCTCAATGATTTCCCCTTCTTCATCCAGTCGTTCTATATCGGCTTCGTAAATCCAGCGTCCGCCTGCCTTGTAGGCCTGATCTCTATCCAGGCTATCTGCCCTGACCGGATTCGCGTTGTTGTAACGTTTTATCGCTTCGTCGACCACTGCGTAGAAGTCTTCCAGGAATTCGTCCATATCTCTATAGTCCTTATCTAAGGTACATAAATAGCGAACTATGCTGTCTTTTGCCTCTTCCTCCGGACCGCTACCAAAAGAAAACCAGTCTCGGATTCCCATTTGAATCGCCCCCTGGCGATGTATTATTGTGGGTTAAAAATATTGACTGTAGAATTATTTAAGCCCTAAT
>CAZYCI010000120.1:0-4329 GCA_964645955.1 uncultured Thermotogae bacterium
ACTGGGTACTGAGTTAAGGTAGTATTTTTCGTTAAAGCAGTGGGAGAAATCAGGTTAAAATCGTAAGACCGGGAATATTATTGAATTGACCTCTATAGCCCGATATATTTAGCTAACAGAACTTTTTCTAATAGAATTCATTACTACTTGTCAGGAGGGCAAAAATGACCAATATTCCTTTTTCCGCAGAAGAGACCCTAAAGATCGCAATTGAGATAGAAAAGAACGGACGTAAGTTTTACGAGGGAATGCTTGAGGAGACGGAAGATCAGGAAGTTAAAGAAGTTTTCCGTGATCTGGCCAACCAGGAAGTGAAACACAGGGAGACTTTCGAGGAAATGCTCGGTGACGTGGAGACCGAGGAAGGGCCCGATTTGAACTCGTTACTTTACGGTGAGCTCGAAGATAGCTACCTCAGTGCTCTCGCCGATTCCAAGGTATTTACACCGGCAAATGAGAATATCGAAGAAGCCAGGGAAGTCAACAATCGGGACGAACTTTTGAGCATCGCAATTTCCCTGGAAAAAGATACGATCCTCTATTATTACGAGATCTTACAAAATGCCAAGAGTTCTGACGATCAGGACTTAATAATGGACGTAATTGACGAGGAAAAATCTCACGTAAAGAGGCTTGCCGGTCTTTACTAAGAGCATTTAATTGCCGTCGATAAGGGGCTGCTGGTCAGGCAAAAAGTAAACTTTTGTTTAATCGCTTATTGGATGTATCCAGAGATCACCTGGTAGCACCACGAAAGTCATAGAAATATTTGACAACACTCCTCGAGTTGTGGTATAAGTTCCCCCTATTATTCTAGAGTAGGGAGGTGGTAGCTTGACCGGGATTTCGTTAAGAACGGGGTTTATCTTATCCATCCTGCTACTTATCTTATTCGTTCCTGCCATAGGGCAGGAAGGGGATGGAGAAACGGGTCAATCAGTTACCTCGCAAGAATTCGAAAGCTTAAAGGAAAGAATTGACCAGCTTGAAGGGAAGATAGAAGGTCTGGTTGCAGAAAGTAATGACCTAAATGAAGCCGTTTCCTCAAACCAGAAATCCTTGAATTCAGTGAAGACGGGGCAATCAGAAATGAGCAAGGACCTCAAGGGGCTTGAAAATACTGTAAAGAATCACGGAAAAGAGCTGGATAAGGTTGCCGAGTTAAACGAGCGGGTTAGTAACCTGGAGAATAAACTAAAAAAACTGGTTGGTGAACTGGGACGCCTAAATGGGGTGGACAACAGCCAGGGAGAAACACTTTCGTCGCTTGAGAAGAACTATAACTCGATCGAGAGGAAGCTGAGTAGCCTGGAAGAAGATCTGAGTGGTTTCGAATCCAGCCTGACGAAGCTCAGGGAGAATACTTTTGAAAACGAGAAGAGGCTGGCAAGCTTCGAAGAGACCTACAGGGCTTCAGCCAGGCGGAACCTGCTCGTGGCGGCGAGTGGTATAGTCGTGGGTCTTGTCGGTTTGACCCTTTTCTGGGCTTCTTAAATGAAGACCTGCCCAAAAGGGTTTAATTCATTTGTTCGTTTAACCTATCCCTTGCTTAAAGTCTTGTTTTCGCAAGATAACTTCGACCTTTTGATCGAAACAAAACCATGTCCATTTTAAATAGCCTGGAACTTCAGGGTTTTAAGTCCTTTAAGAAGAAGACGACAATACCGTTCCAGAAAAACGGGCTCACTGCCATAATAGGTGAAAATGGTTCGGGTAAATCAAACATAGTCGACGGTCTTACTTTCGTAATGGGGCAGAGGTCGTCAAAGTTACGCGCAAACAGGTTGAGCCAGTTGATCTATAACGGCGGGGAGGAGGGAAACCCGGCTGATAAAGCAAGAGTTAGAATTAACCTTGACAACAGCGATGGCAGGTTCACGGACGTGGTCGAAGAGCACATGGATAATGGCCAGGAACCGGAAGAGATTACCATAGGTCGAAAGGTAACTCAGAACTCGTCTTCCTATAAGTTCATGGGTAACAACTGTAAACGAGGATTAATTGACGACATACTCGACGAGGCCAATATGGATCCCAGCCGGCACCATGTAGTTAATCAGGGTAAAATAACTGAAATAGTTAACATGAGTGCCACCAAGAGGCGCGAAATAATAGACAGGCTCGCTGGAATTAGCGAGTACGACGAGAGGAAACAGCAGGCGATCAGGGATCTGAGGGACGTCAAGGAAAAGTTGATGACAAACCGGGTAATCCTGGGTGAAAGAAGGACACAGCTTAACAGGTTGGAAAAGGAAAGAAACTCTGCCCTGGAATACAAAGAGAAGGAAGACGAGCTGGACCTGGTTGAAAAGTCGATCGATCACAAAAAGTACAGGAACAAGCACGAGGAACTGGAAAAATTCCAGGAGAAGGAAAAGAGGATCAAGGAGAAGCTGGAATCGCTGGAGGAAAACCTGGAAGCGGCCGATAAAGAGGCGGAAAAGAAGGAAAAGAAGCTCAAGGAATTGAAGGAGGAGCGAGAGGGGGACGAGGAGAAAGAGCTATCCCAGGAAGTGGAACAGCTGAAAATGGAACTGGTGGGTAAAAGGGGTGACGTTCGCTCGAAGGAAAAGGAGGTTAAAAACCTGAAGGATTCCGTCAGGGAGCTTAAGGACCTGAAGAGTCGAAGCCAGTCCAAGTCCTCCAGGAAAAAGCGGTCGGTGCAAAAACTTCTCAACAGCGGGCGAGGCGGTATTTACGGCACTATAGAAGGGTTGATGGAAGTGAAGCCCGATTACCAGGTTGCAATCGAGACTACCATTGGAGGCCACCTGCATGACCTGGTTGTGGACTCGAGATCAACTGCGATAGATTCAGTTAACTATCTTAAGGAGAACAACCTCGGTCGGGCCAGGTTCCTGCCCCTGCGGGATATTTCGGGAAGGGGTATTGGTAGTTCCGCCAAAAAGGCACGGAAGCTTCCCGGAGTAATCGATTACGCGATAGAGCTAGTGGATTTTGATTCGAAGTACAGGAGGGCTTTTCAGTACGTCTGCAGCGATACACTTATTGCCGAAAACCTGGAGGCAGTGGAAGAGGCCGAAAACGTGAGGGTCGTCACCCTCGACGGTGACGTGCTCAGCCGTGGCGGTGCAGTGTCGGGAGGTACTGCAAAAAAGAAGAAAAGTAATTCGACTAATAATAGAAAGAAGGAGCTCGAAAAGAAGATTCAAAAGAAAAAGGAAAACATAGAGCGTTTGAAAAAAGAGGTCAAAAAGGATAGAGACGAACTGGAACAGTTGCAAAGTAAGCTCGACAAAAAGGAGAGTCAGCTGGAAAGCAGGACAAAGATGGACGAAGAGCTGAAGGAAAAGTCCGAAAAACTCGAATCCGAGCTGGGTGAGTTAAAGAAAAAGCAGAAAGAATTATATCGGAAGACTGAAAGGCAGAAAAGGAAGAAAGACAACGTGGAGAAGGATCTCCAGGGTGTAAAGCGGGACCTAAAAAATCTCGAGGAGCCGGATGAAGACGTAGATTTTCTTGATGAGCCACTAAAGGAGCTAATCACGAATAAGCGAAACTTAAAAAGGGATCTTGACCGCCTACAGCCGGTAAACATGAAAGCAATAGAGGAGTACAAAGAGTTTAAGGAGGAAGTTGAAGAGCTCGAGAATAAGTTGAGCAGTTTGAGAGGTGAAAAGAGGGAAGTGGAACGGTTAATTGGAAAGATCGAACGGGAGAAGAAAGAAAAGTTCCATTCCACCATGGATGAGCTTTCCGAGCAATTCGGAGAAATATTCCGGAAGCTTTTTGACGGGGGTCATGCCCACCTCGAACTCAGCCGTGAGGGCGATATAGATTCCGGTTTGCTGATAAAGGCGCATCCACCGGGTAAAGAGCTTATAGTGCTGGATTCCCTCTCCGGTGGCGAGAAGACTTTGACTGCAATTGCTTTTATCTTTGCATTGCAGGAGATGAATCCTGCCCCCGTATACGTAATGGATGAAATAGACGCCGCTCTAGATCAAAGAAGGTCGTCAAAGGTGGCGGACTTGCTCGAGGAGTACGCAGCCGATGCCCAGTTGATACTTATCTCGCACAACGAGGAAACGGCAAAACACGCGGACCAGGTTTTTGGGGTCTCAATGCAGGAAGGACAGTCCGAAGTCCTGTCGATTCAGTTGAACCCGAGTTGAGCGGTTTTGTTGGGTTAGCTGGAAAGAATAAGTTACTCCGAAAAAGGTATTTGAAAAGCGAAAATGGGTCCAGCACTCAGATGAGGAGAGTTACTTGGAGGTATAAATCGTTCATTGAAAGAGAATGGTCTACCGTTCCGAGTGAGATTGAAAGATCCCGTCCCAGGGTGGGTAACTCATCTGAGTGCTGGTT
>CAZYCI010000121.1:0-4108 GCA_964645955.1 uncultured Thermotogae bacterium
TAAGTCAGCAGTTTGGCCTGCTTCTGGTCAGAAACAACGAGATGGTAGCGTTTGAACTGTTCCAAACCCATGTACAAAGGCTTAATGTAAGGGACCGGCTCGATTATGAGTTTACTCGGGATGGAAATAGGTAGGTGGTATTCTTTCCAAAAATCGGGGCCACAAAAACATACAAATAGTTTTTTCTCTTTGGCCCGCTTTAGTTGTTCGACACGCTCTTCAAGCTTGCCAAAGAGATTTTCAGTTGTCTTTTTTCGTTTTTTGGACGCGTCTAATTCCTTCAGTTGCTTCTTCTTTCTATGGATAAGTGAGTTTAGCTCGTGACGATAATCGTTCGGGTAGGTCAAGTCCAAAAATAAACTTAATATAATTCCCTCTTTTTTTCTCTGTTCATTTCTCAGTTCTTTTAATTCATTGGTAAAATCTTTATTCATTGTGCTTACTCCTGATTAATAGGTATACAAGCTGTCCTCTTTAGTGATTTTTCCGCCTCCAATAAGAGGCAAGTTTTAATTGCACTCTCCTCGGGAACGGTCAGGCAGTTGCGGCTTCGGCTCCGGGGAGCATGGTAACCACTTTTATCGCGTGTATTAGGTCCGTCCGCGTAATTATTCCAACCATCTGCCCAGACTCACCGGTTACGACCAATCGACCAAGATCGTTCTGATTTACCTTGTGAAAGGCCTCGCTTGCCGAACTATTTTCATCTATGGTAATTACTTTAGAAGTTAGAATTGATTCTACCGGTTCCTCCGGGCTATCCGTCTTATTCATATCTTCCAGGGTAACTATACCCATGAGATCTCCGTCCTCTACTACGGGATAGCCGAGATGGTGTTTTTTCATCATTAACTCTTTCAGGTCCGAGATCGAGGTGTCGGGTCTGACCGTAATGACCTCTTCGGACATCAAGTCCCGGGTCTTTAAGCCTTCCAGGGCTCTGTCGAGCACCATTCCCTGGAACTCCGAGGTTACTCCGAGGTAGATGAAGAAGGCAATTACGATTAAAAACAGGTTAAAGGTCAGTAAACCGTAGATCCCCATGGCGAAGGCGAGAAATTTGCTAATCTGGGTCGATATTTCGGTAGCTCTGTAATGAGATGTCTTTAAAGAGAGTAGAGAACGCAGTATTCTTCCTCCGTCCAGGGGTAAGGCGGGTATCAAATTAAATATCCCTACGGCAACATTTACGTAAAATAAAAATCCAAGCGTAAACCTCGGTACCGCCTGACCCGGATCAAGGAAGGTAAGAAGCAACCAGAATATTCCACCGAGAATGAAGCTTGTCACTGGTCCCGCGAGAGCCATTTTTGCTTCCTCTCCCGGTCGTGTGGGGATCTCTTCCAGCTGGGCGACGCCGCCGAGGACGTACAGGGTGATGCTTTCGATTTTTACCCCGTAACGCATCGCAAATATCGAATGACCGAGTTCGTGTATAGTTACCCCGATGAAAAGGGTGATAGCTGCAAAAAGTCCGATCAGGAACGCATTTAATCCCCGTGCAATTACGTTTGGATCGATCCCCAGGCCGAGTATTTCAATGTAGACGTCGATTTGTCTGCCGATAATCCAGGCCAGTATGGGGAGAAAAATTAGAAAAGAAATGTTTAACTTTATCGGGATACCAAGTATGTCAAACGGCAACCTGTAATTAGTTTTCACTGTATCTTCCTTTTTACGTTTTTCATTAAACCAGCAATCAAACTTACCTTACTTTACTCTTGGTAATGAACTAATTGGTAATTGACGATTTAGGTTATGATAATTATAATTCTATTACGTTCTCTTTGTCAATTAAAAATTATTTCTAGTTGGAAATAAGGATTTTTAGAAATATGTTAACTGATAAGGTCAAAAAGATTGGGGTTGTGGTTGCTCACCCAGATGACGAAGCCCTCTGGGCTGGTGGAACGATCCTGGCTCACCCGGATAAGAGTTGGAATATTTTTTCTCTAACAAGAGCCGGCGACGACGACAGAGCTCCCAGGTTTCGTCAGGCCCTCTCCTATTACGGAGCCTCGGGAAAAATGGCGGATCTGAGCGATGAAAAGGAACAGACGCCGCTAAATTTGGCAAAAGTTAGGGGGACAGCTTTGGAACTTATCGGAAAGGAAAGAAGCTTTGACCTTATTATTACTCACGGCCCGAAAGGCGAATATACAAGGCACAGAAGACACGAAGAAGTTTCGTCCTGTGTAACTGACCTCTGGATCGATAACAAAATCAATAGTGAGTATCTCTGGCTGTTCGCTTACGAGGATGGAGACGGAAAGCATTCTCCTAGACCCGAAAACGGAGCCGAGGTTTTCCAGCTCCCGGACAGGATATGGAACCGTAAAAGGCACCTTATCGAGAAAATATACGGATTTAAGTCAAACAGCTGGGAGGCGAGGATTAATCCTCGGACCGAGGCCTTCTGGAGGTTTCGAGGTAGAGATGAACTCAATTTATGGTTGAACAGAGGGGGCAAAAAATGAAGGTATTGGTACTTTACGATTATCCTCCTTCCCCAGGCGGGTTAGCGACACAGGGCGATAACTTGTATAAAGGGCTGAGAGAACTGGGGGTTGATGCACAACCGGCACCGCTACGGTCCGAGGAGGAAAAGGAGTGGTATTACCGGCAGTTCTGCCCGGACGTGACGGTAGGGGTGGGATACTGGGGTCACCTGCCAAAAGTACTGACCCACGCGGAAAAATTTGATACCCGGGTGATTCCCTGGCTCGTCGCGAACGGTTTCGTCGCCAATTACCAGAGCCAGATGAACGAACTCCCTTTTATACTGGTAACCTCCAATTGGGTCAAAAACGTCTACGTAAGGGACGGAGTAGAGCCCGATATCATAGAGGTCCTTCCGGTCGGAATAGAGATGGATGCCTTTACCCCCAGACCGAGGAGTGAGAAAAAGGTAAGGACCATTCGGGAAATTTTTGATATCGAGGGAAGCCAAATTATGATACTTACCGTGGGAGGCGACGCAGCCTCCAAGGGAGGACGGGAAGTAATGCGCGCACTGGCTCAGATTGACTCTGAGGTTCCTGACTGGCACTATTTGTGTAAAGTCTGGCCCCAGGAACGTACGGACAAGCAAACGAAATCCGACTGGAAACTTGCCAGAGAGTTAGGAATAGCTGATAAAGTTACTTTTTCGAAGACCGAGTTGTCACGAAATATCATGCCATATTTAATGAATGCCTGTGATATTTATGCAGGCCCCTCACGCTTGGAAGGATTCGGTATGCCTCATGTGGAAGCATCTGCTTCCGGGAAGCCGGTGATAGCGCTGGACGGCATGGCGTTTAAAGACACTATGGTCCACGACGAGACTGCATTTTTGGCGGGGATTGAGAAGGAAAACGTAATAACTTCTTCGGTAATGGGCAAGGAGGCAGGTTTTCCTGAAGGTTATTCTCACCAGTTTCTCCACCCTATAGTGGCTGACTACCGAGCCAACGTAGACGACGTGGCCAAATACCTGCTCAGGTTAATGAACGATAGCAAGTTGCGTGAAGAGATGGGAGAGGCGGGCAGGAAACACGTTGAAAAGAAGTTTGACTATAGAGCCGTGGCCCGTCGTTTCCTCGAACTAGTTTCCCGTGAAATGGAGGATGAAAATTCATGTTAAATGACCAAGACTCTTGTATAAAAGAGGCCCGGAGTGCTGCCCTGGAGGTTTTACGGAACAATTTTCCCGGCCCGAAGGACGATCATCCGAGAACTGCAGCATGGGGTTATCCCGAACCCTACACGCGTGATCTCATGATCTCTTCGCTTGGAGTTCTGGCATCGGGGGATGAAAAACTAATAAGTTCAATCAGCACCGACCTGGAAGTTCTGGCGAAAAATCAGAGTGCTAACGGACTCGTTCCCGGTTTGATCAACGACCCGGGAGATCTTGGAGCCACCGACACCACGCCTCTGTTCTTGCTTGGCCTGGAAGTGTTTCGACATGTTAGCGGCAAGAGAAACTATTTGGAAGATGCTTCCCGGAAAGCTTATACCTGGATGAAGTATCAGAGCCCGTTCAATAACGGTATCATCGCCCAGCTACCTACGACCGACTGGCGCGATGAACACTGGGTATTTGGCTACGGATTATATGTCAATA
>CAZYCI010000122.1:0-4042 GCA_964645955.1 uncultured Thermotogae bacterium
TTGAATTGAAATTGAGCTTTTTCGATCCACCACTGGATTAAGGGGGTAATATCGGACAGTGCGCAGATCCAGTAGTTTCTACGGATACCTCGTGGTTTTAACTCTTCTTCTCGTTTTTGGACTAAGTGTCGCCGCTTCTTCCAGAACCATCAGAGTCTGCGAGTTCGGTTGCCAGTACAGTTCGATCGGAAAAGCGGTAAGGGAAGCCGCTCCGGGCGATTCGATTCAAGTTCAAAACGGCAACTACGAAGAAAACTTAAGAATAGACAAGGAGGTAACCATAACGGGAACCAGCGCCCAGTGGGTCAGAATTGCACCGAATAAAGAGGACCGTCCCACTATACAGGTAGGGCCCTCTTCGGTTTCCGTTAACCTGAAAAGCGTCACGGTCCGCTCCAGCGGAAAGAAAGGCGATAACGCCATTTTAGTAACCGGGGATTCCGAACTGAAAGTGACGAATGGCCTGATCAGAAATGCCGGCGGCGGGGTTGAAGCCCGAGATGCCTCCTCCACAAAGTTGAGAAATACCGAAATAACGGGAGTTAAGGATGGAATTCGGACCTACGGTTCCTCCAAGGTCGTTATCCACGCAGGGCTGATCTCGGAATCGGATTCCGGCCTGGTTGTCTCCAACAGTTCGGAACTATCTTTGATAGAATCGGAGATTTCAAATTGCTCCCGGGTCGGAATTCTCGGCCAGAATACGGGAAAGATAAACGCTCTCTCGAGCACGGTGGCCGACAACGAAGGCCCCGGCATCAGGATGACGGACTTCTCCCGGCTTGACATGGAAGACAGCCAGGTCAAAGGCAACGCCGGAGGCGGTATACTATTAAATGATTCCGCAAACGTCGAACTTATAGATAACGAAATAACTTATAACGACCAGAAGAACCTTGCAGTTATAAGCAAGGAATGCGGCTTCAGTGGCCCCATGAAGAACTTCTTTGGAGAAGTCAAAGGTACGGGGAACGAGATCGTTCCCGCCGACAAAAATACTATTTGCCCGACCCGATTTACGCGGATCAATTCGCAGGAGGGTGGTGGGTACTCCTACCCTTTCAAGCCGAGCACGTACGCTTTCGTCGGACTGATAGGCACGGCCACTCTCGTATTTCTGGTATCAAGTTTTTGAGCAATCGTAGCAGGACCTTCTTGCTTTAACTTACGGGCTCGAGAGCTTCTCCAGCATGAACTCCAGGGCTTTCTCGGCAGCAAGCCTTTTATTAGTTACCCTATCCCCGTCGAAATTCATTCGCTTAACGTCTTCATCGCCAGCTACAACTAGCCCTATGTAAACCAGCCCAACCGGCTTTTCCTTTGTTCCCCCTCCCGGTCCGGCAATACCGGTCGTGGAGAGGCCGATTTCCGTTCCCGAGTTTTCCTTTACCCCTCGAGCCATCTCCAGCGCAACTTCTTCGCTAACGGCCCCGTGCTCCATCAGGCTGCTTTTTCGAACGTCCAGGAGTTCACGTTTTGCACTATTGGAGTACGAAACAATACCCCGATCAAAGTAATCGGAGGACCCGGGTACGTTTGTCACGAGGTGGGAAACCAGCCCGCCGGTACAGGATTCCGCTATCGATAGCGTAAGTCCGTTATTCCTAAGGAACCTTCCAAGGCCCACCTCCAGGCTCTCCCTGGTCAAAGTCTTATCAGGCATCTCTCCCTCCTATCTTCAAGGGTTTTCGCTTAATTCGTCAACCTTCTCCCTCAACCTCCGGGAAAGCGTAGTATAACGTCGGTTTTCCCGATCGTTATTTATCGCCATACCCATTGCCTTCTTGCTGCCCACCACTACGACGAGTTCCCTGGACCTGGTAATGGCCGTATAGAGCAGGTTTCGCTTCAGCATTACATAGTGCTGGCTGAGTACGGGCAGCACAACAGCCCTGTATTCACTACCCTGACTCTTGTGAATGGTAACCGCGTAAGCCAATTCGAGCGAATCCAGCTCCGACTTGCCGTAGGTCAGTACGCCGTACTCGGGATAACGAACTTCCAGTTCACCTTCTTTCTTATCCGAACCGACAATTCTGCCTATATCGCCGTTAAATACGCCTTTCTCGTAATCGTTTACCGTCTGCATTACCTTATCTCCCACCCTGAACCCTTTTCTGGTGTCAAGTACGGGGTCACCGGGGTTTAGTTCTTCTTGAAGGGCCGAATTCAAATTATCCACTCCCGGCGCTCCTTTATACATCGGAGAGAGAACCTGAATCTCCTTCATGGGATCCATATCCCACCTGCCGGGCACACCTTCGGCAACCAGGTTAACGATCTTATCCGCGGCCTCCCCGGGGTCTTTTTCCTCCCGGAAGAAAAAATCCGTCTCCCGGTTCTTGATAATCGGGTATTCTCCTTTATTGATCCGGTGAGCATTTTTCACGATATCGCTCTGCCGGGACTGTCTGTAGATCCGCTGGAGTTTCTGGATTCCTATAGTACCCGAATCCAGGATATCGTTCATTACGTCCCCCGGACCAATTGAGGGCAACTGATCGGCGTCGCCAACCAGAACCAGATGCGTGCCCTCCGGTATCGCCTGAACCAGATGGTTGAGCAACCAGGTATCCACCATGCTTAACTCGTCGACGATTATACCATCGGCCGACAACTTATTGTCCCTATCGTGCTCGAACTCCCCGGGAGGTTTGAATCCGAGAGTGCGGTGAATCGTTTTTGCTTCGTGACCCGTCGTTTCCTCCAGCCTCTTAGCCGCCCTTCCCGTCGGAGCAGCCAGCAATACCTCCCAGTTCAATTCCTCCATCAGTTCAATTATCCCTTCTACCAGGGTCGTCTTCCCGGTTCCCGGACCTCCGGTAATAACCGTGACCTTGTCAAGGAGAGCCTGGCGTAATGCTTCCCTCTGCTCCTCGTTGTAATCGATCCCCGAGCTAATCTGATAGCTATCGATCAACTCCCTGACTCTACCTTCATCAGTTATCCCGTTTTCGCGGCCAACCTCGTTAAGCTCTACCAGTCTTTCCGCCAGCTCCTCCTCCACGTGATAAAGTGAGGGAAGGTATATCCTGGACCTTCCGGTAGTGTTATCTTTCTCTTCGTAAAGCTCTCCCCGTGCCAGTAACTGGTCCAGCTGGTTCTCGATTAGTTCCGAAGAGACTTCAAGAACTTCCTCTGCCCTATTCAGAAGCTTTTCTCTTGGCAGGTAAACGTGTCCGCTATCCGTGGCCCCGTCCAGAGCGTAGCGCAGGCCGGCTCCGATCCTCTGTGGATCGTCGGGCTCTATCCCCACCTTCCCGGCTATCCTGTCGGCGATCTTGAAGCCTATCCCGTCGATTTCAGCCGCCAGCCTGTATGGATCCGTCTCTACGACGGTCGACGCCTGAGCCCCGTATTCCTTGTAAATCTTGAGTCCGTAAGCGGTACTGATATCGTGGCTTTTTAGCGAAACCATTACGTCCTTTACTCGCCTCTGTTTCTCCCAGCTTTCCTTGATCTTATCCAGCTTCTTCTCACCTATTCCATCAATCTCAAGCAGGTATTCCGGGTTTTCCTCCATTACGTTCAGGGTCTCCTCTCCGTACTGATCCACTATCCTCTCAGCGTACTTATCGCCTATCCCCTTTATAAGTCCCGAGGCCAGGTACTTCTTCACGCCCTTTTCCGTGGTCGGCTGATCCACCTGGCATTTTTCCACCTGAAACTGTCTCCCGTATTTTTTGTGGCGCGTCCATTCACCCTCCAGGACTAGATCCTGACCTTCGTATACCTCGGGCATCTTACCCACCGCAGTAACAGGGCTGTCATCGCTTCCCCCTCTGGTTCCGCGCACCACCCGGAATCCATTATCCTCATTCTGGAATACCACGCTTTCCACGGTTATTTCGAGCTCTTCGTTCTCTGTTTCATTTTCAAAAAGCTTTTCCTCAGGACTCATCTATTTTCCCCCGGTTAGATTTGGCTCTACCGTATCATTAAGTTGACGAATTACAATCCAAACTAATTGTAGATAAAAGCAATGACAAAAACCAACTGAAGCGGCGTAGTAGGTGAAAAGTCGGACTGGCCAGATTAAAAT
>CAZYCI010000123.1:0-4030 GCA_964645955.1 uncultured Thermotogae bacterium
CATACTTGTTCCGGCCATCATGACGTGCCTTACGTCCCGGGTTACAAGCGTGCCGTAGTTGCCCGAGGCCATTAGAACGCTGGCGTAACCGGCGGACAGGGTGGACGCAATTCCAAACCCGGGGGCGGTAATCTCCGGTTTCAACCTGCCGTCCCGCGTCGGCCCCCAGCTTGAGAAAGGTGCTATATTTCCAACATCAGTAGTTCCGAAGTTGACGTAATTGTGATCCGTTCCGTCGGCTCCGATCCACTCGGTTTTAGTTATTTCAGCACCAACCGTGATTACTCCTCTGGCCACACCCGGTACTCCTACGCTCATGTTATTATCTCCGAAGTGCTGGCCGAAGCTTTCTCCCGGGTACCTTATACTGTACCAGCTATCGAACTCACCCGTACTGGTACCGGGAGGGGCGGTCAAAGTCATCTCCCAGATCCCCGGAGCGAGATCGTTTGGTGATCCGTAAAGAGAACCTCCGATATTGACTACCAGCTCTTTGTCACCGTTTTCCGGATATACACCCGTAGAAGCGTTATCGATGGAGATCACGCCGTCCGGTGTGACATCCTGAACTCGCTCTCCGCTTAAAGCCGACAGGGAATGACCGCCAGGAGAAGTTACGGTGATTGAAAGGTTACTCTCACCGGAATACCAGGTTTCAATCGAGGCGGCATCCTTAAGCCTCGAAGAATCGTCGATTACTTCAAAAGTTACGGTGACTGGTTCATCCGGAAAAACTGAGTCGCCAGCGTGGATAAATTCGTTACCTTCGTTACCTGCAGCAACAACTATGACCTTACCGGGTCCAGCGAGTTCGTCGAGAGCCCGGCTGAATAAACCCGTTCCGTCGTGCGGGCCCGAATGGGCCCCCAAACTAAGGTTGACGACAGCCGGCTTTCCGGCCTGTTCGGCCTTACGGAATATGTAATTTACACCATCGATTATATCGGCGGTGGTTAGTGTCGTCTTAACCGAAATTATATCCGCCTCGGGAGCCATACCCGTGTAGGTAGGGAATTCGGAAGGATTTGGATTGGAAGAACCATCACCAGCAGCTGTACCGGAAACGTGAGTCCCGTGACCGTGGGCATCTGCCTCAAGAACCTTGCCGGAATAAGGACCATCGCCATTCGCGATGTCGGATTCGATCTCCGACTCGACGTATTCCGTACCGTAGCCGAAGTGCGGCGGAGGTGGTCCCGGTCCACCGTTTCCGTCGTTTCCAACCTGGTCCCAGATAAAATCTATCCGCGAACTCTCTTCGTCAACCTCATCGTCGGGAACTTTTTCTTCGCGAAAATCTTTATGGTCGTAGTCTATTCCGGTATCCACGATTCCGAGAACAACTTCCGCACCACGGAGCGTCGGATTCTCCGTGTGAAGTCTATCGGCACCGACGAGTGGGACGCTCTTATTCAGCGCCGGCTCCAGCCTGCGCGATGCCCTTACATATTCTACCTCGGGCATGATTGCCAGCTCCCTCAACTTGGCAAGTTCGGCCACCGCCGTTACGATATCGCCGGCTACCGTTCTGATCTTTATCCCTTTTGCCTCTAGCCTCGCCGGGGCCGACGTTTCTATCAAAAGCCCAAGACTGAAACCGGAAGCTTCTCCCGTAACCTCGTACCTGTAATCCGTTACACCGTCTTCCGAGGGCACGCTTTTTCCCCTGACCTTTACCCTGCTATCACCCGAGTACACCTCAAGTCGGTCGGCGTAAGGAGCGAGATTGAGTAATTCCCCTTCGTCTTCCAGGCTGCGTCCGTTTCTTTTGAGAAGCAGCTTTAAGGTTGGGCCGAGCGCCGCCCGAGAATCCGAGGCTGGTTGAGTGGCCAAACCGATGGAGGCAATCATAATAGCGACAAGCAAGGCCAAAACAGCTGAAACGTATTTCTTTCTCAACCTGACCATTTCCCAATCCTCTCCTAGTCAGTCACAAGCCCGTAAGGTTAGAAATGCTTTTTCTTTACAAGCAAAAGACCTAGCAGTCAATCAGCCCGTCTCCTGTTCTATATCCAATATGAGAGATAAACTCACAAATTGCTACCGGCACTATTAAGGATTACCCCCTCGATTGACTGCTGGACAAAAACCAGCCGATTCCTCCCCAGGGCAAGCCCTGGGGCTTCCTCGGCAAGTTTTGGTGAAAATTACAAATCGTAGGCATTACCTTAAATACCGTCAGATCCGTGTAAGGATTTTAAGGCCCCAGCCGGAGGATAGCCACCAATTGACGCGAAACTGGGCCGAATTGGCTGGTCGACTTTCTGACGTAAATTCTCGATACCTGAAACAAAATGTTCCATCTGCTGACTAATTTCTTATTTCTCCGACAAGCAAGTAAACGAAAGAATGCAACTTGGAAATCAATGGTTCTATACTAACGCAGGGAGTTATTAAAAGTTTTCGCGTAAACTTATTTATAATTGTTTTTTATATATTTTAAACTTTACTCAATTTAAGAGTTATCTTATTATTTATTTATGGAGAAGAATTATTAAATCACCCAAATCTCCATTACCAGGAAATCATTAATCTAAGGGGGCATTCTGGTTGCTTTAAAACCAGTTCTTTCCTCCTTCTCCCAAAATCCCATATTTATCCTCGTATCTTTCGGAGTTATCGGAGTACTGTTCGGCCCAGATATCAAGCGCTCTTCGAAAAGGCACTACACAGAAAAACCTGCCCGCACTATGGGGAAAGAATAGAGTTAATTAAACGGGACGGCAAAAAATACTGGTCCTGCACTAGGTGCCGGGCCAAGCTCAGTGCAAACTCGAAAAGAACTGACAAAAACAAATTTTCGTTTCATAGTACTTCCAGCTAGCCCACGAGTTTACACTCCCTCCCCTAGCAGTTCGTTGACTCAGGGAGAGCAAAGCGCTATTATGGGAAAGACAGTCGGTCCTTCACTAAAGCCAAATTTCCAACGGGGGAGTCTTGCAGCTGGACGAAACGAGAGCGAAACTATATGTCGTGTTTTGCCTGGCCCTGGTATTTACACTTTCCTTTCAGACTACTTTTCATGGCGGCTCAGCCAGGAGCGCGGAGGAATCGGGCACGACCATCGAGAATTTTACCCTCTACAGCTATGACGAAAAGAAAGGCGACGAACTGACCTGGAGACTCGCCGGAGAGGAGGCCGAGCAGTCGGAAAACGGGCTGACCGTCAGGAAGTTCACGCTGACCATCGAGGTTCCAAAAGCCGATAAAGGGAGGGAAACTTCCCGGCTAATGGGGAAAGTGCTGAAACTACGAAACGAGGATGGGGAACAAATAGCCTACATGCCCGGGGAAGTCGACGTCGAAATCGGGGAAGGCATTGGTGGAGCTGCTCGGGAGGTCCGGTACTTTTTTGCGGAGGGGAGGGTCTCCGGGGGGGAAATCAACTTGATCAGGAGGAAAGAAGACGGCAAACTGGATATGTCCGGAGCCCGATTCGATTACGGACCGGAATCCGGGGAAATAAACCTTTTCGGCGGATTTGAAATTACGAGCACCAAACCGGAAGGGACGACGGAAATCTCGGGCGAGAAGCTAAACTGGCCAAGAGGGGAAAGGATTGCCATGACCGGAGATATCACCGCCACCCTACCGTCAGGCTGGAAACTGGAAGCCGAGCACCTGACCTGGGACCCGGCTCAGGGTCTGCTGAAGAGCAGCGGGTCGGCCAGCGCCTCGAGGGACGGAACACAAATCGAGGGAAATGCGATAAATTACGAAAGCGAGGAGAAAAAACTGGTGGTCGTCAACGGAAGGATAATACAAAGAGAGGGCTGAAGCGTGTTAAGAGTGGAGGGTTTGACGAAATCATACGGTTCGGAACGGGTTCTAACCGGGGTCGGCCTGGTGCTCGAGCGGGAGGACGTCCGCGGGTTTTTCGGCCCGAATGGAGCGGGCAAGACGACGACGTTCAAGATAATAGCGGGAGCCGAGGGGTTTAAAGAGGGAAAGATACGCCTCGACGGGCAGTTACTCGACGGGTTGCCGATTCACGCCAGGGCTAAAGAAGGGCTGACGTTCCTACCACAGG
>CAZYCI010000124.1:0-4026 GCA_964645955.1 uncultured Thermotogae bacterium
TTTCGCAGTCAGACTCCCTAGCCATTTTATTTCGGAGTAAATAGTCCTCTAATTTTATCCTCACTTCAGACCTCAATTTGTAGTTGGGCAATAATGGGTTTATAATGGTTTTGCAGTGGGGTTGAGCGATATATAATGAAGAAACTTACGAAAGAAAAAATTCAAGAAAAGATACGGGAAGTCCTGGATTATCGCGAAGAGGTCCATTTCGCCTACCTGTTTGGGTCACGGATCGAGGGTGTATCCAGGCCGAAAAGCGACCTCGACCTCGCAATATACCTTGATAAAGATAGCATCCAGAAGCTGGACCCGTTATTTGAAACCAGGCTTGCCCTGGATATCGAGAAAGCTATTGATGAAATTTTCGAGGTGGATATCCTCGTTTTGAACCAGGTTTCACTAACTTTAAAATATCAGGCGACCGATAAAGGGGAGCTTATTTACTTCAGAGATGAGGCCGAGGCGAGAGATTTTGAGGCCTTAATAAGAAAAAAATACTTCGACTTTTCTCCGATGAGAAAAGAATACGACGAAGAGCGACGAAAAAGATATGGGGTCTCAAAATGAAACCGGATTCGGAAGTCCTGCAGGGAAAGATAGACCGAATAGAGGAGCACCTGGATCTCCTGGAGGAGCTGGCACAACGGGATTATGAAGAGTTTATTGATGAAAGACGTAACGTCCTTGCAGCCAAACACGCTCTACAGGAATCCATAGAAGGGTGTCTGGATATTGGCAACCATATAATTTCCAGAAAGGGGTTCCGTCGGCCCGATGATTACAAAGGGATATTTACGGTCCTAAAAGAAGAGAAAATTTTACAAGAAGATTTAGCAAATAACCTCGTTGAGATGGCGAAATTCCGTAACTTGCTGGTCCATATGTACGGAGATGTAGATAATAGAAAACTATTCTCCATCCTGCAAAGTAACCTGGACGATTTTAAGGAATTCATCAAGGCAATACTGGGAACCTTTACATAAGAATAATCGCACAAAGATTCGACAATTAATTTTCATCCCCAGTGGTTCTAGCTCTCTCAAACATTTTTGGAAGTTCCTTTCCAGCCTCAACCTCACCCCCACCTTTCATCCTCCCCCGTCAATGGGGAGGAAAATGCCTAATCGTGTATTTCGGGAACAACGGGGTTCGAGGCCGATCTGCTATAGTTTGGTAGAGTAACTCCCCATGCTGGTTGAGGAGAGGTATACACAGTAGCCCCCAGTCACCGTGCTGGGGGCGGAAGTTTCAACAGACCCACCGGTCGAGCACAGGGACACGACCTGCTGGGATGCACGGACATACTAAGTGTAGCTACCCTAGCAGCCCGAGTTTCTCTGGCGAACCCCGACAGCAGCCCGAGTTTCTCTGGCGAACCCCGACAGCAGCCCGAGTCCCCGTGCTCGGGCGATTGGTTCTCCTATCAAGTTCCGGTCGGGTACGGGGACCCTCCCTGCTACATTATTTCTTTTAGAGTGACCCTCCCTGCTGAGGGAAGCGGGACTTCCGGCTGGAGGGGTGACCCAGCCCGCTGGGTGAGGAATCTGTCTACTCTTCGACATACTCCAGGTCGTTACTCTCACACCACCGTTTGGCAATTTCCGCGAATTCCTTATCTCTAAAATCGAACCAATCCTCCCTGATTCCATATTGTCTTATCTTGTCCTTGAACATTCTAAACGCTCCTCGCCCGTGGATTGCGTTCAACAGGTCATTCATGACGTTTTCGTCGTCGACCGTGTAGCAGAAGCCCTTCATTATTTCCCACTCGTGGATGTCGCGATTGGTCGGTATCCTCACGTATCTATCCGAACCCCATACGTTTTTAGCCTGTTCGAACGTTTCCTTCTCCCAGTCCTGGGAAAAATCCTCTTTGGTCTTCCCGTCCTCTATTCCGCTAAAAAATCGCTCGTTTATATGGAGAAACTCACCTTTGGACTTGTCAAAGTATATCGGTACCTCGTCCGGCTGCATATTCATCTCGCCAACGATATCGGATATTTTCACTTTGCTCTCCATATTGTCCCTCCAGAATGCTAAAAATTTTCGGGAACACTTTCCCCACAATACCACTTCAACCCAAATTTAGGTCAAATTCGATAAACCGGTCGAATAGAGGAGTTTTTCTGTATTCCGGATTGAAGTCTTCTATTCCCTTCATTCCCAGCCCTCGACCCTCTACCAGGTCGAATTTTGCCAGTGGAGACAAAACTCGGGCCGAGTACGTTAGGGCAAGAATATCCTCACCTCTATCTTCCGCCAACTCGTGGATGGAAGGTAGAAGCATTCTATCGGCGAAGGTTTTTACCGGGCGCCACTCCTGGTCGAATTTGCTTAACCGGTACAGCGCGTAAGGCAGGGTTTCCTGGAATTCTTCCCAGTTTTCCCCATCTTTGTTTATGGCGGAATAAAACAGATCGGATTCCTGGAAGTAGGTTAAAAACAGGTACTTCATAAACTTTCCCGCCCGTCCCGGTTTAAGCAACCTCTTAGCCAGGGAAGTCTCGTGAAAACCCCCTTCGGACTTATCGACCAACCCACCGGCCTCCAGGACAACCCGTAAAACGTGTAAAGGGGGGAATTGCCCTTCGTTGATTACCTTGTGGTAATCGCGGGTAAACTCGAGCCTGTCCGGGTCAAATTCCATTCGGTCGAGGAAGTCATCAACGACTTTTCGCTTGAGGTTACCGGCCCTGGTGGAGGGCAGTCCTCCCTTTTCCCGGGCAGTTTCTAGAAAAATTCTGCTATTTTTTACGATCCGCACCTGACTCGCCAATTCCTCAGGCAAAGAATCGTTAATCTTTACAGGGCTACTCGGGCTCGGCCAATCCGGAAACAAAAGTGCATTAACCTGCTCGGGTGTAAGGCCGCCTAACTCCCCCTGAGGTGTTTTGTTGTAATCCTCTATTCTTCGATTGACGGCTTCCTGTAGCTCCTCAAACGACTCGATCTCTTCGAATCCTGTTTCCTCGAGAATATCGTCGAACATTTTAACCGCCTCCACTATCGCTTGAATACATTCAGCCCCGTAGCTATAGTAAGATTATTTTCGTACAATTCATATAATTTGGCAAGTCTTTGAAGAGTTCGCCAGCAAGGTCTCTGAAATTTATCGTCGAACCTATGTTATCGTAAAATAAAATATAAATTAGGGGGGTAGAAAAACATGACAAGGGATTCCCAAATTTATACGTTCAAAATCGAGTTGCAGGGAATTGATCCGCCCATATGGAGGCGGATTAAATTACCTGGTGATTTTCACTTTGGATATTTCCACGAGGCAATCTTGAGGACGATGGGCTGGAACGGTTCTCACCTCCATAAGTTCGAGATGACGGATCCCGGAACCGGGATAGAGATTATACTTCACCCATCCAGGTCCGACGTAAACTGGAACTTTGGACCGGGAGCCCGGGTGGAAGAGGAACACGAGATCTCGGAATATTTTACCGAGGATAACCGGGAGTGCGAGTACGAATACGATTTCGGCGACAGCTGGAAGCACCTGATCACTTGCGAGAAAATAGAAGACACGAAGTCAGACGATCCCAAACCGAAACTGATCGACGGCGAGAGAAATTGTCCTCCGGAGGACGTCGGGGGTGTTCCGGGCTATATTGGCTTTCTAGAGGCTCTCAACGACCCCGACCACGAAGACCATGAATTCGTGACAAGATGGATCGGGGGAGATTTCGATCCTGAGGAGTTCGACCGCGAGGAACACGCACTGAGTTTGGAAGACGAAAGCTAAGGTTTTAGGTAAAATTAAAGCGTACTTGTTGACTCTTTGGTAATTTCAGCCGATATTCGATTATTTTTTCTCGGGAATTTTCCCCTTCATCAGTCAAAGTTAAATTCTATAAACCGGCTATATAGTGGGGTTTTGCGGTATTGCTCGTCCTTTTCGTGATACTTGCCTTCGCCAACCCGTCTCGAATCCAGCAGTTCGAATTTCTCTAGCGGTTTCAATACCCTTGCGCTGTAGTAGTAGTCCAGCGAGGGCCAGTCGTCCTCATCGGCCAGCTT
>CAZYCI010000125.1:0-2573 GCA_964645955.1 uncultured Thermotogae bacterium
AACTGAGAAATTTCCGACTCGCGTGCTCAAACTGTTATCTTCATGGAAGTGGGTCTTTTCAAAGGAAGTATTACCCATAAAAAACTAAACCCATTCGGTTCTGTAAATATCCCTCTCCACCCCAGGGGTCAATCGAGAAGACTTCCTTTAAGAATTGCTCGTTATTAATCAAGTGAAACCTCCTATATGTGTCTTAATCAGGAATTTGGCTCGATTGACAGCTGGGGTGGCTCGGTCAGACATATGCGCCGCGTCGCTGGAATTTTCTCAGTTTGGTGCCTTCTTTTTGACGTAATTCAGGGGAAAGGTAGGATGAGCTAGGGTTTAAGAGCCGTGGCAGAATCCAATTTATAATTTTGTAATTTTGGACATCAAAATAAAACCAGATTTTTCCTCGTAATAGTTGATTCAGAGAGAAAAACCCGCGAAACTTAATTTCGAGATAAGATTTTATACAAATAACCATAGGGGTGAACCACATGAAATTAACTCTTCCTGATGGAGATACTTTAGAGGTGGAAGAGGGAACCAGAGTAATTGACGTTGCTTACGATATAGGATCGGGACTTGGAGACGCGACGGTTGGTGCCAAGCTGGATGATAAACTTTTGGACTTGAGGGACGAGATAACGGAAGAGGGAGAGTTCGAAATCATCACGCTGGATTCACCCCAGGCAAACGAGATCATCAGACACACTGCCTCACACGTGATGGCACAGGCTGTCAAGCGACTGTACGACGACGTCAGGCTGGCAATCGGGCCGGCAATCGACGACGGGTTTTACTACGATTTTGACCTGCCCGAAACTCTCTCCGAGGAAGATTTCGACGATATCAGGAGCGAAATGCAGGAGATAGTCGACGAGGGCTACGAGATAGAGAGGTTTACCAAGGATGCCGAAGAAGCCGAGAAGTACCTGGAGGAAAAGGACGAGGATTACAAGCTCGAATTGCTCGAAGAGTTCGTCTCGGAAGGAGCCGAGGAAGTTTCGTTTTACCAGCAGGACGGCTTCACGGACCTATGTGAGGGCCCTCACCTTCAGGATACCTCCCAGCTGCAGCACTTCGAGTTGATGGACGTCGCCGGAGCCTACTGGCGCGGGGACGAGACAAACGTAATGCTCCAGCGCGTTTACGGTACGGCTTTTTCCAGCGAGTCCGACCTGAACGATTACGTCGAGAGACAGGAGGAGGCAAAGGAGCGGGATCACCGGAAACTCGGACCGGAACTTGATCTCTTCACCTTTCATCCGGAAGTCGGTCCGGGGCTGGCCTACTGGCACCCGAAAGGGACGACCGTGCTCAACCAGATCAAGGATTTCTGGCGCGAGAAGCACAGGCAGTCCGGCTACGAGTTCGTCTCGACTCCCCATATCGGGAAAAGCGACCTCTGGGAGAAGAGCGGACACCTGGATTACTTCCGCGAGGACATGTTCCCTCCGATGCGGGAAAGCAACCAGGAGTACTTCCTCAAGCCGATGAACTGTCCGTTCCACATAAAAATTTACCAGAGCAGGACCCGCAGCTACCGCGACCTGCCATTGCGCTGGGCCGAGCTCGGTACCGTCTACCGTCACGAACGTTCGGGAGTGCTGCACGGCTTGCTTCGAGCCCGTGGCTTTACTCAGGACGATGCCCACATAATTGCCACGCCCGACCAGGTCAAGGACGAAGTGGAAGGGGTCCTCGATTTGACCTTTGATATCATGTCCGACTTCGGCTTCAACGACTACAAGGTAGCGCTGTCGACCAAGCCGGAGAAATCCGTCGGCGACGACCAGAGGTGGGACGAGGCGACGGAAGCGCTCCGGGAAGCCATTTCAGATCTCGATCTAGAGTACGAGGAGGAAGCCGGCGAAGGTGCGTTCTATGGTCCGAAAATAGATATTCACCTCGAGGACGCGCTCGGCCGGCTCTGGCAGACCACCACCGTCCAGTTCGACTTCAACCTGCCGGAGCGGTTCGACATGACCTACATGGGGTCCGACGGAAGGGAGCACCGACCATACATGATTCATCGGGCACTGCTCGGAACGCTTGAGAGGTTCTTCGGCATTCTCGTCGAGCACTACAAGGGTGCTTTCCCGGTCTGGCTTGCCCCGGTGCAGGTTGCCGTTCTCCCCGTTACAGAAGCGAATAACGAGTACGCCGAGAGCGTGGCCGCCAAGTTACGCGAGGCCGGAATAAGGGTCGACGCTCGGACCGACACGGACGAGAACCTTTCCCGGGAGATCCACGAGGCCCAGCTGGAAAAGATTCCGTATATGCTCGTTGTTGGGGACGACGAGGAGGAATCCGGTGAGGTATCGCTCAGGTTGAGAACGGAAGAGGACCTCGGACCGCGGCCACTGGAAGAATTTAAGGAATTTGCCGTGGATAAGATAGAAGAAAAAGAACTGCTTTGATCGATCCGGCTTGCATGGCACGCTGAAGTCCCCGGTGATTATTTTTGAGTGGGGGCTTCCGGCCGGTTTTCGGTCGAAGAAGTTACCGATTTGACCTCCGGCGGTTGGTCGTTGAGCGGCTGGCTCAGGAAAGGTTAAACCAGCTCGCAACCCGTCGGAGGTCAGTTA
>CAZYCI010000125.1:2673-3977 GCA_964645955.1 uncultured Thermotogae bacterium
CGGCCAAAGTGGCCGTAGGCGGAAAGCGGGGTGTAAATCGGCCGCCTGAGCTGAAATTGATCTATGATTGCCGCAGGCCGCATGTCGAATATCTCCCTGATTGCGGAATTTAACTTGTCGTCGCTGACTTCTCCCGTACCAAACGTATCCACGGTAATTGCCAGTGGGTTCGCCTTGCCGATCGTATAGGCAATCTGGATTTCGCATTCGTTAGCCAGTTCCGCCGCAACTACGTTTTTGGCGATGTACCGCGCCATATAGGAGCCGGAGCGGTCCACCTTAGTCGGATCCTTGCCTGAATAGGCGCCGCCGCCGTGGCTTCCGTACCCGCCGTACGTGTCGACTATAACCTTCCTTCCGGTCATGCCCGTATCCGCGGGTGGCCCACCTTTGACGAACTTGCCGGAAGAATTGATGAAAACGTCGGTTGAATCATCAAGCCAGCGTCCGAGAACGGGTTTAATCACCCTTTTGAAAAGTTTGTTCTCCAGCTCGGATTGGTCGATGTCGGGATCGTGCTGGGCAGCAAGTATGACGGTATGTGCTCTTATCGGCTTGTCGTTTTCGTACTCGATCGTGACCTGTGACTTTCCGTCCGGTCTCAAGTGAGCTGTGGAGCCGCTTTTCCTCTCTTCCGTCAGTTTTTTCGTCAACCTGTGCGCGAGAGTGATCGGTAAAGGCATCAGGGATTTGGTTTCTCGGCAGGCGTAACCGTAGACTATACCCTGATCTCCAGCACCAAGTTCGTCGTAGTTGTTTCCCTTCTCCCCTTCGCGGACTTCCTTTGCCTCGCTGACTCCCTGAGAGATGTCCGGCGATTGTTCGTCGATGCTGGTCAGAACGGCACAGTCTTCGCCGTCAAATCCGTATTCGTTTTCGTTATAGCCGACGTCAAGGACGGTTTGCCTTGCTACGTCCGATATGTCCACGTACGTCTCGGTAGTAATCTCCCCGCCAACCAGGACGAGGCCGGTAGTAACGAAAGTTTCGCAGGCGACCCTTCCCTTCGGATCGTCTTCCATTATGCTATCCAGTACCGCATCCGAAACCCTATCGGCAACTTTGTCCGGATGTCCTTCAGTCACTGATTCTGAAGTAAAATATCTTCCTTTCATTGTTTCACCCTTTGGTGCATTCAATATGGCAAAGTGTAAAAAATGATGTGGGGGGCGTCAACAAATTGCTTAGGTTAGGTTGCGCTAAACGGTTCAGCCTGATTTTATAAGAACTCAATTCTTTCACCACCTAGATTTTCGATAGGCAGGCCTTTCCAGGCCTGCTGTTGAGTGAGGTCGAAGTATTGT
>CAZYCI010000126.1:0-3933 GCA_964645955.1 uncultured Thermotogae bacterium
GTGAATTGTATCTGGGGGCCGTTCATAGTTTATCCTCCAGGAGTTCTTGCCGCCAGAGAAAATATATACTGATCAGAACGAAAAAGCCCCCAGATATCACCCAGTAGGACGGATATTCGTTGAAGAAGATAATTGCAAGAACCGAGGAGCCTATTGGTTCACCGAGAATGGTGACCCCTACCATGGAAGCCTTTACTTCGCTCAACAACCAGTTAAAAGCGGTATGCCCCATGAGAGTGGGTACAATTGCAAGAAGCAGAAAAAGGGAATAGTTGTAAGCACTGTAGTCAAATAGAGGTATTCCGGCGCCGGCGGTAAAGAGCAGGAGAAAAACCGAACTGACGCCGTAAACTACGAGGACGTAAGGTAGTACGTTTATCCTATTTCTTACTTCGCCGCCGATAAGAAAGTAACCGGCGGCCATGGCCGCGCCGATAAGTGCGAAGACGTCACCAATAAGGGCGAATTTCGCCCCGTGAAAATCTCCGAAGCCGATCAAAAAACTACCAACTGCCGCAACTGCCAGCCCGATCAGGAAGTTTTTCGAGGGTTTCTTGCCAAGAAAAGCGGCTTCTATCAAAACTATAAATATGGGCTGGGTGGTAACGAGTACGACGGAACTGGCAACGCTCGTGTGGCTGAGCGAAGTGACCCAGAAGGCAAAGTGCACTCCGAGAAAGAACCCGGCAATCAGCAGTAAGAAAAAATCCTTCTTCTTAAGCTTCCTTAGTTCGGAAAAAACTTCCCCCCGATAGGTGGAGTAGAGTAGAATTAATACGGTGGCGAAAAACATCCTGTAGAACGATATTATCAATGGAGGCGCCGTCGAGAGCCTGATAAAAATTGCGGCAAAAGATACTGAGACTACCCCTCCAACCAGGGCCGCTATCGTTGCCGGTTTGTATTTCATAGCCACCTTAAAAAGTTAATGATTGGTCCAGTCCCTTGCTTGATAGTTGCCATACCTTGGCAGTTTAATCTGAGGCAGTGTAAACTGACCTGTTATTTTTTGAATAGACCGCTTTCCAATCAGTTTATGAGATTTTATTTACACTTACCACCCAATTATATACTTCCTAACTGATCCTGGCCGGGGATGTACAATAATTGAAAAAAATTTTGGTTATGGCTAACATCTATTTACGGTTCACTCTTTTGCTTAATAGCAGGGTAGCGGGTTTGAATACTTAGCATTGAACCATTTTGGTTAGTTATTTAGAGAAAGGAGGAAGCTCATCAACAGCAACAGAAATTTTAAACTACTCGATATTGGATGGGGGCTTGGAGAGGCGGTAGATCTGGAGTCGGTGGAAGTAGACGAAGGCGACTTTTCTTCGGCCAATTCTTTTTACGATTACGACGCGATATTTATAGATCCCGTTGAAGTGAGTTCTCTCTGGACTGACTACCTAAGACCGCGGGACGACGGTTCTTTCAGAAGTAATCCACGGGAAGACGGGGGGTTAACCAGAGGAGTCCAGAACCTGATGCGTGCCCGCCGGGAGGAAATTGACGAGCTTTTGGATAAGAATCGTTCCGTATTCTGTAAGTTGAGAAAACCCGGGAAGAATTTGACGGTGGTGAAAAACGGTGAGAACAAAAACGTCGGGAGTTACTCCTGGCTTCCGATAGGTGAAGACTTATTTTCCCCCGGCAGAGAAGCCCTAAAGAAAAGACAGGGGGAAAGGCTGGAGATAACCAGAAAAGACTTGCAACTGGGTGCCTTTCTCGATTCCTACAGGGATTTGGTCTCTTATAGTGCAGTCCTGGATAAGAACATTAAGGCGGTTGATTCGGCAGCGGAAGCAATTGCAAGAACTCCCTCCGGTGAACTTGCGGCCTTTACCCTGAAAGCAAATGGGGGGAATGTACACTTCCTGCCTGCGGAAATGGATCTAGATAAATCCGCACGGGAGGATTTCCTTGAAGTGGCCGGGGATTTATTCAGTTCTCAACTCTACCAGAAGCCTGGTTGGCTGGATGACTACGGCCTGGAGGAGGAAAAAGCCCACAGGTCGAAGTTTGAGGAAATCAAGGAAGAGATCTCCCAGCTAAAGCTCAAAATGGAGGAAAAGAGGGAAGAATTAAAGGCGGCTTCCAGCTTCAAGAGGTTGCTTGTCGCCGGGTCGGAGTTTGAACTTAAAGCCGTTCTCCAGAGAGTTTTGAAGGAACTTGGATTTGAAACGGACCAAGCGGATTCGGGTATAGATATGCTGGTTTCCTCGCCAGAGGGCGAAAGGTTTGCGTTAAAAGTAGGGGTAAACCGGGATGGTCCACTTGGGCTAGAACCGTATCATGAACTCGTTCGGGGAATCAACGATTTAAAAATCTACGAAAACGACGATCCCCAGGGAGTACTGGTCGTCAACGGCTATTCCAGCAGTGATCCGGCCGAGCGCCCCAAACAGATAAAGGATGAATTGCTAAGCGGATGCAACCTTTACGGTTTTACGGTGGTCACATCCACTGAGCTGTTTGAGGTAGTAAAAGAGAAAGGAGGTCGCGAGGAGCGAGCAGCTGCAGTGGAAGAACTCTTTGAACAGGGGTAAACCGGAGCCAATGATTTCATCGCCAATCGGTGGTCTGATGTCACGTCCCTTAATTTCTTGAGGTGTTTACCATGAAACGTATTGAGGATTACCGAGATATCGTGGGCGACAAGGTAATATCCCAGATATTTAAAGAAAGCAGGGGTCTTTATGGAAAAAAGGTGCTTCACGTAAACTCTAGCTACCAGGGGGGCGGTGTGGCGGAGATTCTCGACCATCTAGTTCCTCTGATGAGCGATCTAGGCATAGAGGTCGATTGGAGAATACTCCACGGCAGTCACGACTTTTTCAACGTTACCAAAAAATTTCATAACGCACTCCAGGGCGAAGATATTAACTTTTCTCAGTTAAAGAAATCAGTTTACACAAGAACGAATAAAAGGTTTTCTAGCTATTCCCACGTCGATCACGACGTGGTCATAATCCACGACCCTCAACCCTTACCCCTCATCCGTTACTTTAAGAAACGTCAGCCCTGGATCTGGAGGGCTCACATAGATCTCTCCAACCCGAATCAGGAAGTCTGGGACTACTTAAAACAGTTCATAATCCGGTACGACAGGGGCGTATTTTCCGCTCAGGACTTCATTTCCAGTGACGTAAATATCGATTCGGAAGTGATCCATCCATCTATCGACCCTTTGACCGTTAAGAACAAGGATATTGACCAGGATACTATCGATAAGTACTTGAGTAAGTACGGTATCCCCAGTGACAAGCCGATAATCAGTCAGATTTCGAGGTTCGACAAGTGGAAGGATCCCGAAGGCGTGATCGAAGTATTTGACCAGGTTAGAGAAGAGATCGATTGTCGGCTCGTTCTTCTGGGATCTATGGCGATAGATGACCCGGAAGGGCCGGGGATCTACGAAAACGTCATGGAAAAGGCTTCCGGCAGGGACGATATAATCGTCATAAACAAGGAAAGCGATATACTAGTCAACGTGGTGCAGAGAGTTTCTTCGGTAATCCTACAGAAATCCCTAAAGGAAGGTTTTGGTTTGACCGTCACTGAAGCCCTGTGGAAGGGTAGCCCGGTGGTAGCTTCCAACGTGGGCGGAATACCACTTCAGGTCGACGACGAAGAAACGGGCTTCCTTGTGAACCCGGAAGACTACGAAGAGGTAGCTGATAGGGTCGTAAAGATCTTGAAGAACCCAGAATTAGGGGCAAAGCTTGGGGGTAGTGCGCTAAGCCAGGTAAAGGAACACTTTTTGATTACCCAGCAACTACTGAGCTGGCTCAAGGTGTTGAAGACCACGATTAATCGCTGATTTCTGAAAATCATAAGACCGCATAAAGACTACTTAGGTCTGAAAGGTTCGTTTTAAAAAAACTAGCTGGGTCCCCCGGGCCAAACCCCGGGGTTTCCGATAATTGGAGT
>CAZYCI010000127.1:0-3806 GCA_964645955.1 uncultured Thermotogae bacterium
GGTACTCCCGGAAATCCGTCACCATGTTTATTCCGGGTATAAATATCCCGAAGGCGACCGTAATTACCAGGGTAACCGCGATTACCTTCCAGGGGTTATCCGCAACCCAGCGGCCGGCTGAATTCATCTAAGCACCCCCTCCCTCAGGAAGAGAGTGGAAAAGTAAGCCGGAACTACGTCGTCGTTGACGCCCACGGCATTTACCTTACCGGAAAACGCTTTCTCTATACCTTTTTTGAGCTGTTCCATCATTCCCATCGTTTCCGCCCTCATCTCCAGAGGGATCGTGGAGAAAGGACGAGTTGCTACCCAGACCTGTTTGACTTTCCCGGTTTCTATCGTGCTCGGAACGATGATTACGGCATCGACCTTGAGGTCCTTTGAATCCTTGAGAGGATTGGCAGTCGGATCATCCATTTTAACCATTCTTGTCAGGACCTCTACGTCCGACCTGCTTTTGATTGCACCGACAAAACCCTGAACCCGCATTGAGGTCTCCATCGATTCCGTTTCGTCAACTATCAGCAACTTCGAACCCGCTGTTTCGCTCCCAGCTCCGGATACAACTGTTAATCCGACGAACAAAGCCAAAACTGTTAGTATCGCCACGTATTTTTGTTTCAATTTGATCACTCCTGGTGTTTATTTCTCCCTTTCCAAACCGTTCCAGAAGAACTCGGCCAGCTCTTCTGGAGCCAAACTAAATATTTCTTCTTCGTTCTTTTCATCCTGTAAGATTCCGGAGGCAATGGTTGATTCAACCGAGCCAAAAAGCGCCGCCGCAATTATCTTCGGGTTGCAGGGCCGGATCTGCTCCTTCTCGAGCGCTTCTTCAATTAGCTGCTCGATGTAGTAGATTACTTCGCTGTAACTTTCGTTTAACTTTCTTCCCAGTTTGCTCCCCGGCTTGAAGCGTTCTTGAATGATTACCCGCATCAGTTCTTTGTGATTGGAAAGTCGTGAAAAGTGCCTTTTGAGGATCTTCTTTATCTGTTCTATCAGGGGCAAATCCCTCTCCGATAGCTCCTGATAAAATTCCTTTCGGTCGGAGAACTCCTTGGAAAAGATGTCAACCAAAATTTCTTGCTTGCTTTCGAAGTAGTTGTAGATAGTCCCCACCGATATATCCGCTTCCTCGGCTACGTCCTTCGGCCGCGTCTGAAAATAACCCTTACGAGAGATAACTCTCGTCGCGGCTTCTCTAATCATCGCTTTTTTGTTCTTTTCGCCCTTTTCCATAATTCCTCCGATAGTGAATGAATGTTCATTTAAATTATAACCGCGACCCCGCTCCAGTCAAGTTCCGTTAAGTAATCCTTAAGTCAACTCTGAATATTTTTATTCGTCCTGGTGACACAGCTTGAAACGGGGTCAGACCAAAATTATGATTGTGTTGTTAGCGACATATCGCTACCAAAACAGGAGGAAACCATGCAGGGCGTAAGAAGAGGATTCTTGAAGTACTATATATTGAAGCTGCTCTCCGACGATACATATACGGGTTACGGGCTGATTAAGGAAATCGAGGAGGAAACCGGCTTCTGGGAACCCTCGACGGGCTCCGTTTACCCCTTACTGGAATCGCTGGAGGAAGAGGGATTGATCGAAGGGGAGGGAGCGGACGGAGGCAGCCCCTGGGTCATTACCGAACAGGGCGAGGCAGCTTACGAAGAAGCAGCTGAAGCGAGAATGGAAATGAAGGAAAGCCTGAAGAATTCCATGATCGTATTTTCCCAGGTCTTCAACGAGGAAGGAATAAAAAGGGTCGCCGAGAGGATGGAAGAGGAAGGTAACAACGGAAACAAATTTAGGGCTAAAGTGCACGGCTTGCACCACCGAATGAACGATTTAATCGACGCTCCCGATATAGAACAGGACGAACTAATGGAACTCGTCGAAGAGACGCACGAAAAACTGGACGAGCTGGAAAATAAGGAGGAGTAAGGTAATGAAAAAAGTGATAGAAGTAGAGGATTTAACCAAGGATTACGGAGACCTGAGAGCTGTCGACCATATCAGCTTCGAGGTCTACCGGGGAGAAATATTTGGTTTCCTCGGCCCAAACGGAGCCGGGAAAACGACCACGATAAAGATGTTAACCGGTCTTCTGAGGCCGACGTCCGGCTGTGGAAAGATATCGGGTATGGACGTCTCCCAGGAACCGATGAAGGTGAGAAAACAGATTGGACTGGTCTTTCAGACGAGCAGCCTGGACGACAAACTCACCGGGAGAGAGAACCTAAGTTTCCACAGCAGGCTTTACAGCGTACCAGAAGGCACGATAAAGGAGAGAATCGCCGATTTGAGCGAACGTGTCGGGCTTTCCGACCGCCTGGACGAGAGGACTGAAAACTATTCAGGCGGGATGAAACGCAGGCTCGAGCTAATTCGCGGGTTAATCCACCATCCGAAGGTTTTATTCCTGGACGAACCCACGCTTGGTCTGGACCCCCAGACGAGAAACCACATCTGGGACTACATTCAAGAGCTCAAGCAGGAGGAGGATCTCAGCATATTTTTAACCACGCATTACATGGACGAAGTTGAGCTGGCCGAAAGGACAGCAGTAATTGACGAAGGAGAAATCATTGCCCTGAATACGATTGACTCGTTGAAGGACCAGCTCGGCGGAGATCTTATATTCTTAAAAACTGCCGACAACGATAAATCCCTCAGTACGCTGGAACAAAAATTCGACCTGAAAGCAGAAACGGTAGATTCAAAGATCAAGTTAACCGTGGATAAGGGCGAAGAATGGATACCGCGCCTGACCCGGATGATTGACGAGGACATCAAATCGATCAACCTGCACGAACCGACCATGGACGACGTCTTCCTTCACTTAACCGGAAAGGAGATCAGGGAAAAGGGACCGGAGGACGATTTCGTAAACTCTGGAGGTGAACCACATGGACCCCATTAAACACGGCGCAATAATATGGTACAGAGAAGTGCTGCGATACTGGAGAGAAAAATCTCGAATTATCGGATCTTTGATGATGCCCTTCTTCTTCCTGATTATCTTCGGCTCCGGCCTCTCTTCCTCAATTGGACAGATGATGGGCGGCGCAAGTGGGATGGGCCTTGATTTTAAGAAGTTCATGTTCCCCGGAATAATCGGCATGACCATCCTTTTTACGTCAATATCCTCGGGATTGTCCGTCGTCAGGGACAAGGATCACGGATTCCTGAAGGAAATACTTGTAGCTCCCGTGGAGCGGATAGCGGTGGCAGGGGGGAGAATACTTGGTGGAAGCACAGTTGCGATGATACAAGCAACGCTGCTTTTCATATTTGCTCCGCTGGTTGGGGTTTCTGTAACCCCGATACTGGTGCTTAAAATCTGGGGCCTGGTCTTGCTGGGCTCGCTCGGCTTTACCAGCCTGGGTAACTTTATCGGCTCCAAGCTCGATTCCACGGAAGGCTTCCAGATGGTCATGAACTTTCTGGTCATGCCGATGTTCTTCCTCAGCGGTGCCTTCTTCCCGCTCAAGGACATCCCGACGTGGATGTCAGCTATCGTTCGAGTAAACCCTTTTTCCTACCTGGTCGATTCAGCTCGGCAGCTCTTCTTCATTTCCATGGGGTTCACACCGGAAATGATGGAAAGGCTTCCGGAATCCGGCCTCGGCATAACCATCTTCAATACTCGAGTCACGATAATGATGGATATAGGAATAATGACTTTCTTTTCTCTGGCCCTGCTCGTGCTCGCCGTCCGTAGTTATCACACTATGGAATAACCTTTTATCTCCGGGCTCCTTCAGCGGGGTCCGGGGACCTATTTTTCCACCCCATTGTCAACT
>CAZYCI010000128.1:0-3800 GCA_964645955.1 uncultured Thermotogae bacterium
CGGCTTTACCTGAGTCAGGAGAACCTGATCGAGGAGGAGTACCCCGAAGCTCGGGAATTATTTGAAAAAGTAATCAAGGAAAGGAACGGCACTGAAGAAGAGGAAAGAAGGATGAAGGAGCGGTGGCGAGAAATCGGCTTTGACCTGGTGGATAGAAAACCGGAAGAGGTTTTCAAGATAGAAGAAATCGATTCGCCGGAAGTCCCTGACTACGCGCCAATCTACGAGGACGGCTACTGCGAGAGCTGTGGGGAAAAGTTCATGGCCTCGAAGGGAGTGGAAAAGAAGGGTAAAACTTTATGCCGGAAGTGTGCCGGTGAAGGATTCCTGCAGCTGGACGGAAGCGGCTTGAAAGAAATCCAGTCAATTACCCCGCCCGAAAGTTCGGATAATTGATCCCCTATCGTCTAACGCCGTCCTGTAGGGTGTTTTCGTACTTTACATGGATTGCTGGGTTAAATTTGACAATGGGGTGAGCGTATGTATAATGAAAGGTGTGAAAGGGATTATATTCACGTAATTCGACACCTCACTTGAGCCAACGTAATTGATACCTCCCCAAAAGCTACGCGGGAAGCAAGTATTTACAGTGCCTGATTAGTGTTGCTGCACGTCATTAGCATATAAAAACTTAGTTTAAATAGCGACGGACAAGGTCTAGCAGCAAAATAGATTTAGGCTTAACTGTAATAAATTATTTAGCGGGTGGTTGTCGGTTTTCGGTAACCACTTTTTAACGCTTACCGCGTAAGGGAGGTATCATGGACCTTTATCGGGTAACGAAAGAGAACTTTCTCACCCTCCTGGGAAATATTGCAGCCGGTAGGGACCTTTTTGTCCCGGTCGAGTCTCACGGCGAAATTTCTTACCAGAAATGGGAAGACCTGGAGAGCTCCGCGGTTCACTTTCCGAAGAATAGAATTCCCACGCCGCCGAAAATTTTCTTCTTTCCGCCAAAAGAAAAAGTTGCGGATTTTCCGGGAGATACGACTCAGCCCCAAAGAAACCCGCAAGCCATTTTCGGGCTCAAGTCGTGTGATCTCAATTCGCTTCGAGTTCTGGACAGCGTATTCCTGGGCGAAGAAATTATTGATCCTTACTATGCCCTCAGGCGACAGGATACGTTATTGATATCCAGCGATTGTTACGAAACCTCGGAAAACTGTTTCTGTAACGAAGTCGACGGCGCGCCTTATCCCGAGAAGGGCTTTGATTTAAACGTCTCAAAGCTTCCCGGATTCGACGACTTACTGGTCGAGTTCAACTCCGATTCTCTCAGGGCGAAAAAAGTTTACGAAGAGAATTCCGATCTATTTAGGTCGGCTTCAAAAGAACAGCTGAAAGAACGTGAATCGTTCAGATCGTCCCTGGAGGAAGAGCTGGAGGAAAATAATAGTGATTTTCAGGTCCCCGAAAACGTCGGGGACGTTCCTTCCGACGATCCGATGTGGAGGAAATTTGCCGAAGACTGTGTCGAGTGTGGAGCCTGCAATCTATCATGTCCTACCTGCCACTGTTTTCAGCTTTACGAAAAGGAGGAAGATTCGAGTGTAAGTCGGAGCAAGGTCTGGGATAGCTGTAATTTTAAAGGTTACAGCCGAGTCGCCGGTGGGGCAAACCCGCTGGAGTCCCTGGAAAGTCGCCTCCGAAACAGGTTTTACGACAAGTTCGATCGGGTACCGGAAAATCATGAAATCTACGGCTGTACAGGGTGTGGTAGGTGCATAGATGGCTGCATGGGCGATATAGATATGCGAGATGTTTTGAAGGAGGTCTCAATTGCAAACCCGAGCTAAGTTGCGGGAAAAGGATCTCGAAGAGATAGAAAACCCTTACAAATCCGTCCCGGCAGAAATTACAAATATCAAAGACGAGTCCCCCAATATAAAGAGTTTCGAACTGGTTCCGGAGAAGCCAATCGAATTTGCCACGGGCGAATTCGTCCAACTCTCGGTGCCCGGGCTGGGAGAGGCCCCCTTTACACCTTCGTCATCTCCCGAGGTAAAAGAACGGATGGAAATCACGATTATGGAGGCCGGGGAGGTGACCGGCAAGCTACACCGGATGTCGGACGGGGAAACCCTGGGGGTCAGGGGGCCGTACGGCGAAGGTTATCCGCTGGACGAGATGAAGGGGCGAGACGTTCTCGTCGTTGGCGGGGGAGTTGGGCTGGCTCCGCTGCGGTCCCTGCTGTACGCGTTGATGGCTCGATCGGATCAATTTGGACGGATCAGCCTCAAATACGGGGCCAGAACTCCGGAGCACCTAATTTATAAAGATCAGCTCGACGAGTGGGAGGCCGGCTCGGAGATCCATCTGGAGTTAACCGTCGATGAGGCCGACGAGGATTGGGAAGGAAACGAAGGTGTTGTGACCACCCTGCTCGACGATCCGGAAGTCGATACCGAAGAAGGGCTGGCCGTGGTCTGTGGACCCCCGATAATGATGAAATTTACTGCCCGGGCACTGCTCGACCACTTCGAACCCGAAGATATCTATCTTTCGCTGGAGAAAAACATGAGTTGCGGGATAGGAATGTGCGGTCACTGTCAGCTTGGTCAGTACTACGTCTGTAAAGACGGGCCGGTATTTACCTATGACCAGGTAAAAGGTATTCCGGATCTCTGGGAGTGATAGGAATGAAAACAGAGAGGCGATCGGAAACCAGTCAGGACAGAACTTTATTGCTCGATCTGGATGTCTGTGACGGAGCCGAATGCGATGAGTGTGAAGCTAGCTGCAGTAATTTTGTTCACCCCGACAATAACGGCATCCAGGAATTAAGAGAGCAGGCAACTTTTGCCTATTTTTGCCGAGAGTGCGAGGATCAGGCCTGTTTGACCGCCTGTCCTGTCGATGCCCTGCAAAAAAACGAAGACGGTACGGTCGAACGGGCAAACCTCCTCTGCATCGGCTGCGATTCCTGCGTCATGGCCTGCCCGTTTGGGACAATTTATACGGATTTTATCCCCTTTCTAGATTCCACTTGTGATATCTGCCAGGGGAAGGAGGGAGAACCTTCCTGCGTCTCTACCTGTCCCTATGGAGGGGTAGAAATGGTTCCGGAGGGTCACGAGCCGGAGGGGGAAAACTGGCACGAGTTGAGAGAGGGACTTCGAGTCCATATCAGTGGCTGGCAACCGGAAATCATGGGCGGAAAAGGAGGTAAATAGAATGGTCGGCGGATTAGTATTCGACTTTTTCGTCTTTCCCGGTCTGTTGTTTACTCTTGCGGCTGGGGTTATCGCTTCCTGGCTGGTCAGGAAAGTTTCCGCCCTGGTCCAGTGGAGAGTCGGGCCACCTCTTCTTCAGCCCGTTTACGATATCGCGAAATTGTTCGGAAAGGAGAACATCATCCCGGAGGAAAGTACCGAGTGGAGTTACCTGCTTGTTCCTCTGCTGGGACCGGCCGGGCTGCTTCTAGCTTCTATAATTCTGGTCAAGGCGAGTTATCCGGGAACTTCCTTTGTCGGAGATATAATAGTCGTGCTGTACTTGCTGGTGTTGCCCGGGCTTTCCCTCGTACTGGGCGGTATGTCGTCAGGTAATCCCTTTTCCAGTATGGGGTCAAGCCGGGAGTTGCGGTTGATAATTTCTTACGAGTTACCCTTACTGATGGCAGTTACGGCCGCGATCGTCAATACGGGGGGTGGCTTGAAGCTGGCTGCGTTTACTTCCGAGCCGGTTGCGGCAAGTCTTTCCGGAGCGCTCGGCTTTATCGCGGCACTGTTATGCATTCAGGCGGAACTCGGCTTCATCCCTTTCGACACGCCGGAGGCCGAAACGGAGATCATGGGTGG
>CAZYCI010000129.1:0-3762 GCA_964645955.1 uncultured Thermotogae bacterium
ACTACTTCGTCATGATGCGCTAGAAAATATAGTGGGTTGTGGGGGTATTTTCAAGTGGTGATTCTGGGCGTAAACGGGGTTGACAGGGAGAACTAGAACCCTTAGTTAGGGGGATCGCCAAACCGCTCGCCTATTTCGATATGATAGCCATTTACGAGATCCGTTCCACTCATGACGCACTTTGAAGGGGGCTGAACTTGAGTCAACTCAACTGCAGTCGAATCACCACACTTAACCACCAGGCTTAGACTGCCGGTATCCACTATTTCACCCGGGTCGGCTTCAAGCGAACCCTCTCCCAGCGGAAGCTGATCCAAAACATCGCCTTTCAGAGGCCCCAGATCACGAGAGCGGTAGAGCCCTATTCGCTCGCCCTGATAATAAGAGTAGGCGCCGGGCCAGGGATTCATTCCCCGTATGTGGTTATGGATATCTCTCGAATCTCGTTCCCAGTCGACGATCCCATCCTCCTTGCTGAGCTTTGGCGCAAAACTCGGTTCCCCTTCCTGTTCACTGGGCTCGACCGTTCCCTTTTCCAGGCCCGCGAGAGTCTCCAGAATCAGCTCACCTGCCATCTCGCCCAGTCTATTATGGAGCTCCCCGGCAGTCTCGTTCTCACCCACCTCGGTCTGCTTCTTTAACAATATCGGCCCCGAATCCATACCTTCGTCCATTACGATGGTGGTTACTCCTGACACTTCCTCGCCCCTGATAACGGCCCAGTTCACCGGAGCAGCACCACGGTACTTCGGCAACAGGGACCCGTGAATGTTTATCGGCCACTCAACCAGGTCCAACAGTTCCCTCTTGATCATTTGCCCGTAAGCAGCCAGAACAAAACCTTCGGGGGCTATCTCGTCTATTCTCTCGAGGGATTCGTCCGAGTTCACGTCCTCGGGCTGGAACACCGGGATATCCAGGTCGAGTGCTTTTTTCTTGACCGGCGTATAGCTTGCCTTCATCCCCCGGCCGCTGGCCCGATCCGGCTGCGTGATCACCAGCTCGAGATCGTGCTCTTCCGCAACGGATTCGAGAGAGGGAACGGCAAAATCAGCCGAGCCGATAAATAATAACTTCATAAATATCGAAACCCACAGTTAAAAAAGAAAACCTGTTAGCTAAGCCGTTAATCACAAACTAAAAAATGACTGCCTATTGCCCCAGTATGGCTTGAAGCTTATCATATTTTTACCCTGAATTAAACTTGGTTTTCTGCAAATCGGTTACGAATTAACAACTTCCCGCCTGGGTACCCCGGGGGACATGTATGGGCGAAAATAAAGAAAAGAAACTGAGAAAAATCCTCCAGCTGGAGAAGCGGACCGGATTTCAAAACGATGCCGTAATGGGTGGCCTGGAGAACCTCTCCGAAGAACTGGTGGAGCGGGAAGAGGTCAGGGAGCTTTTGGAAGGTTACGGCGACAAGAAGCCCTTTGCGCGGCAGGAAGTAGTGGAGGAAGTCGAAAACCGGCTGGAAACTGACCGGGAAAGCTCGGAATCTGAGGGAACCGAACTTTCCGTAAGCGATAGGATCGAAAACGCAGCAGGTATCGGGGAGAAAAGGGGGCAGAAGTTCAGGGAACTAGAGATTGAAACCGTAAGGGACCTGCTTTTCCACTTTCCGCGGAGAATTGAGGACCGCCGGGAGGTAAAACAGGTAACGAACCTCAATTCCGGCGATACCTGCACCGTCGTCGGTACGGTAGAAGGTGTAAGCAAACTGGAACCAAACTACGACGTGGAGCTGGTCAAGGCAGCTATCAACGACGGCACCGGCACGGTATACCCAATCTGGTTCAACCAACCCTGGGTACGCAACCAGCTAAACCAGGAAGAGGAAATAGCAGTCTACGGGGAGGTAAAGAAGGACTACGGCGAAGTGCAAATAGAGAATCCAGTATGGGAGCCCTCAGAGAACCGGAAAAAAACGAGAAAACTGGTACCGATCTATCCCGCCAGCGAGGATCTAAGCCAGAAGGTCATCCGTAGAATAATTCGGAATAACCTGAAGAGATACCTGCCCGAAGTAAAACAGTATCCGGCCAAAGAAGAAGCGGAGAAACACGACCTCTGGGACCGACGCAAGGCCCTGAAGAGAATTCACGTACCGAAACACTCCGGGGACTTCGAGAAAGGGCGACGCAGTCTTGCCTTCTCGGAACTGTTTCTCTTCTACGCCAATCTGCTCGGGGGAGACAAAGACGAAAAAAAGCAAGGTCGGGGGATTTCCCTTCGGGAGGATGAACTGGAAAGATTTAGGGCCGCACTACCTTTCTCGTTGACAGACGATCAGGAGGAAGTTTTAAGCGAACTAATCAAGGATCTCGAAGCGAGCGAACCGATGAACAGGTTGCTTCAGGGCGACGTCGGCACCGGAAAAACAGCAGTAGCCGCGGCCGCCGGATACCTGGTGACAACTGCGGGCAACCAGGTCGGAATGATGGCGCCAACGACCGTCCTCGCCGAACAGCACTACCGCAACTTTAAGAATATTTTCCGAGACCTGAGTGTTCGGACGGAGTTGCTCACCGGAGACGTGGAGAAGTCTAAAAAAAAGAAGATTTCAGCCGAGCTCGAGTCCGGAAATATCGATTTGCTCGTCGGAACGCACGCCCTCCTGGAAGAGTCCGTCAACTTCGAGGATCTGGGCCTGGTAATCATAGATGAAGAACAACGCTTCGGAGTGGCTCAAAAGGAAAACCTCGGAACCGACGATCGGCCTGTAAACAAGTTGGTCCTAAGTGCGACGCCGATCCCGAGAACGATTACGGCTACCGTCTACGGCGGTTACGAAGTGTCTCGGCTGGAAGAGTTTCCCCAGGGGGAGAAGGACGTCAGCACCTACTGGGTCAGCCAGTCCAAGAGGGACGACGTCTACGATTACGTCAGAAAGGAACTCCAGGATAACAACCAGGGGTTTATCGTCCTGCCGCTAGTTGAGGAATCGGAGGAAAGGGATCTGAAATCCGCGGTAGAAACGAGAGAGGAACTGGCGGTAAACCAGCTGAAAGGGCTCGATATTGGCCTGCTGCACGGCAGAATGTCCCCGGAGGAAAAAGCGAAGGTGCTGAAAAAGTTCGAAGCACAGGAACTGGATGCCCTCGTTTCGACGACGGTGATAGAAGTGGGCGTGGATATCCCGAGTGCAAACATTCTGGTGGTAGAAGAGGCCGACCAGTTCGGCCTGACCCAGCTTCACCAGCTAAGAGGCCGCATCGGTCGTTCGGGAGAAAAAGCTTACTGTTTCGCAATAGGTTCCCCTGCGACGGAAGAAGGCAGGAAGAGGCTGGAAGCCTTCAGGGATATTTCCGACGGATTCGAACTGGTTGAAAAGGACCTGGAGATTCGCGGCCCCGGAGATCTACTCAGCTCCGCCCAGCACGGGTTTCAGAACAGCTTCCGTGCCTGTAATTTTCTCAGGGATTACGATATAATGGAAGTTGCAAGAGAGAAGGTAGAAAAACACGGGGATTGCGGTTTCGATGAAAGCATAGAAGAGGTTTTCAGGGAGTACTTCGATAGGGAACCGGGCGAATTTGCCGATAGTTGAGTCGCAAGGTGACGGGTCGAAAGTTAATTGGATCGAACTATTTATCCTGTTAAAAGTTAAAGACTCAATTCTTTCACCATGAAAAATGAGCGGGTTATGATTTTGTCGTTAGTATATTCTAGCCCATTATATTGACACTTCATCCAAGTACGACAGCGGATCTGGAAAGATCCGCCTATCGAATTATGTTTTTTTAACCACGATAGCCGGGG
>CAZYCI010000130.1:0-3723 GCA_964645955.1 uncultured Thermotogae bacterium
GGCAAGTTTTGGTAGAATGATCCGGAGGAGGGTTGCGATTGTCTGGAAACATTGACATTGCTGATCTAAAAGTTGCATGCGGCGACCATGCCATAACCGAACCAATTCAAACCGGTGAAGTAAACCCCGATGGCATCGATTGGGAGGTCTCGACAATTTTCGCTCCCAATAGGCATTGGCGTATGCTCCGGGAGTTAGAATTTGACGTCTGTGAACTTTCCCTGGGTTCATATCTGGCGTCTCGATCCGCTCCCGATGATTATCCCTTTACGGCGATACCCGTCTTCCCCCACCGGAGTTTCCGACACTCTTATATGTTCAAATTTTCCGGAGCCGAAGTGGAGGATCCTGGCGATCTAACCGGGAAGAAGGTCGGGCTGAACACCTGGCAAACCACAGCTGGAATATGGATGCGGGGAATAGCCAAAGAGGATTACGGACTTGACCTGGAAAGCGTTACCTGGTACAGGAGAGCCCCGGAAGACGTACCTCTGGAATTGTCCGAATGGGTTGACATAAGTAGAATCCCGGGAAATCGCGATCTGGAGGAGATGTTATCCACCGGCGATATCAAAGGGGCCTTTTATCCGGCACTTTTCGATGCCGTAAAGAAAGGGGAGGGCTGCGAGAGAATCTTTGAGCGTCCGTTCGAGGAAGAAAAGGACTATTACGAAAGGACGGGAATCTTTCCACTGATGCATACAGTAGTGATTCGAGACGAAATACTGGAGAGAGAACCCCGGGTAGCAGAAAGTATTTACAGTGCCTTCAAAAGGTCCAGAGATATCGGCCTGGAAAGGCTTGAAGACCCAAGAACTTCCGGACTCGTCTGGGCTCGTAAATACCTCGAAAAAGAACAGACCTTTTTCGAAGGCACCCCCTGGGACTACGGATTGACCGACGAGAACTTACTGGCTCTCGAAAAACTACAGGAATACGCTCTTGATCAAGAGATAATACCTCGCCGATACGACCCGCGGGAACTGTTTTCAACGAGCAACGGCAAGTTTTGGTGAAACCACTTTCTTTACGACGGTAACTCTTCTAATAAATAAAACTTGCACGAACTCTTTGTCAAAGCCACGTTAGGTCGATTTTTTCAGATCTTCCACTCCAACCAACTGGAGTCTATCCACCGCCGAACTTCCTCGGTTATAATCCTGTTTAATTTGGGCTTCCGTCTTTCGATGTTTTCTTTCCCGATATTCTTGATGTATTCACAGGGCTTGAGCCGAATTCTTTAAAGTACACATTCAAAGGCCTCCTTGGCCAAAGACCGGTATCTAGCAGAAAAAATACCTAAAACTAAGAAGACCGCGATAGCCTCATCGCATTTGAGGTAACCCCCACCGTCATACCTGCATCCCCGAGGAGAACCGCTAGCGCAATGGTAACGTAGCCCAGTGGAACGCCGACGGCAAGTACGGCCTTTATACCCAGACTTGCGAATATGTTCTGTCTGATGACCTGTTTCGCCCGGGAGGAAAGCCTGTGAAGGTATGGTAGCTTGGAGAGGTCGTCCTTCATCAAGGCAATATCCGCTGTTTCGAGTGCAGTATCCGTACCGGCAGCTCCCATGGCGATCCCCACGTCAGCTGCTGCCATGGCTGGAGCGTCGTTTATCCCGTCTCCGGCCATGGCAACTGAACCGTATTTTTCTGATAGTTCCTTCACCGCTTCCACTTTTTCATCCGGCATCAGAGCCGCCCTGTAGTCTTCAATACCTATCCTTTCCGCAATAGCCCTTGCCGTGTTCTCGTTATCGCCGGTTAACATTACCGTCCTTACACCGGAGGAGTTCAGTTTGTCCACGGTATCTTTAGCGGTCCGCCTTACCTCGTCGGCCACCGCCAGGATTCCTTCCAGCTCATCCTCGGTGGTCACCAGAATCACCGTCTTTCCTTGTTTTTGTAGGCGGGGAATCGTCTTCTCGGTCAAGTTAAGACAGTTACCTTTCTTACAGAGGTTTGTAGCTTCCTTGCTTATCTTCCTGCCATCGCTGGAGTGGTGGACGTGGCTCAAATCAAATCCCAGCTCCTCCATCAGGGAAGGCTTTCCTGCGTAGTGCCGTTCCCCTTTTAAGCTTGCCCTTACCCCTTTGCCGCTTATTTCTTCAAAGTCCTCTATCCCGTGGTCGTGGCTGATGTCGTGTTCTTCTTCTACGTGGTTTACGATAGCTTCGGCAATGGGATGGTCACTCCTCTCCTCCACCCCACAGGCGCATTTAATTACGTCCTCCTTGCTCTTGCCGTTTAACGGAACTACGTCCGTGATTGTCAGCTCGCCTTTAGTTAACGTGCCGGTTTTGTCGAAGGCCATTACTTTGACTTCGCTCATGGCCTCTAAAATTGGTCCGCTATCAATTAAAACTCCGTTTTTTGCGGCACTCGTGATTCCGGAGACCACGCTTACCGGTGTACTGATAACAAAGGCACAGGGGCAGGCGAGGACGAGCATCGTTATTCCGCGGACAAACCAGCCGGCCCAGGGTTGCGCCAAAAAGATAGGTGGAATAGCGGCAACAGCCACCGCGGCGAAGACCACTACCGGTGTATAGTAGGCGGAGAACTTATCCACGAACTTTTCGTGCTTTGTCTTCTTCCGCTCCGCGCTTTTAACCATTTCTACAATCTGGGAGATGGTGCTTTCCGAAGAGGGACTTTTCGCCTCTACCTCCAAATACCCTTGCTGATTTATGGTTCCCGCGTAAACTTCTTCCTCGATGCTTTTGTCCACGGGGATGCTTTCTCCGGTTATCGGTGCTTGGTTTATGGACGTCTCTCCCTCGACTATCTCTCCGTCGACCGGAATCCTGCTACCCGGCCTTATTATGACTGTGTCCCCCGTCTTCACTTCTTCAACTGAAACCTCTTTTTCTTCACCGTTTCTTTTTAGGATTGCCGTATCCGGGGAGAGATCTTTTAGTTCTCTTAGCGAACCCCTGGCCTTCTGGATGGAATAATCTTCAAGTAGCTCTGAGAAGTTGTACAAAAACGCCAGAGTCGCTCCCTCCATGAAGATGTGTTTCCCCCCGAAGATACTGGCGATGATGGAGCCCAGTATTGCTGAGGTCATCAACAGATCTATGCTCAAGTTCAGCTTTTTCAGGGCCCGGAACCCGTTTTTCATTATTACGTTTCCGGCCACAGTTATACTGACCAAAAAGGCTATATCGGAGACGTAAAAGCTCGTCCCCTGCCATGATAGTATTGTCTGGTTGTAGCCCGTCAGCCCATAACTGAGAAGCAGGCCCGTTACGAGAAGGCCTCCCCCAATCCAGTTCTTTACTGCTCTGGAACTAGTCCATACTTTACTTATATCGGATTCCTGTTCTCCTTCATTGTGGTCATCCTCAACCGGCCCTGAACAAGTCCGGCAGACGGCCTCGTTTTCCTCTACTTCTTCCTCATTCACCGGCATGGTCTAAACACTCCCGCAGAATCTTCAGTACGTGATCGTCCATTATTTTATAATACTTGTGCCTTCCCTCTTTGCGGTAATCTACCAATCCATTATCTCTTAAGGTCTTCAAGTGGTGGGAGGCATTTGAGAAGCTTTGATCCGTATCTTCAGCTATTTCGTGCACGCATTTTTCTCCTTCGGCAACTTCTAAAAGAATCTTGATTCTTGACTGGTTGCCCAGAACTTTAAACGTCTCTGCTGCCCTTTTGATTTTTTCTTTCATGGTTATCACGTCCAATCGTAACTATACTTGAAAATAGA
>CAZYCI010000131.1:0-3720 GCA_964645955.1 uncultured Thermotogae bacterium
GGCCGAGAAGCATCACGTCTATCAGGGTGGCAAGTTCCCAGAAAAAGACCTTTCCGGACAGTCCAAAGACGACGGCGCTGCTGTAGGCGTAGGCTACGGTTACCGCCAGCCCGATAAGGGTCATCATCCCGGGCTGGCGCTCCGTGAGCTCATCAACCAGACCGGTGAGAAAAGGCCAGCCGCCGTAGAAATAAATAACGGTGGAGAACCCAAACTGGACGTAGCTGTCGCCGGGAAAAGCCAGTACTTCCTGGAGGCCGAGTAAGCTCTGGATTACCGGGGCAAGTAGCAGTACGGGAATGGAAAGCACGAGGGAAATCCAGAACCGGCGGCGGAAGTCCTTCACCATTTCGGCGTGGTGGTTTCCTCCCTCGAACTCAGTTTCTTCTGGATCTTCCTGGTCCTGTTTTTCAGCTTTCAACGCTCAGCCCCTCTTGTTGAATCCAAGTTCTATTAAAAATTATTTCTCGTTATTAATGAAAATACGTGAAAGTTCGAAACTAGTCAAGCTGCTGAAGTATATCCCGGATTATCCCCGGAATCGTGGACCTGAAACTAGTGTTCATCCACCTCGGAAATGAACGAGCCGTGCCACGTATGGTACCAGACGTCTCCCGAAGACCCGTTTACGCTCAGCATGCCGTAATGCTCGCCATCTTTTGTAGTCATAACCGTATAGTAGCCGTAGTATGCGAGGATTTCGTCGGCTTCCGTTCCCGGGTAAACGACGTCGAGGGAATCCTGGGCGATTTCCATTGCCTCGGCGGACGAGATATTGATCTCAGCTGTACGCGAACTACCCATCATTCCCTGATTGTTAGTTCTACCTCTCATCGTCATATCTCCGCCCATGATTCCGTATTTATCGTTCCACATCATACTTTGAGGCTCGGGCTGAAAGCTGCCGGAATACCTATCTAAAATCATCTCAAACGCTCCCCGACCGCCTTCTTTTTCAACTAACGAGACGTAGTAATTGTGCGAATACTCCTCGAACTCACCGATTTCAAGTTCGGAATTATTCAGTGAGTTTAGATAGTCCTCTACTATCTCTCTGACTTCGTCATGGGATATCGGGGTCGGTGCGTCGGAATAGTAACCTCTCATGCCACCCATCATGTTGCCAGCGGGATTTCTACCGCCCATCATTTGGCGTGAACCCATATGTTGACTGGTGTAATTGAAAGTGTTTCCTATTCCCCGGCTTCGGTCGACCATCATTCCCCCTCTCTGCATGTAGTTCCCTGCTGGACTTGTTTCACTTCTTTCAGTCATCGTCTCACTTATGGCCAAGCTTCCTCCAGCTAAAAGCCCCAGTCCCAGTAGCCCCGCCAGTAATCCAATTGTAACTTTTTTGTTCATTGCTACCTCCCGTCCCCTTTAAGGCGGGGAAATATTAGTCGTTAAGTCCGCTCTCAACTATTTCTACGCCGTAATCTCCTTCTTTCTTCTCCGGTATTCTTCCTCGTCGATCTTGCCTTCCGCGAACCGTTCGTTGAGAATCCTTAAAGCGTCTCCTCCCGTCCCGCTGGGTCGAGTCGAGGGCTCCTTTTCTCCGCTATCGGTAAATTCTTGTACCAGAAATACGAGAACAAAAGCTATCAGTGCCCAAAATATAAGCATAAAAATACCTCCTCCAGCTCCCCACATTCCAAATGTCCCCATCATTTTATTTCACCTCTATATCATCGTGCATTAGTCTGTCTTCGATTGATTTTCGTTCCTGTAGTCTGCAGCGCCGGATATTAGCTTCTCTGCCCAATCAGGGTTGCTAAGTAGTTTGCCCACTCACGAAGCATCAAATTTTTTATCCATTGCGACGTCTCTGGGTTGTTCAACCTTTTTGTTAAAATCATAACCTCACCTTTATCCCCTCCCCTGGGGGGGTAAGTTAAGGTTAATAGATGTTTAATTAAGTGTCAAGTGAATAATATCCGACGTATAATCTTAAATATTCCTTGATTTATCTTGAAGTACTTTGTAAATTATAAATCAAAGGATGTTGGGCTTTCCCCCGTGGGGTGGGCAATATTTTCTAGGATTTCAAACTACTACATTGAAAGATAATGATGGGCCACCCATCATTGAACTGGATAAAAAGTAAAGTTGGATAGCGGAGTATAATATGAGCGCGGTTTCTGGAATAACTGAAGGGTGATTGCGAAGGTATGAAAACTCTAAGGGATTTAACGGGATCAGAAAAAATAAAACAACTGATGTCCTGTCTTGAAAATTATGGATCCATCCTCGTGGCTTTTTCGGGCGGTGTTGACAGCAGTTTTCTCTTGAAGGCGGCGGTGGACTTCCTGGGGCCGGACCGGGTCCTGGCTGTCACTGCTAGCTCCGAAGCCTATCCCGACCACGAAAGGAAAGATGCCAGGAAACTGGCTGAAAAACTGGGGGTAAGATGGATAACGATTCAGTCCTCGGAGACCGCTAACCCTAACTTTAGAGAGAACCCCACCGACAGGTGCTACTTCTGTAAAAAAGAGCTCTTCAGGGACCTGAAAGAGCTGGCGGATCAGGAAGGGATAAACAAAGTGGCAGACGGCACGATTCAGGACGACACGGAGGGCCACAGGCCCGGAACCCAAGCGGCCGAAGAGCTGGGAATTGCCAGCCCGCTGCAGGAAGCAGGGCTGAGCAAAGATGAAATAAGAGAGTTCAGCAAGCAGGTGGGGCTAGAAACATGGGACAAGCCTACTTTTGCCTGTCTGGCCTCGCGTTTTCCTTACGGGGAGGAAATCACCGAAGAAAAGCTCAGACGGGTGGGAAGCGCAGAAGAATTCCTGCTGGAATTAGGAATTGAACAGTTCCGTGTTCGCCATCACGAAGATATCGCGAGGATAGAAGTACGGCGATCGGACTTTGGTCGAATGCTGAATTTCAGGGAAGAAATTGTGTCTCGGCTAAAAGAACTAGGGTACGACTACGTAACGCTCGACCTCGAGGGTTACCGGACTGGGAGCATGAACGCATCCCCGACTCTGGAGAAAAGTGGGAAGAACGAAGGTTAGATATATTGGAACTTTCTTAAACTTGCCTCTCCCCGGAATTCAGGCCGGTTAACTCAGACCACACGCCCTTCGAAGTCAATTACAAAATAGAGGCCATGATAAAGTTAGGCGTCAGTAGGCATCTCCTTTCTGTATGGCTTGAATATCGTTATCAGCAAATAGGTTCCCGCGCTCAACCAGTAAAACACGTATGAAAGTACTTCCGTAAGAGAAGGGTTGGCGTTATAACCGATCAAAGCGGTAAGAATGGACCCAAATATCCCGTCCTCGTTTAATATGAAATTGGTATTCCAGAGGTGTTCGATGACGGGAGGAATCAGTCCCACTTCGTTTAGCTCGTGTACTCCATAGGCGACGAGTCCTGCTGCGAAGACGACCAGGACCACGCTCGTAGTTTTGAAGAAGCTCTCCAGATCGAGCAGATAGATCCCCCGAAAGGCCAGAACAGCCAGCATCAGCACCACCAACAAACCGCCACCGAAGCCTATTACGGTCCTGGTGGGAGCACGGACTGCAAGCGTTCCCACAAGAAGTACGGTCTCAACACCTTCCCTGAAAACAGCGAGAAAGGCAACGGATACCAGGCCGAAAAGCTTCCCCCGGGACAGGGACGTATCAATTTTCTTCTTTATCCTGTCCTTAATAATGTTAGAAGTGCGGGCCATCCAGACGATGACGTAGGTAAGAACAAATGCAGCGGAAA
>CAZYCI010000132.1:0-3690 GCA_964645955.1 uncultured Thermotogae bacterium
CACAGCGTGCTCTGGAAGTACTTTACGGCAGGCTACAAAATGAGGATCTATAAGAGGACTTACAGATGATATTCAAAAAAATAAGGTTGAAAAACTGGGGCGGGCTCTACGACTCGGAAATAAGCCTGGTCTTGAGCGAATCACTAAACGTGATTTCGGGCCCGAACGAATCGGGCAAAAGCACCACCCTCGAAGCAATAAAGCTTGCCCTTTCCACTAAAGGTTCTTCAAGAAAAAAAGCGGTAAAGAGATGTCAGCCCTGGGGAACCGACCTCAAACCACGTGTAGAACTTGAGTTTCGCGCGAACGGAAAGGATTACAGACTGAAAAAAACTTACCTGAAGTCAACCGGTAACGCATCGTTTGCGGAGAAGTTACAGGACGGAAGCTGGACAACCCTGGCCGAAGATGACGAAGCCCACGACAGGTTCCTGAAAACCCTGGATTTAACTGGCGCAGAGAGCTTCTACCGCTCCCTCTGGGTCCCGCAGGGGAAAAACCTTGAACTGAAAGTCAACGAAGGGTTGCAATCCAGGATCGAAGAGGCCGTAGGGACCGCGACTTCCGAAGCCGGCGATGCCATTCTGGATTACGTTATAGATAACGTCGGAGATGCGGATAATAAAGGTTGGTTGACCAGCAAAAGACGAAATCCGTCCTCCAATTCTCCCTGGGACGAGCTGTCGGAACAAATAGGGCAGCTGGAATCCGAACTCGAAAGGCTAAACGAAAAACGTCGGGAGCATTACGACAGGCTGACAGAAATAGGAGAGCTGCAGGAGGAGAAAAGAGAGCTTGAGAAAAGAACTCGTCAAAAAGAGGAAAAACTGGAAGAACACCAGGAAAAGAAAGAAAAATGGGACGAATTTAGAGGGAACAAAGAGGCAGCCGAGGAGGCACGGGAATGGTACGATAAACTTATGCAAGCCCGGCAGAACTGGGACGATCGAATGGACAAAATCGAGGAAAAAGACGAAGAAATTAACTCACTTCGTGAAGAACTCAATGAGTTAAAGAAAGAGAGGGACGAAAAGAAGTCCCTAGTTTCCGAAAGGGAGTCCCGGTACGAAGAGGCCCGTGATAGTTTAGAAAAAAACAAAGCACGGATGGAATACCTTCTTGGGTTGCTGGCAGTTAAGTTAAACGATGAAATAGAAAACCTCGAGTCAGAAATTAGAGGGCTTAATGCTCCGGATAAGGATAAATTTAAAGAACTTGAGGAGGTCCACGAAGAGCTGAAATCCTCCAGGCGCCAGCTGAAGGCTTCCGAGCTGTCAATCAAGTTAAAGGCCGGTGAAAGCCTTAACGGCACTCTGATATTGGACAAGGAAAGTGAGAAGATAACTTTATCGAAGGACGAAGACCTGGAAAGAGGTGCCGCAAAATCTTTCGAACTGAAACTGGAAGACCTCTTCGATATTAAGGTAGAGACCGGAATGGAAGGGGCTCTGCAGGTGAAAACCGAACTTGCGAACTACGAGGAAAAGCTGGAGGAAGCCTACCACAACCACGATGTAGAGGGCTGGAAGGAACTTACGGAAGTATACGAAAAAGCCGAATCGAAGAGAAGCAAGAGGCAAGAATTACTCCAGGCTCTTTCAGACCTCGACCTTGATGACCCAGAGTCGTACTCAAACGCGAAGCTGGACAGTTTACGGGATTCGAATTCGGAGTACCTGGAAGATAGCTTCCTTAACTCTATCCAGGAGTCGGAGCCCGGGGAAATTAGGGAACGGATAAGGCAAAGTGAAGAAAGAATTGCGGAGGACAAGGACCTGGTAGCGGAGAAAGAGAAAGACCTGGAAACGGCGGAAGATAGTCTCAAAGAAATAAATGACAAAATCAAGGAAGTTCAAAACGAGATGGACACTCAGGTTCAGCTAAAAAAGCGGGAAATCGAGGGACTGAGCCAAACCAAAAAGGAAATAACCAAACTGGATGAAAGGTTCGATGCAGGAAACCTGATCAGCCAGGAACCCGATTCCAGCTTCGATCGGAGGTCCGAAGAAAACTGTGAGCTTTACAGAGAGCTAGACCGGGCTTGGGGCGAGGCCAGGGACAGGAGAGATGAACTGGAGCACGAGGCCTCGAGAACCAAACCCTCGGGCGAGGAAGTTACTGAGACGACGATAGAAGAGATGGAAGAAGAAGTCGAGGAACTCAAAGAGAAAACGCAAAAACTGGAAAGAAAAATAAATCGGCTTCAGGGGGAAATCGGCAACACGGCTGACGGCCTACACGAGAGAATCAGGGAGAAAAAAGAGGAACTCGAAGAAAAAAAGAGACAATTAAAGTCAGTTAAAAAGGAAGTCAGGTCTCAGGAATTGCTCCGCGTTGCCCTGAAGGAAGCAAAGGAAAGAACCAGCCGCAAGTACCTGGAACCGATAAAGGATAAAGTAGTACCAAGAACCAGAGAAATGACGGACAGGAGGTACGAGGAGGTTCGCTTCGATAGCGACATGCAGCCCGATTCCGTTATCCGAGGGAGAAGGGAGTCAAGCGCGGGAAAAGGTGAGCTCTCCTTCGGTACAAGGGAACAGCTCACCTTCCTGACCCGACTCTCGATGGGGGAAGTGATAGGAGGTAAATCGAGAATTCCCGTAATCTTTGACGACAGCCTGGTAAATACGGACGAAAAGAGAATGAAGTACGCCAGGAAGTATTTGAAAGAGGCAGCCAACTCCTGCCAGATAATTCTTTTTACATGTCACGGGGAGGACTACCGCTGGGACGGGAAGGAGAACAGAATTGAACTGGAGCAATTGCCTTGATCAATCACAGTCAAATCAACGCTTCCCGGTGCCGGTCTGAAGTTTCTCTCTTCAGGAACTCCAGATACTGTCCACTCTCAATCCGGTAAGATCGAGCAGATGTACGATGACTGCCGACCCAAGCACCGCCCAGAAGGTTACTGACTGGTGAAAACCGGCTACGCCGTTCCAGAGCGGGATCAGCAACCCCACCATTAGTGCGAGAAACTGTGTAAACTGTACTCTGGCAGTGGAAAGAATTTCTCCCGTTAGATCCCCGGTAGACGATACCTTTCTGCTGTCGTAAATAACGAGAGAAAACAGGGCAGAAATGACCAGCACAATGGCTAATTTGATCGGAAACTCGGAAAAACCGCTCCAGATGGCAGGTTCCCTGTAAAAGAAGTAACCGGAAGCAGCAGCCATGAGGACACCCGGGATAAACTGTGTTCGATTCGGCCTATCCATAACCGCATCGGCCAGGAATATAACTGCACCGGCCGCCGTTACCACCCAGGAAAGCGAGTAGCCGAGCCAAATTCCCAGCCCGGCGGAGAGTAGGTTATCGATCGGCCCTGCTTTTAGTCCGGTTGTCCTATTGAGCACACGGAACGAAAATAACGCCCAGAACGGCAACAAAAGACTGGGCACGCCGTTGAAAACAATTGCTGTCACCTGACCCCCGACAACCAGAATAGCGGTCAGGTGGTAGTCCGGGTCCACTTCCCTGGCAAGTGCCCAGGCAAGAAAGACCGAAAGAAAGGATCCGACCGCAAGGCCAAGAGAGCTCAGCGCGTTTCCGCCGGAAATATAGGCACTGACCCCAAACCCAAGAAAGGAGCCGACCGAAGCGACAATGACGAAAAGATTGCTCGGGTAATTTGGGTCAACCGGCCTTCCTAGATTCGAAAGCCCTACATTATCACTCATGAAGTATCAC
>CAZYCI010000133.1:0-3664 GCA_964645955.1 uncultured Thermotogae bacterium
TATCCCTTTCTAGGGCGGAGCAGTCCGTCGAAGCGACCCTCGCGACCGAGTTTGAATCAAATCACCTGGATATCGAAGAGGGAGCTCCATTGCTAACTACGGAAAGGACGACTTTCACCGGTAACGGAGATGTACCGATCGAGTACGCTCGCTCAACCTATAGAGGAGATCGATATAAACTGTTTGTAGAAATGGAGGGCTAATTGGCCTTTCCTGTCCACCCTGGGTTTTTAAGGTTTGTTCCTGATTTACCACCTTTGCAATACTTTCCTGCCTTTGTTGCCGAGAATTTGAAAAACTAAAAGATTCTAATAGGTTCACCACCGCAATCTCCTTCTTTTTTGCTTTGCTCAAAGAAATTTGATCTTTAAAGAGCAATAAGTTAATATTTTCCCGTTACTGGTTTGTACCACTATATAAGTTGGGCTAAAAGATCCCGAAGTCCAGTAAGGAGAGATGAATAGTTCTGGATTGCTTTTTAATCCTGTAATACCGGATTCAGTAATATTTTCAGGGAGCTCTGAATACGAAAGCGAATGAAAACTGAAGAACCAAACGAAGAGGCTGAAGGGTTGCACGAAAAAAGCACGAAAGAGGTTCTGGAAATAATCAACTCAGAAGACAAAAAAGTTGCTACCGCAGTGGAGGAAGAGATCCCGGAAATAGAAGCAGCTGTGGAAAACTTCGCCCGCACGATAAAAGGCGGTGGTTCGGTCTACTACGTGGGGGCCGGTACCAGCGGTAGACTGGGTGTACTCGATGCCTCAGAAATTTCACCGACTTTCGGTGTGGAAGAGGACAGGGTGGTGGGATTAATTGCCGGAGGCAAGGAGGCCGTGACTTCAGCCAAAGAGAGCCGGGAGGACGATAAAGAAGCCGGGAAGGAACTCGTCAGGGAAAAGAAGGTAACCAGTGGAGATATGGTAATTGGAATTTCGGCCAGTGGCAGGACCCCTTTCGTCCTTGGTTGCCTCGAGGAAGCAAGAGGGAAGGGAGTGGATACTGCCGGAATCACGAATAACTCCGGAGCTCCAATAGGTAAATTTGCTGACGTAACGATTACCGCTGAAACCGGGCCGGAGGTTATCGCCGGCTCGACAAGGATGAAAGCCGGAACGGCCCAGAAAATGATATTAAACATGATTTCCTCCGCCGCAATGATCAGGCTCGGTAAAGTTTACGATAATTACATGGTTGATCTGGTTGCCTCGAACGAAAAATTAAAAGAAAGATCAAAAAGAATTGTAAAATCTCTTACCGGGGCCGACAAAGAACGAATCACAGCGGTTCTGGAAGAGAGTGAGTACGAAGTTAAACCCGCCATTCTTGCCATAAAGGAAGGTCTGACTATAGCCGAAGCCCGGCGGGAACTGGATGCCTGCGACGGTTACCTCGGCAGGGCCCTGGATGAAGGCCCTGGTGATGACGAATGAACGTAATCGGGCTAATGTCAGGAACCTCAATGGATGGAGTCACTGCCGCTCTCATCGAATTAGCCGACCCCAATCAATCCTTCGATTTCCAGTTACTGGATTACGAAACGTTTGATTACCCTGTCGAACTCAAGCGACGGATCCTGGAACTGGTCAATGGGGGGGATATTGAAGAGCTTACCCGGCTAAACTACGAAATAGGGCAGGTGTTTGCAGACGCAGCCCTTGAATTGATTCACCGATCGGAGGTTCCTGTAGAGCTTATCGGTTCACATGGACAGACGGTCTGCCATCTTCCTTCCGGAGGCAAAGATGAAATGACGTACACGCTTCAGATCGGCGAGGCTGACGTCATTGCGGAAGAAACAGGTGTTACTACGGTCTCAGACTTCCGCCCCCGGGATATCGCGGCCGGCGGGGAAGGAGCTCCTTTGATACCCTACGTCGATTATGAACTTTTCAGGTCCGATTCGGAGGACCGAGTTGCCCTAAATCTTGGCGGTATCGCAAACGTAACCTACTTGCCGGCAGGTGGTAATATTGATGAAGTAGTTGCTTTTGATACCGGTCCCGCAAACATGGTTATCGATAACCTGGTAAGAAGATTTACAGACGGCGAGGAGGAATTTGATCGTGACGGGAAATGGGCAGCTCAGGGTTCCACGGACAAAGTCCTTCTTAACTGGTTGATGAATCAACAGTTCGTAAAAAAAGAACCACCAAAGAGTACGGGCAGAAAGGACTTCGGAGAAAATTTTGCCAATGTTGTTGAGGAAAAAGGGAGAAGCTTAGAATTAAGTAAGTCGGACGTACTTGCAACAGTTACATCCTTTACCGCCGAAGCAATAAGTTACAACTGTAAACGTTACCTTGATAGAATCGATACAGTTATAACTTCCGGCGGTGGAACTAATAACGAGATATTGATGGACGAGCTGTCCCGCCGAATGGACGCTCGAATTACGACCACGGAAGAATTTGGTCTCTCGTCTGAAGCCAAGGAGGCAGCGGGCTTTGCTCTTCTGGCGAGAGAAACCATTTTGAGCAGGCCTTCGAACGTACCCGGAGCAACTGGAGCCGGGAGGTCAGTAATACTCGGAAAAATTTCGCAGGTCGCGGAAGCCGGAGATTGATATGGGTAAGATAAGAGAAAAAAAGGTCGACGAGATAGTCAAAGAAGAACTGGACCACGGGACTTTCCCGGGTGCAGTCGTTCTCGTCCGGAACCAGAATGAAGTACTTTTCCATCGTTCTTACGGTTCCAGGGCGGAAGTGCCGGAAGAGCAGTCCATGGAAACGGATACCATATTCGACCTGGCCTCTCTGACCAAAGTGGTCGTAACCACCACTCTTGCAGTCAGATTGGTTGAGGATGGGGTCTGGGCGTTACGTGATCCCTTAAGCAAGTACGTTGCAGAATTCGATCGTTCCGAAATAACTCTGCTCAATCTGCTGACTCATACCTCCGGGCTAGTACCCTGGATTGACCTATTCAGCGGAAAAACGGATAGAGGTGACTCCCTGAAGAAGTTATTTACGGATAAGTGGCCGATTTTAAATCCGGTGATTCCTCCGGGTGAGCGAGTGATTTACAGTGACCTCAACTTTATACTTTTGGGGATTGCGATCAGAAGGGTTACCGGAACCGACCTCGATACCTTCGCCCGAAAGGAAATATTTAAACCACTGGAAATGGAAAACTCCTTTTTCAATCCGCCAGATAGCCTGGCTGGTCGCATAGCACCCACGGAACGGTCTTCTCGCCGGGGCGGCGTTATTCGAGGCGAAGTTCACGACGAAAACTGTCATGCGCTGGGCGGGGTTAGCGGGCACGCTGGGCTGTTTTCCACCGCCAGCGACCTTTCTAATTTCGTCTCAAGTCTTCTAAATAGCGGTAAATTTAAGGAGAAGAGAGTTCTCAGTGCTAGTTCGATTGAACTATTCAAGGAAAACTATACCCCCGATATGAACGAAAATAGAAGCCTGGGGTGGGAACTTCAGGGTAAAAAGTCCGAGTCCGCCGGGGATTTACTTTCAAAAAACTCCTTTGGCCACACAGGATTTACCGGTGGATCGATCTGGGTTGACCTCGAGGAGAAACTGGGCATAATTCTCCTCACGAATCGGGTCCACCCCAAGAGAGATCGCGGCCAGGGAAGGATAGGTGTTTTCAGAGCCCGGATCAACAACGCAATACTGGGTGAATTGACGTGAATAAAATCCTATTGAAG
>CAZYCI010000134.1:0-3662 GCA_964645955.1 uncultured Thermotogae bacterium
GCTCCCTAATTTGGCCGGCCATATGGTTGGTTTTTGAAAATTGAGTATTTTGTGCTTAAATTAACAATACCACACTGTGCAACGGAGCGAATCGAGAAAGCTTTTTTAACGATGGTTTCAACCTGGTAAAGTTTTGTAAAAATCGACAGATAGCTCCTGTTTGGCGGACGGTTTTTATCAAGTGACCCATAGAAATTAGTTGACCGAGAAAAAACCGTTCGGTAACATCGATTAAATCGTTGGTCATTGTTAAACAAAAACTCTGGGGGAAAAATGAAACTAGGAGAAATGAACTGGAAGGATTATAAAGACAGGGAGCCCAAAACGGCTGTTATTCCAACTGGTAGCACGGAACAGCACGGCCCACATGGACCTCTTCAAACGGATACCCTGATCGCCGAAGCTATGGCCGAGAAAGCGACCGAGGAGACGGATACTTTACTTTTACCTTCAATAAGCATTGGCGTTTCCAGAGAACATTCCAGTTTTCCGGGAACGCTTTCCTTATCCCCGGATACGTTTCGGAGCCAGCTCACCGATATCCTCCTCTCGGCTCACGAGAGCGGAGTGGAGAAGTTCGTCGTGGTCAACGGACACGGAGGTAACGTCAGGTACATCAGAGAGGTCTGCGAAAACCTGTACCACGAACGGGATATTCTAGCTCTGGAATGGACCTGGTTCGACGCGGTTAACGCTAGCGACATGGGACATGCCGGCAAGCTGGAGACCTCGCTAATCAAATACTTAAACCCGGATTTATTAGGTGATTCTTTCCAACCCGGTTCAAATAGCTGGGGAAAGAACTTTCACGGCTCCAGAATTGCTTACAATACAAAGTCTTTCACCAAAGAAGGGGTAGTCGGAAACCCAGCCGAGGCAACACGCGAAAAAGGAAAAAAACTATTCAAAAGGGCAACTAAAAAGCTGTCGGAACTGCTGACTGACCTTGAGAAAGGAGAGTTGAAGGGTTTTATTTAGTTTTTTTCAACATTGAGATCTTTAAGAGGAGGATTTATGGGCACTAAAACGGAGAGAAGTCAAGAGACCGTTGCCGATGATTACGGTGAAATCCTGGAAGATCTACCACAAAAAAGGGAATCAGTTATACCGGCACTTCAGACAGTTCAGAAAAGCAAAGGTTATTTGCCGGAAAAGGCCCTGGAGGACATTTCCAACCACACCGATACACCTCTGGCTAAAGTTACCGGGATTGCAACTTTTTATTCACAATTTTATCTTGAACCCCAGGGAGAGCACACAATAAAAGTCTGTCAGGGAACGGCCTGTCACATAAAAGGTGCGGATGAGATCTTTGACGAACTCAAGCGAGAATTGGACGTGACTGCCGGAGAAGTAACGGATGACGGTAAGTTTACCCTGACAAATGTAAGGTGTCTCGGTGCCTGTAGCCTGGCACCCGTAATGATGGTGGACGAGGACGTTCACGGGAACCTTACTCCTGAAAAGGCAACGGAAGTGCTGGAGGAATACGAATGAAAATCACTAAGAAAGAAGATTTAGAAGAACTAAAACAAGAGGGTTTAGATTCATTAAGTTCCGAAAAAACACAAGTCAAGGTAGGGCTTGCTTCCTGCGGTAAAGCAGCCGGCGGCGACAAGGTATACGACGCTCTCGAAGAAAAACTGGGGGAAGAGGAAAGTATTGCAGTAGAAAAAACCGGCTGCCTTGGATTCTGTGCACGCGAACCGCTGGTGGAGGTCGAGGACCCCGAAGGCGACTCGTTAATTTACGAAGAGGTAACCGAAGACGGAGCAGTCAAGATCGCCGAATCACTGATTGAAGGTTCCATTTACGAAGGAGACGTTCTGGGTAGAAAGGGAAACGGCGAGAAAAAATACCCGGAATGGGAAAAGTTGAACTCCCTGGACTTCTATCAGCCCCAGAAGAAGCTGGTATTAAAAAACAGCGGAATCATTGACCCAGAAAAGCTGGAAGAGTACGTGGCAAAGGACGGTTACCTAGGGTTGTGGAAGACCTTGAACCAGTACGGGCCCAAGGAAGTAATCGAGGAAGTCAAGTCAGCCAACCTCCGAGGACGAGGCGGTGCCGGTTTTCCCACGGGTAAAAAGTGGGAATTCGCCCGACAATCGGAAGGCGAGCCAAAGTACATTATATGTAACGCCGACGAAGGGGACCCCGGAGCTTACATGGATCGCAGCATTCTCGAAGGCGATCCCTTCTCCGTACTGGAGGGCATGGCCATCGGTGCTTACGCCATCGGAGCCAGCCAGGGCTACATTTACGTTCGCGCTGAATACCCTGTAGCAATAAACAGGCTACAAAAAGCAATCGACCTGGCGGAAGAGCACGGTCTCCTTGGCGAGGACATAATGGGCTCGGGATTTGACTTCGAACTAGATATAAAGCAAGGAGCCGGTGCTTTCGTTTGCGGAGAGGAAACAGCGCTCATCGCGTCAATCGAGTCAAAAAGAGGTATGCCAGAACCCAGACCTCCGTTTCCGGCCCAATCCGGACTATGGGGTCAGCCGACCAATATTAACAACGTGGAAACGTGGGCAAACGTCACTACTGTACTGACGGAGGGCGCGGACTGGTTTTCTTCGATTGGAACGGAAAATAGCAAGGGAACAAAGGTATTTTCTCTTACTGGCGATATCGACAATACAGGACTGGTAGAGGTCCCAATGGGAACTACCATAGAAGAAATAGTCTACCAGATAGGCGGGGCCGATCGCGGTTCGATCAAAGCGGTGCAGACGGGAGGTCCCTCTGGCGGTGTAATACCCAAGGAAAAATTCGACCTCCCCGTTGATTACGAATCGCTGCAGGAAGCCGGTTCGATCATGGGCTCGGGCGGGCTGATAGTCATGGACGAGGATACCTGCCTGGTCGAGGTGGCGCGGTTCTTTCTTAACTTTATCCAGGACGAGTCCTGCGGTAAGTGTACCCCCTGCCGGGACGGGACCAAGCGGATGCTGGAGATTCTCGAACGGCTCACGGACGGTGAAGGAACGGAAGCGGATATAGACCGGCTCGAGGAACTCTCTCACTACATAAAGGAATCATCGCTATGCGGACTCGGACAAACCGCTCCCAACCCGGTACTTTCAACTCTCAGGTACTTCAGGGACGAATACGAAGCTCACCTGGAAGGAAAGTGCCCTGCCGGAGTCTGTTTCGAATAATATAAATATCCGAGGAGGAAACATGGCAACTACGACGAAAACAAAAAGCATCGAAATGAAAATAAATGGAGATCTTGTCGAAGGCAAAGAGGGCGACACCGTACTCGAAGTAGCTCAGAAAAACGGAATTGAGATACCGACTCTCTGTCATATGGACCAGCTGGAACCGACGGGCGCATGCAGGATGTGCCTGGTAGAACTGGTGGATTCAGGAGAAGTGGTTACTGCCTGCACGCAGCCCGCCAGCGACGGGATGGAAGTCGAAACTCACAATGAAAGGGTAGAGCAATCCCGGAAACTCAACCTGGAGCTTCTTCTTTCCAATACCAAAGTAGACACCGCATGTCAAAGCAACGAAACGCGCTGTGAGCTGGCCGAGCTAGTTAAAAAGTACGATTTAGACCCGGACCGGTTCTCCGGCGAAAAGAGATCCCACGATAAAATCGAAGACAACCCGTTTTTCGAACTGGATCACGACAAGTGCATTCTTTGTGG
>CAZYCI010000135.1:0-3578 GCA_964645955.1 uncultured Thermotogae bacterium
CGATTTCAATAGGAAATCCGCGCTATGGTTAAATTTTCCTGGCGCTTATGGCCTAATGGTCTCGAGTTTTCAACCAAAGGGACCTATAATATCATGATATTTAAACATATAGATAGGAGTTAAGCCATGGAAAAGTACGCCTGGCTCCTCATAGGCGTTACCTCACTGCTCATTATAGGGGCAGCCGGATTGGAAGTAACCGAAAGAGCCCTCTTCCCCGTCTGGGAACCGAACCCCTTCGACGAACCACCGGCGGATTTGGGACCGCACGAAATAAGCCGGGAAGATTTTAGCCTCGATACCGTAATTAAAGATGAACAATACGACGTTACAGTATTTACCCCGGAAAACGTGGACGGTAAGGTACCACTATTTATCTGGGTCATGGGCTCGAACGTTCAGAACTACTATCAATTGAGCCTTTACAAGACGCTTGCCAGCTGGGGGTACATGGTAATCATTCCAGAGGCCCCGAAGTTTAGCTTCATCAACTCTGTTTACCACGAAGAGGTATTACAACTCGCAACTGAAGCCACCGAAAACGCCATTGCCGGGAACTACGGTTACAAAATAGACGAAGAGAAAATAGCAGCCGGGGGTTACAGCGTCGGCGCTTCTCTAGCGGCCTTCCTTTCCGTTAAGAAACCAGCTATAGATGCTCTCGTTTACTGGGGCCCCTCAGGATCACCTTATTGGCTCGGGATAAACGCAAAAAAGCTTTACTCCAAAATTAAGGTACCGGCCCTCTATGTCCTGGCGGGAAAGGACGATAGTGCTCCACCCAGCGGTGGTTACCCCGATAAAATGCGAGAACAGATGCCGCTTTCCAGCTCGGAAACCATCGTAATTGAAGGCGGAGTGCACCACTACTTTCAACAGCCAACCGGCGCGGACAAGTTCTCAAGGGCGCCGGAGGTAACCCGGTTCGAACAGCAAAAAATTGCGATAAACGAAACGAGAATTTGGTTAAACGAGAAACTTCGAATACAAGGCAAAGCTTAATCAGATGGAACTCTCCTCCAGCTATTAACTGGAGTAATTTCAATTGACCCATAATTCAATGGAAATAATCAAGAATTAGGTTTCCAGCCTGCCTTCAAAATAGACCCGGCGGAACTTGTTCTCCGTCAAGCAGGGGTTAAACTTTCAAAAGTTAAAAAGGTTTTACCCCAAACTATCTACTGAGGCGATAATTTGCTTTACCTGGGTCTTGCTATAATCACCAGCGCCTCGATAGCGCTGATATTTAAATTCAGCGAAAACCACGACATGGACAGGTACGTAGTTACGAGCTTTAATTACCTTGCGGCTTCTCTGGTTAGCCTGGTGATAATTTCCGTCAACGGGCTTCAATTGCCGTTCATCTCGTTTTCCGTCGGTCTGAACGATTTTATGGCCGCAATCCCGCCTTTCAAGTCAGGAACCGACCCCCGGAGCAGTTTAATCTGGGGCTTGATCGTCGGAGTCCCGGCCGGGCTGTTCTTCTTTCTCGCTTTTATTTATTACCAGAAGGGAATCAGGGAAAACGGGGCCGGGCTGGCTGGGGCCTTTTCGAAAATAGGTATTTTGATTCCCATGACCGTTTCAATTTTGGTCTGGAACGAGATCCCTACGGTTTTACAGTGGTCGGGTATTGGTATTTCGCTGCTTTCCATCCTGCTCGTAAACCTTCCCGAGAAATCCCTCAACACGGAAAAAATTAGGCTTTCTCTTTTGGCCCTTTTCCTGTTCAGCGGCCTGGCGGAATTTTCGAACAAGGTATTCCAGAAATACGGATTCGTAGAAGACAAGCTGGTCTTTCTCTTTTTTGTTTTCCTCACCGCTTTCGTGGTAAGCAGCTTTTTCACAATCTCAAGAGGTAAACAACCGGAACCCAGCGAAATCGCAACCGGGCTGTTGGTTGGCCTGCCTAACCTCTTCTGTTCTTACTTTTTGATACTTGCGCTGGACGGAATCAAGGCTTCGGTAGTTTTTCCGGCTTACACCGCTACCACTATCGTGGTAATAAACCTGGGTAGCTATTTTCTGTTCGAAGAAAGGCTTGGCAAAAAGGAGAGATTCTCTATCTTTCTGATGGTAGTTGCCCTGGTTTTAATAAACCTCTAGGTCATTTTTGAGACTCTTTGTTTCGAGACGGTCCTTGATCACCACCCGGCAAGGGTAGGTTATAGCTTGTTATTATCATTTAACCTTTTAACCAGCGTGAACGATAATTGGCAAAATGATGAAAAAATATCATTTTTGAAAAGAGTCCAAGGTTCAGCCTGCTTTTTCCTCTCGGATCGATATCAGAACCCCTTTCAACTATTTGGTTCCCTGGGTGAACACCATTAAAATCTAGAGAAAATAGCTTTTTAACTGGTAAACTAAATTACTGAATTCCTTCAAAATTCGGTGATACGATTGGTTTCCTTTCTACATACAGCGGACTGGCAATTGGGGCAGACGTTGCGTACGGTCGGACCAGGTAAAGCCGAACATCTCCGTTCGGCCAGGTTAACTGCCGTTAAAAAACTGCTGGAAATTGGGGAAGAACTGAACGTGGATTTCGTCGTTTCGGCCGGGGACAATTTCGAATCTAATCAGGTAGGGCGAGAGCTACTACGTGACACAAAAGCTATTCTCGAGGACTTTCCCGACCTGCCGATATATATCATCCCCGGCAACCACGACCCGTTGATGGAGGACTACGCCTTTAAAACCGATCCGCTCAACTCTGTCGGAAACAACGTCCACCTATTAACAAGAGAGCAGCCGGTAGAAGTTCCAAATACCCCGGCAGTCCTTTATCCTGGGATTTGCAGAAAGAAGAAGAGTTCACGGTCCCCGCTGGAATGGGTCCCGAGCCGGGAAAAAGACGACCAGATCAGGATCGGCCTCGCCCACGGAAGCTGGTTGAAACTTCCCGACCTGCCAAGGGACGATTATCCAATTGAAGAATACGCTGCAAAAGAGCACGATCTGGATTACCTGGCACTTGGCCACTGGCACTCCACCTTTCCCGATCCGGAAGGATCTTCCAACGAAAGGACTTTTTATGCCGGAACGCCAGAACCTACGGGATTCGGCGAAAACGATAGCGGTAACGTTCTCCTGGTCGAGACCGACTCATCCGGGGAGTTACTCGAAGTGGAGAAACACGAAGTCGCCCAGTACAGCTGGGTTGAAAAGGAATTCAACCTAAGCGACACGGTCTCCGTGGACGGACTTAAGGACGACCTGAAGTCAACTGGCTACGTCGAAGAAAATACCCTGCTCAGGCTCAGACCCTCGGGCACGGTGCCCCTAAAAGTCATGGAAAAGTTCGACGAGTTAACTGAAAAGCTGGAAGACTCCTTCTTCTACCTGGACGCCAGGAAAGAGGACCTCGACCTCACCCCTTCAGAGCAAGAGGTGGAGGAACTCGTTGCCGGCACCGGCTGGCTGGGGGATGCCGTAGATTACCTGGAAAAACTTGCTTCCGGGGCAAGCGTTGACCCTCCAGAACAATGGAAAATGGACGACCCACCGACAAAGAAGGAAGCACAGCGTGCTCTGGAAGTACTTTACGGCAGGCTACAAAATGAGGATCTATAAGA
>CAZYCI010000136.1:0-3566 GCA_964645955.1 uncultured Thermotogae bacterium
TCGAGCGAGAGATAAATCGTTGACCTCACAGTAGTATAGAATTCAAGCGGACTGTTAATTATTATACCAGGTGGTGATAAAAATCACGGCCTCAATTCTGTTTGCTCTGCTCTCGGCGGTACTTTTTGGCCTGGCGACTCCGATAAGTAAAATCCTGCTTCAGGGGATTACTCCCTTCCAGCTGGCGGGGCTGCTTTACCTCGGGGCTGCAGTGGGTCTGCTTCCGGTTACCGCTACTTCCGGTTCCCTCATTGGGGTGAGGGAGATGAACTCTGCCAACAAGCTGCGGTTGCTCGGGGCCGTCTTCTTTGGTGGTATGGCCGGACCGGTTGCACTGTTGTTTGGGCTAGAGCTTGCTTCGGCCTCTTCCGTATCACTCTGGTTGAACCTGGAGCTGGTATTTACAGCACTCCTGGGGCATTTCTTCTTTCAAGACAGGCTAGGGAAGCTTGGCTGGCTGGGCTCACTCGGTGTAGTTACGGCCGCTGTTTTCCTTGCACTGGGTGAAGGTGTTGCCGGGATAAAATCCGGCATTTTCGTCGGAATGGCCTGCCTCTTCTGGGGACTGGATAACCACTATACCGCCCTAATCGACGAAATTCCGCCCAGCACCAACACTTTCTTTAAAGGGGTGGCGGCAGGGTCCGTTAATTTATTGATTGGTTTGCTCTTAAGCAGCTACGGCGCCGACCTGGCTACAACCGGCTTGGCCCTGCTGCTGGGAGCTTTTTCCTACGGTGTCAGCATCGTCCTTTACATAAGTTCCGCTCAGGGCCTTGGTGCCACCAGGGCTCAGATGATCTTTGCCTCTGCTCCTTTCTTTGGAGTAACCCTGTCAGTACTGGTGTTGAACGAGACGCTATCCTTTCTTCAAATCACCGCCGCGGTCCTGCTCTTTGCCTCCGTGATCCCGCTTCTGCTTGATTCCCATACCCATGGACACGCGCACGAAAACCTGGCCCACGAGCACCTGCACAGGCATTCGGAGGGCCACCACGAACACTCCCACGAAAGCGGATGGCTCCTGAACCTAATTCCCCATCTACACGAGCACGAGCACGAGGAGCTCGACCACGAACATCCCCACTTGCCCGATATTCATCACAGGCACGAGCACGAGGAAGAGTCTTAATCAGTCCGCTTCCAGTCGGGATAGGCGCATTGCATTCGACGTCACCCCGACCGTCATGCCCGCATCGCCAAGCAGTACGGCGAGGGCGATGGTTACGAAGCCGAGCGGAACTCCGACGGCGAGCAAGGCCTTTAGGGCGAGGCTAGTGAAGATGTTCTGTCTGATGATTCGTTTTGCCTGGTGGGACAGACGCTGGAGGTAGGGTAACTTTGAGAGGTCGTCCTTCATCAGAGCTATCTTCGCAGTTTCTAGAGCCGTATCCGTCCCGGCGGCTCCCATGGCAATCCCGACGTCCGCCGCGGCCAGAGCCGGGGCGTCGTTGATTCCGTCGCCAACCATGGCAACCGAGCCGTATTGATCGGATAGATCCTTGATCGCTTCCACCTTTTCGTCCGGCATCAGAGAAGCTCGGTAGTCTTCTAAACCCAGTTGCTTTGCAATGGCTCCTGCAGTATTTTCGTTGTCCCCAGTTAACATCACGGGTTTTACTCCGCCCCTTTTGAGTTTATCCAGCGTCTCTCTGGCCGACGGCTTAAGCTCGTCCGCCACGGCGACTATTCCCTCGAGCTCCTCGTCGGTTGTAACCAAAATTACCGTCTTTCCTTCTTCTTGCAGCCTTGGAATAGTCCTTTCCGTCAGATCCAGGCAGTTACCCTTTTTACAGAGCTTGGCGGCTTCCTGGTTGATCCTGGTCTCGTCGCTGGAGTGGTGAACGTGGCTGAGGTCGAACCCCAGCTCCTCCATCAGCGAAGGCTTCCCGGCGTAGTGTTTTTTTCCTTTCAGGTTGGCTGTCACACCTTTGCCGCTTAGTTCCTCGAAGTTTTCGATCCCGTGATCGTGGTTGATATCGTGTTCTACCTCGACGTGGTTGACTATCGCTTCGGCAATTGGGTGGTCGCTCCTCTTCTCGACACCGCAGGCGCATTTTATTAGGTCCTCTTTACTCTTGCCGTTTAAAGGAATAACGTCCGTTATCGCTAGCTCGCCCCGGGTCAGGGTCCCAGTCTTGTCGAAAGCCATGGTCTCTACCTCGCTCATTGCTTCCAGAGTGGTGCCGCCCTCGATCAAAACGCCGTTTCTGGCGGCGCTCGTAATTCCCGAGACTACACTTACCGGTGTACTGATTACGAAGGCACAGGGGCAGGCCAGGACCAGCATCGTGATGCCCCGAACGAACCAGCTTGCCCACGGCTGGGACAGGAAGATCGGTGGAACCATCGCAACCCCCACCGCAGCGAGAACGACCGTCGGGGTGTAGTAGGAGGAGAACCTGTTGACGAACTTTTCGTGCTTCGTCTTTTTTCTTTCGGCATCTTCCACCATCTCAATGATCCGGGAAATTGTGCTTTCGGAAGATCGACTTGCCGTTTCTATTTCCAGGTAGCCCTGCTGGTTTACCGTGCCGGCGTAGACTTCGTCCCCACGGGATTTGTCTACCGGAATGCTTTCACCGGTTATCGGGGCCTCGTTGACCGCGGTTTCGCCCGTTAAGACCGTGCCGTCAACCGGAACCCTGCTTCCCGGCTTAATGACGACGGTATCCCCGATCTCCACTTCTTCTACTGGTAGTGCTTCCTCCTTGCCATTTTTCTTTACCGTTGCCGTGTCAGGAGATAGGTTCTTTAGTTCCCTTAAAGAACCCCTGGCCTTTTGCACGGAGTAGTCCTCGAGCAGTTCGGCGAAGTTATATAAAAACGCCAGCGTTGCCCCCTCGAGGAAGATGTGTTTGCCGCCGAAAATACTGGCCAGAATGGAACCGATAATGGCGGACGTCATGAGCAGGTCGATGCTCAAATTAAGTTTCTGAAGGGCGCGGAACCCGTTCTTTATTATTACCTTTCCGGCTACGGCTATACCGGCAAGAAAAATAAAATCGGAGATGAAGAAGCTGGTGCCCCGCCAGGTTAGTACCGTCACGTTGTAAGTTTCCATGCCAAAATGTAAAATGAGGCCCGCCAGGAGGAGGACGCCCCCGATCCAGTTTTTTACTGCCCTCGGGCTCGTCCAGACGTTTTTAACCCCGGTTTCGTCATTACCTTCGGCCAGAGGGTCGTCTCCGGTGGGTGAGCAGGTTCGGCAGACTGCCTCGTCTTCCTCGTGGTTCGGTTTATTCTCCGGCATGGTCGATACACTCCTGCAGTATCTTGAGTACGTGGTCGTCCTTGATCCGATAGTACTTGTGCCGCCCCTCCTTGCGATAGTCCACCAACCTGTTGTCCCTCAGGGTCTTCAGGTGATGGGAGGCATTGGAAAAGCTTTGATCCGTTTCTTCTGATATTTCGTGAACGCACTTTTCCCCATCCGCGATCTCGAGCAGTATTCTGATTCTCGACTGGTTACCCAGGACTTTAAACGTATTCGCCGTCTCTTTGATTTCTTCTTTCATGATTATCGCTGCAATTTTAGCGATACTTGAATATTGATTCAAGTATTT
>CAZYCI010000137.1:0-3519 GCA_964645955.1 uncultured Thermotogae bacterium
CGCGGCGGCGTGGGCAATCAGCCTCCAGCCGGAGTCGGTTTCCACGAACGTGCTCATTCTGGGGGCGGAACCGCCGGGTAATTTCCTCCCGGTAATCGACCGAGCAGCGTTGAGCTTGTAGGTCACAATCAGCAGGTCGTCCTGACGAGTCGTCTTGAAGTTACCCAGGCTATAGTCTCCCAGGTCCGCCTGCTTCAGAGCCTGGAGCTCCTCCTGCCTGTTCTTAACACCGGATCCGTCGATCGCCTGAAACCCTCCTGCAATAGAATTCTCGAGCAGGGCGGCATTCGAGTTGTTGACGTAGGTAAAGAACTGGCGCACCAGCTGTTCGCCGGATTTCTTTTCATCCTCGTCCTCGTCGTCATCTTCGTCGTCATCCTCGTCAACTACCTGGACCTTTACTTCGTAAGTCCATTTACTGGAACCCAGTCCGCCTCCGGACTTGCTGTACTCGAAGGAAATCGTAGTCGTTCCTTTGTTTAACGCCTGGAACGTCCAGGTTTCCTGCCCCGGTGCACCAAGCGCATCTCCACTACTACTCCGGGTCGAGTGACTCGTCTGCCAGAGTACCGTGTGATTGCTGATCCGGGCCGAATCCGACCAGGAATACCCGGTAGAGGCGTTTGAACACAAAGCCACCTGCAGGCGACCGTGTTCAGCTAGCTTGACGCTTTCGGTTACGTGACTTTTGAACTGAAAATCGTCACAATCCGCACTCAACTTTACCGGCTGGAGCTTCCCCAAATTATCCGACCCGACCGCGGGTTGAGCAAACCCGGCCAGGATGAACGAGATGAAAAACACAAAGATCAAAACGGAACCAACTTTTTTCATTATAAACGACCTCCCGGTATCAAAGTTCAGTACTAAACCAAATTTGACTATATTTTCTGCCCGACCTCAACGAGGTAAATAACCGTTTCCGGTCTGCATTCTAATCCTGACCGAGAACCCGGACGGAGTCGCCCAGGTAGTTCTCGACGTAAGATTTCTGAACTACAACGACTATCGTGATCGTCAGCGGAGTGGCAATAATTACTCCGGGAATCCCCAGCAACATGCCGATTATCACCTGAGACGTCAGCAGGACGACGGGCGAGAGGGAAACGGTTCGCTGTTGAATCAGAGGCGTTACCAGGTAACCCCCGACCAAATGGACTACCACGAATATTATCCCGACGGGAACCATCAGGATCGGGCTCTCAAGCAGCGCGACGAGAAAAGCCGGGATGACGGCGATGATGGGTCCCAATAGAGGTATAAACGCCATAAGGCCGGCCAGCAAACCCAGTGCCAGCGGGCTGGAGATTCCGGCCGCGAGCAATCCAGCCGTGGTTAAGAGCCCGACACTGACCATGACGACCAGCCTTCCGGTCAACCACTTCTCCAGTGCCGTCCCGATCGATTTCAGCGTTTCTCTAACCTCTTCTCTTCGGGTTTTAGGAAATAGCTTCAGAGTCCCTTCTACGTAAAGCGTCGGATTCAGCGCCATGTATATCCCGACCACGAAGACGAAGGCGACCGAAACCACTACCCCGACCGTTTCGGAGAAGAAACCGGTCAAATTACCGACGACCCCGCTGCCGAGCGACCAGAGCTTCTTCGTTTCGTCCGTCAGTGAGAGAAGCGTCTGCCCCCAGCCCGTTCCCTTGAGCAACTTGCCGAGGTCCTCCTGAGCCTGGGGTAACTTTTCCCGGATAACCGTTACTTCGCTGGCAACCCGGCTGCCGAGAAACCAGCCTCCGAGAACCGAGATCAGAATCAGGGCCAGGATGACTCCCACGACCGCCAGCCTGTAAGGAGCTCCAAAGCGTTCTTTCACGGAGCCCGCAAGCCCGCCAAGCAGGACGGCAAAAAGAATTCCGGCATAGAGCATTACCAGAACGTGGATAACAGAACTGGCCAGCGTAAAAAGGAGCGCCAGAACGGCAACGACGCCAGCAACCACCAGGAACCTTCTCAGGGACCTGAACTCTTCTAGAAACCGTTCGTCCATTCGGACCACTCCTGCGGGGTCGCTACGAGAATCGATTAGTTACTTGCTTTAAGACTTCTCCCGGTAATGCCGCGATAGACGGCTTCGATCAGGAAGGAGCCACCAATCATTCCGATCAACACGAAGATGTCCCACAACTGACTGGCACCGTGCCAGACGAGTGCTGCAAAGGCAATGGCGCAGACGATCGTTCCGGCACCCGCGAGCCAGCGTTTGCTGTCCGTCTCCTCGTGAAGCTGGAAGTTGGCGGCGTTGACGGCCGTGAATATCAGCAGAAAACCGGCACTACCCATGACCGATATACTGGATATGTCCAGTAAGTTTGCGACGAGCAGACCGAGGCCGGCAGTAAGGAACAGGCCCTCGAGGGGCTGATTCCATATTTTCTTCTCCAGAGTCTGCGGCAGCTCTCCGTCCTTCGCTATGATGTAGCTGACGCGGGACGTGGAATATAGCGTCGCGTTGATCGCCGAGCTGGTAGAAAGCAGGGCCGCGATGGCGATGATCACGAAGCCTACCTGTCCCAAAACGGGCTCCGCCGCGGCGGCCAGAGCGTAGTCCTTGGCGCTAACAATTTTGCTAACTGGCAGGTTGCCCACGGTCATGAACGAGATTGCAATGTAGAGAATAACGGTAAAGCCAACTGCGGAAAAGAAGGCCTTCGGCAGCGTTTCTTCGGGGTTCCGGACGTCTTCGGCGGAGTTGGCCATCAGTTCGAAGCCCTCGTAGCCGAGAAATATTATCATTCCACCGGCAAGCAGACTTGGTATACTGGTCCAGTTGGCCGGCGCAACCCTTGATAAGTCCAAGTTCAATGCTCCAACACCGACGAAACCGATCAGGATCGTCAATTTAATCCCGACTATAAACTCCTCGGCCTCACCGACAAGTTTGGACCCCATGCTGTTAAGGACCGTGAAGAGGATCATTACACCGGAGATGAATACGTGGCGCATAATCGGCTGAATGGACTCCGGAAAGAAGCTCGCGGCGTACCCACCGAAGGCGTAGGAATACAGCGCCAGCATTATCACGTAGCTGATCCAGAGCAGAACGTTCAAACCACCGGAAAATATCCCCTCACCAAACCCTTTGACAAGGAACTCGACCGTGCCACCTTCGCTGGGATAGGTCACCGACATCCTGGCGTAGGAGTAAGAAGTTATCAGGGCAACCATTCCGGCAATTAAAAATGCCAGAGGGGTACCACCGTGCCCGAGCTTTACGGCCAGCCCGAGAACCGCGAAAATCCCACCACCGACCATTCCTCCAATACCTATGGCCGTAACCGAAAGAAAACTGAGCGAACCTTCTCCACTGCTGGAAGAATCCGACATTAAGTCATCACCTTTTTATTTTTTTTGCAACATTTTCTTAGAGTGAAAACAGAGAGCAAGGAAATATGGGTTCTATTCTGTCAATTCGTCCCTTATCGAATCAATCACCCCCGCAAAGTCGAAACCGTTTCCGGTAAACTGGTTTCCTTTACCTTCAATACTACCCCCGAACTGATCCGGGTTACC
>CAZYCI010000138.1:0-3481 GCA_964645955.1 uncultured Thermotogae bacterium
TTCCCCTTTTTTGATCGTCCTTTTCACCGAATTTACTCCGATGTGATAGGAAAGGTGTTCGTAATCGGGTGCGTCGAGTATTACCATGTCCGCCTGCTTTCCCGGTTCGATAGTTCCCAGCTCCTCGGCCCTGTCCACTGCTCCTGCGGCGTTCAGAGTCAGGGCGGTTATCGTTTCGTTTAGCGTCATCTTCATGTAGAGGGTGGCCAGGGCAAACAGCAGCGGGATGGATTCCGAATAACAACTACCCGGGTTGAGGTCCGTCGCCAGGCTTACCGGGAGACCACTATCGATCATGTGGCGCGCCCCGGCGTAATCCTCTTTCAGGCTAAAGGCCGTAATCGGCAGCAGCACCCCGATTGTCCCTTCCTCTCTCATGGCTTCTATTCCTTCGTCGGAGGCCTTTAGGAGATGGTCGGCCGAAACGGCGCCTACATCGGCGGCAAGCTCGGCCCCTCCGGTTCCGGCTATCTCGTCCGCGTGAATTTTTGGTTTGAGTCCAAGTTCCTTTCCGCGAGTTAAGACTTCCCGGGATTCAGCTACCGTGAAAGCGCCACGGTCGCAGAAGACGTCACAGAACTCCGCCCCTCTCTCGGCGGCCTTCGGGGTCACCGTTTCAGTCACGAGGTTCAGGTATTCCCCCCGCTTACCCTCGTATTCTTCGGGTATCGCGTGTGCCCCCAGAAAAGTTGAAAAGATATCGATTTTGGTTTCCCTGTTTAGCTCTTCCATGACCTCCAGCTGTTTCAGTTCTGTTTGCTCGTCGAGACCGTAGCCAGTTTTTCCCTCTACCGAGGTTACCCCGAAGCGGACCATCGATCTTAATCTATCCCTGGCTTCCCTTTTGAGTTTTCCTGCCGAAGCGTCCCTGGTCGACCTGACCGAGCTAACTATACCGCCACCTTCGGCGGCGATCTCCTCGTAGCTCTTCCCCTGGAGTCTCATCCGGAACTCTCCGGCGCGGTACCCGGAAAAGACGAAATGGGTGTGCGGGTCGATAAATCCGGGTAAAACCGGTTTGCCTTCGGCATCAATTATTCTGGTGTCCCCGGAGGCTTTGCTGGAAAAATCGCCCCGGTCGCCTATTTTGCTGATTTCATCCCCTTCGATGAGGATTTCCTTGTCCTCACCGACCTTTAACTGGTCCATCTCATTTCCGCTTCTCGGGGCTTTCCCGACCGGAGTCACCAGCTGACCAATTCGCTTAACTACCGTCCCTTTCATCGCTATTCGCCCAGGAGTCTGTTTTCAATTATCTGATCGGACGAGAAGTCCTTTAGCTTCAGGTAGTGTTCCGCGACGTCCATCAATGCCCCGGAAGGAACGAGGCCGACAATTTCGCTCTCCAGAATATCCACTCCGTGGCGCTCCGCTTCCACCCGGATCAGCTCGAAGGCCTGCTGTAGAGACGTATTGGTGTAATCGGTCATGTTCATCGAGACTTGAACGGCGTCCTCCCCTTCGAGGTCCACGCCCATGGCCTTGCAGTACCTCAGGCCGCCGCTCGAGTGGCGGACCTTTCTGGCTACGTCCTCGGCGATCGACAGGTCATCGGTTTTCAGGTTTACGTTGAAGGCGACCAGTGGTTTTCGGGCGCCGATCGCTGTGACGCCGGCCGTTGGATGTACCTGCTCCGGGCCGAAATCGGGTTTCCAGTTTTGCTTCTTTATTTTCTCGGGAAAACCCTCGAATTCGCCCCTCCTGATTTCCGCTAAATCCCTGCGTTCCGGTCGTGTTGCTGCCTCCTCGTAAAGGTAGATCGGCAGGTTAAACCGTTCGGCTGCCTCTTTTGCCAGTTTTTTTGCCAGCTCGACTGCTTCGGTCATAGTCACGTCCCTTACGGGCGTGAAGGGAACGACGTCGGTTGCCCCCATACGAGGGTGCTCGCCGGCATGCTCGTTCATGTCGATCTCCTCTATGGCGATTCCGATTGATTCCAGAGTCGCCTCGAATAGGGCTTCCGCACCTCCGACGTTCGTAACGACCAGTCTGTTATGGTCGGGGTCCGCGGAATAATCAAGCAATTTCACCCCTTCTTTTTCCTTGAAAGGGGTGATTATTTTTTCAACTGCCTCCTCGTCCTTTCCGACGCTGTAATTGGGTACCGATTCCAGTATTTCTGACATTATTTCACCTCTTGGTTTGGATCAGGCCAGCAAAACAAATATACTCAAAAAGAGAGATTTCTTAAATGAAACGATTATCTTTGACCTTAGCTCTGGGTTTTTTGCTTTGGCCGAGATAAGTTATCCTTCAGTTCGACCACTCGATCATCAACTCGTCGATCAAGTCGGAGTCCCTGTTTATCGGCTCCACTTTACAATTCTTCCTCTCCCCGTTCTTCATTATGACGGCATCTACTGTGTCGCGATCCCTGCCCTGACTGTAACGGGCGGTTAACCGAGCCGCGAGCGCCACCTCCTTCTCGCTCGGTTCCTCTGTAATGATCGTAGAAGGTCCGAGGACGCCATCGAGTTCGAGGAGCCAGACACCACCATCCGCAAAGTCTTTCAGTTTCTCGTTTTCTTCTTCGTTTCGCCCGATCACGGCTTTGGAGCCATCCGGTAACCTGAAGTGCCTGCCGTACTTTAAGAGCTTCAGGTCTTTCAGGGTCGTCCTTTCTCTACCCTTATGGTCGAAAACTTCCTTAATTCGGTGCCCGAATTCCGGTTCCGTGAGCAGACATCCGCCTGCAGGCTGGGAATAGTGGTTTATCCCGTATTGGTCGGCTAGTTCCAGCTGTTTTTTTCGGGACCTCCCGCTCAGGTCGAGCAGTTCCTCGCGGTTTATCCACCCTTGCTTCTCCGGAAGGGTTGGATCCATTAACTTCGCGGATAAGGGCCGCAAAAGTTTTTCGTCCAGTCCCGATTCTCGCTTTATTAGATCAAGTGTATCCTTCCTCTGCGTCATCGGTCTCTGTCCCATCACTTCCCCCGTAATTACGAAGTCCGCTGAAACCTCCTGCATGTACCTTTTTGCTTCTTTTAATACCAGTATTCTGCAATCCAGGCAGGGGTTCATGGCCGAACCGTAACCGTGTTCCGGGTTCTTTATGATTTCCAGGTACTTTTCCTCGTCCACCGGAAGAGTCCGTATTTCTATCCCAATGTCTTTCTCGATTTGTCTGAATAGTTCCGCGTCGCCCTCGCTGGTGAAACCGGTTTTGAAGTTAAGACCGGTAACCTCCACTCCCTGGTCGTCAATTAACTTCGCTGCAAGCTGGCTATCCAGACCACCTGATACGAGTGCCAGAGCGGAAGGCATCTTCCTTTCTATCTCGCTCATTCAAATCATCCTTTTGGTGTCTTTATAAAAATTGTCATCATTTCTCTTATAATTAAACGATTTGGAGCGGAAAATATCTACTGAACTTTACCGGCGTCTTTGAACTTCGTGGCTCGGTTGTCGTTAGGTTAAAGAGTATTGAATAAGTATACCCGGGGCCGAACCAGGAGGAGAAATTTAAACTTGATAACGAAGT
>CAZYCI010000139.1:0-3432 GCA_964645955.1 uncultured Thermotogae bacterium
TCCCCACTCAGGGGATAAATCGAGGGAAATGGGTGAAGTAAGTCCCCCGTATCAAAAGAAAAGTTTTAACTTCTTACTTGTAGAAGCTTAATATTCTCATTGGTAAGCCTATCCCCCACGGGAATTTTGCCCTCGTAAAATCATTTCTTGACTGAACGTTTTCTCCAGCTTATGCTTGAGGTAGAAAGTAGACTTTTTTACTCTACTTTTTTGATTGACGGTTATATCAAGTAACCTTCGTTCTCCGGACGTAGTCAATCAATACTTTCCGCCGTCATCAAGAGAGACTACAGCGGAGATGACACCAAATGGGTCGATACTGGGAACTTCTCACCAAATGGAGTGCCTGGCTACTCGTAACCGTGCTCGTTCTGGAGTTTATAAGCGGTTACGGGATATCACATTTTCGGATATTTAGGGTGCTAATTGGCAAGGCAGATGCTTTTAAGCTTCACCAGACCATCCAGCCAGTCGCAGTATTCTTTGTTTTGGCTCACGTATTTCCTCACATCAGAAGACTCGCCGTAAGGTCCAGGCTAGAAAGGATCTATATTGTAGATGCTTTACTTCTCTTGTTGTTGTTCGGGGTTTTTGGCGGTTCACTTTACCTTTTTCTAATTTGATCTAACTTAATGGAGTGCCCAAGGGCACAACCAACCACTGGAGGTTTTAATATGCGAGATAGAGCCTTATCCGTAAAAGTTGTTGGAGTTCTTATGGCCCTTCTTTTCGTCGTAGCGGGCCTCTTTACGGGAATGGCTGCCGAAGAATCGGAACCGGAAGAAGTGGAGGTAAGGAATTACAAAGGGGCAAAGCTTGGATCGGTAGAAGACTTCAGGGAAAACTCTATCAAAGGCGTGCAGGAGATAGATATTGACGAATATAAGTTGAAGATTACCGGACTAATAGAGAAGAATAGGGCGCTTACTTACGAAGAACTCCAGGAAATGGAGCACACAAAGAAAGTAGTAACTCTGCACTGTGTTGAGGGATGGTCCGTCCAGGCCCTATGGGAAGGGATTCCGCTCAAAGCTTTGTTCTCGAAAATGCAAATTGATCCCAAAGTCAATACCGTCATTTTCCACGCGGCCGATGGCTACTCTACCTCCCTGTCCATGAGCCACATCATGGATAACAACATAATAATCGCGGATCACTTGAATGGCCTCCAACTACCGCCGGAACAGGGTTTTCCGTTTCAGCTGGTGGCCGAGCAGAAGTGGGGCTACAAATGGGCACGATGGATTACTAAGATCGAACTTTCCGCCAACGAAGACTACCAGGGGTACTGGGAATCACGGGGGTACAGCGACGATGGCGACTATGACGAACCAAAGTTTGGAGATTGATAATACTTCCCGGGTAGGGAGCCTCAGCCAGATTACTGGCCAAATGAGAGCCCCAGGGAAATTAATAAGGTCGAGTTAAAGGGGTTGGCTCTTTAGGCATGCAAGGCTCGGGGAAAGATAGTTGGTAGGTCCCTCGGGACTTGAACCCGAAACCCCTCGGTTAAGAGCCGAGTGCTCTGCCGATTGAGCTAGGGACCTATAGATTCTTATAGAAATTCAACACAATCCCTGTTAAGCGTAGGAATAGTATTAAACGCAGGGTTGCCTTTCAAGGCTAAGATTTACGGCTGTTCCCCTCGATAATAGTTATATAGGGGGTTATCAGGGTTTAATAACCTTTTAGCTCCGGCCGATAGACAAAATAAGCCGTTCTGCCGACCTGTTGCTGAACCCTAGTTGGTTTTATAATTAAACCAGTTATGGGAAATCTGTTTTCGCAAGAAGATAGATCGGACAAGGAAGGAAGCTCCAAGCGGCCGCTGGCGGATCGCGTCAGACCGAGAAACCTGGACGAGGTAATTGGTCAGGACGACCTACTCGGAGATAACGGGCCGCTGGCTCAGCTCGTGCGGGAGGGCCAGGCTCAGGCCCTGGTCTTCTGGGGTCCGCCCGGAACGGGAAAGACAACTATGGGTTTGATAATCGCGGACCACGACGATTCCAAGTTCGTCCACCTGAGCGCGGCGACTTCCGGCGTGAAGGACGTTCGAAAGGCTCTCAACCAGTCCAAAGAGAAGTTCCAGCGAACCAACGAGAGGGACCTGCTCTTCATTGACGAGATCCACCGGTTCAACAAAGCACAGCAGGACGTCCTCTTACCGTTCCTGGAGGAGGGCAGCGTCAAGTTCGTCGGAGCGACGACGGAGAACCCCTCCTTCGAGCTAAATTCCGCCATCCTCTCCCGCTGTCAGGTCTTCGTCTTTGAAAAGCTCGATCGTGAAGGGATAAGCAGGCTGATCCGGCGGGCTCTGGAAAGCGACCGCGGCCTGAACGGGGAATACGCTATTACCGACGAAGCGCTGGAAACCATCGCCAGCTTCTCCGACGGGGACGCCCGGCGGGCGCTGAACCTGCTTGAGCTTGGAGCAAAGTTAATTGAGCCCGGCGAGTCCATCGATAATTCGGTCGTGGAAAACGCGGCCCAGCGGAAGAGTCTGGACTACGACAAGAGCGGCGAGGAGCACTATAACCTGATTTCCGCCCTGCACAAAACCGTCAGGAATAGCTCGCCCGACGCCGCGCTCTACTGGCTGGCCCGGATGCTCGAGGGCGGGGAGGACCCGGTATTTATCGCCCGCCGGCTGGTCCGGATCGCAAGCGAGGACGTGGGGCTGGCGAACAGTCAGGCGCTTCAGGTCGCGGTGGCGGCCAAGGACGCCGTTGAACTGATCGGCAGGCCGGAGTGCGACCTTGCCTTAGCCCAGGCGACGATTTACCTTTCGCTCGCCCCGAAGAGCAACGCAATCTACAGTGCATACAGCAAAGCAAAGAAGGACGTAGAGGAGCAGGAAAACTACCCGGTGCCCAAGGAACTGCGCAATGCTCCGACGGACCTGATGAAAGACGAAGGTTACGGTGAAGGGTACCAGTACGCACACAATTTGGACGAAAAAACGGCAAACCTGCAGGTATTCCCGGACAACCTGGAAGGTCAGCGTTATTACTTCCCGACGGAATCAGGAGAAGAGCAGAGGATGAAGGAGCTGATGGAGAAGTGGATAGAGCGAAGGGGCAAAAGCCGGGAGTGAGTCAGTAAAGCAGCGTCTGGATGAAGCTGATCAGAACGTACCGGGAAGCCATCAGTAAAAGAATTGCTATTAGCGGCGATATATCTATCGGTACCCTGTAGCCCATCAACTTGTGGACGTAGTGTCGGATAGGAGCAAGGATCGGTTCCGAGGTCCGGTAAACGAAGCGGGAAAAGGCGTTCTGGTTCGGACGAGAAAATATCCAGGAAACGAATACCCGGGCGATTATCACCAGCGACGCAAGCTGAAATAGCCAGTCGATTGCTCGGATCAAAATGTCGGTCAGGACGATAGAACTTTCCATCTACGTGACACCCCAGCTTGGATTATTATTC
>CAZYCI010000140.1:0-3383 GCA_964645955.1 uncultured Thermotogae bacterium
AGCGAGGATTTCTGGAAGATCGCAAGACGGTACTTCGTGCTGAATGGTTTTGACGGTATCTTAACCGTACTGGGTATTACTGCTGGTTCCTTTTCAACTCAAGTTGGTGACCCCAAAGTTCTTATTACCTCCTGCCTTGGGTCGGCGATCGCACTCGGCGTATCGGGGATTTCGGGTGCTTATATAACCGAAAAAGCGGAACGACTCAAGGAATTTAAAGAACTACAGAGCACTATGCTTTCGGACCTCAAGGACTCCGTTCACAAAAAGAACGTGACTCAACGTTCCGTGGCTATATCAATCGTTAACGGTGCTTCTCCATTCCTGAACGCACTTTTATCAACTATCCCTTATTTCGCGGCGCTGATTGGTTTGATTGAAATGCAGCTAGCATATTACTTTTCTGCCGGTACCTCCCTCCTCTTGCTTGGGTTGCTGGGTGCTTTTCTCGCTAAAATATCCAGGGAGAGCCTGATAATTTACGGATTAAAGATGGTTGGCGTAGGTTTACTTACCGCAGTACTCTCCCTGACGCTCGGTCTCGGTGGCTGACCCTTACCGTCTTATTTAACTCGTAGTAGTTATATACTGATTCAGCAGGGCTTCAAGTTCTTCCTGCCGCCCGGATTTCAGGTTGATTGGCTCGTTTAGGTCATTTACGGCGTATTCCGCGAGGGATACCAGGCTGGACTCACCATTCTTGATCTTTTTGCCTCTACTGGTCTTATACCCGGAGTACCGATTCTTCCTGAACTCCTCCAGTTCGCCACCTTTGAGCAATCGATGTGCAACTTTCAGCCCGAAGGCAAATGCGTCCATGCCGGCCACGTGGGCGATGAATAAGTCCTTTGGCTTGAAGGATTCCCTCCGAACTTTGGCGTCAAAGTTTAGGCCTCCCGGCGTAAGCCCGCCGTTTTTCAGCACTTCGTACATTGCTAGACTGGTTTCGTAAACGTCGGTTGGGAACTGGTCAGTATCCCAGCCCAGGAGCTTATCTCCCTGGTTTGCGTCGACGCTGCCCAGAAGGTCGTTTTCCCTGGCAAAAGCTAATTCGTGGTTGAATTCGTGACCGGCCAGCGTCGCGTGGTTTGCCTCAATATTTCCCTTGAACTGGTCTTCCAGCCCGTACTTCCTTAAAAAGGCGGCCACGTGCTCGATATCAAAGTCGTACTGGTGTTTGGTGGGCTCCATTGGTTTCGGCTCCAGCAATAGCTGGCCCTCAAAACCGATTTTTTCCGCGTGTTCCACGGCCATTTCGAGAAAACGAGCCAGGTTTTCCTGCTCCAGCCCGAGGTCGGTATTTAACAGGGTGGCGTAGCCTTCCCTGCCGCCCCAGAATACGTAGTTTTCACCGCCCAGCCGCTTCGTCGCCTCGAGAGCCTTTTTAACCTGAGCTGAAGCGTAGGCAAAGACGTCCGGGTTTGGTGAGGTTGCCGCACCGTGGACGTATCTCGGGTGCTCGAACAGGTTGGCCGTCCCCCAGAGGAGTGCTATATCCTTTTCCTCCATTAACCCTCCGATAAAAGAGACCATCTCGTCCAGGTTGGCATTGGCTTCGGCCAGATCGTCGCCCGGCGGCGCGATGTCTCTGTCGTGGAAACAAAAATAATTAACGCCCAGTTTATCCATGAATTCGAACCCTGCTTCCGCACGTGCTTTCGCCTGCTCCATGGGATCTTCGATTCCGTCCCAGGGTCTTTCCGCCGTTCCGGCGCCAAACGGGTCCGAGCCCCGACCGGTGAAGGTATGCCAGTAAGCTACGGAGAACCTCAGGTGGTCCTCCATCGTTTTATCCCCTACTTCTTCTTCCGGATTGTAGTGATTGAATTTGAGTGGGCTTTGTGCCTCGGGACCGCCGTACTCGATACTCCCTACTTCGGGAAAGTATTCTTTCATTGTTCCTCCTGTAAATTAATTTAGTTGCCCCAACAAGATTAAAATCTAATTCATAGTGTAATTTTTGAAAAAAGCTGTAAAAAAGCAAGCGCTTAAATCAATTTACAAAATAAAAAACCGGCCAATACCTTTTGGCCGGTCAATTTATAATCAACCCTCCGGCAATGCTTGTTCCAGAACTTCTACGTTCCTCAAGCCTTCTCTACCGGGGACTTCTGGCTGCCTATCCGATTCAATTGATTCAACAAAATCATTTATTTCTCCTTCGTAAGGGTTCTCCTGGCGGTAGTCCAGTTCATCGCCGAGAAGTTTAACCGAACCACCACCGTTCGGGCCAAGGGTATCCCGACAGACAGCGGCTCCATCGCTTCCGTAAACCTTGAACTCCGGCTGGGATTCGAAGAGTACTGAGGTCGTCAGTTCGGCCGTCGCTCCGGATTCGAACTTCAGGTTCACCATCGCGGTTTCGTCATGCGGACTCCTCCAGTGTTCGTTGGCGATAGTGCTATCAACCCGTGTTACTTCGCCACAAATTGGGGTCATAGCCCAGCGAATCAGGTCCAGCCCGTGTGTCCCCACTCCGGCCAGGCCCCACCAGCGGCCGACGTCCTCGTGGGCGCGCCAGTTGGAGTCGTCCTTAGCCTGGAAGGACCATTGCACCCTCGCGTGATGTGTTTTGCCCAGGATGCCGTCCTGAATTTTCCATACAAGTTTTCTGTGCCCGCGGTGCCACCTCAGGTGGTAAGCCACGCCGAGCTTAACTCCGCTGTTTTCACATTCCGTAATCAATTCCTCTCCGCTGGCGGAGTCCGCTACCATTGGTTTCTCCATTAACACGTGTTTACCTGCCCGGGCGGCTTTGATCCCGTGCCTGGCGTGCAACTTGTCCGGTGTAGCCACGAGTACGGCGTCGAGGTCTGGTTGTTCCAGCATCTCCTCGTAATCCGTGAAGGCCGGATCGGGGGCGCTTGCTTCGTGTCTTTCCGCAAAATCACTGGCTCGCTCCGGACTCCTGCTCGTGACGCTCCATAGTTTTGCGCCCGCCGTTTCCTTTATTGCGGGTGCAAGTTTTCTATCCGCGATACTACCAGGTCCAATTAACCCGAAATTAACTGTCACTTTTATAACCTCCAGTACTATTTAAATAATCCTTTGGCTTTACAACCGGTCCACGATCTTTTCCTCGTATTCCGGGAAATAGTTCCCTATAACTGTCAGATCGAAGCTGCTCAGAATCGACTCCTTTGGTTCTCTTTCCAGCAGGAATCGAAAAGACTCCTCTATCAGTTCCTCTCGCTTAACTTTCCCCGGTGCCAGTTTTTCGTAATCCGCGTCGGCTAGAGTTACCCGATGATTGGAACTAGAGCCGCTTTCCGTCACCTCAACTGAAAAAACTGTACTGTCTTCGTTTTCTTCTATACTTTCTACGCTAATTTCTGTCATAACTTATCACCTGCCATAAAAAGATAACCGATAACTGAATGGAA
>CAZYCI010000141.1:0-3374 GCA_964645955.1 uncultured Thermotogae bacterium
TTTTTGCCTTATAATCACCTGGACCCTGATCCCGGTTCGTCGATGAGAGGCGATAAAACGTGAAACGTTCCAACCTCATTTTGTTCGTTTCGGTACTTCTCGTCCTGGTAACTATAGCCGCTGCGGTCGGGCAGAAAAAGGAAAACGAGACCCGAAAAGCCCTCCAACCGGTCATTGATGCGTACGAGCTCATTCAGGAAAACTATTACGACCGGGAAGCGCTTGACCGGGAAAAACTCCTCGAAGCGGCGGTCGAGGGGATGCTGGAAGAGCTACCGGACGATTACAACGAGCTCTACGATGAGGCAGAATACTCCAGGTACCAGAGGGAACTGGAAGGCAACTACGTTGGAGTCGGAATGGAGATAGCGAAAAGGGACGACTTAATCAAGGTTGTAGCAAGGTTCCCCGGTTCTCCTGCCGATCGAGCAGGTATTAGGGCGGGGGACGTGCTTTTGAGCATAGATGGGAAGTCCACTGAAGGTATGAGCGTTGCTGAAGTCTCGAGCGCAATCGAAGGCGAAGCGGGTACGAAAGTAGTCCTGAAAGTACGTGGCCCGAACGAAGCCGAGACCGAGGTTACTTTAACCAGGGAAGAGATTACCATTCCTCCCGTCGAATTCGAATACTCTGCCGATGGAAGGATCGCCTTGCTGGATATAAACCTCTTTAACGAGGCCACTCCGGGTGAGTTGGGGAAGGAATTAAAGAAAATCACAAACGACGGAGGGATAGTTGGATTCGTCATCGACCTGAGAAACAATTCGGGTGGATTGCTCAATTCCGCGCTTTCCGTCGCCAGCAAGTTCGTGGACTCGGGACTGATCACCGAGCTCGTCGGGCCGGAAGGAGAGTCCAGGGAATACAACTCCTCCGGTAATTCGGTGCCCAATTACCCCATTGCCGTCCTGGTCAACGAAGGTACTGCCAGCGCATCCGAATTGGTGGCAGCCGCCGTTAGGGACCACGATATGGGGGTTCTCGTCGGGCGAAATACTTTCGGCAAAGGTCTGGTCCAGACGACCCATCCGGTTGGTAACGGCTTCAAGCTCAAGATCTCCTCTTATAAGTACCTGACCCCGGATGGAGAAAGTATACCGGAAGACGGTTTGAAGCCGGACCTGGCGACGGCTGATCCGGCGGCCGACCTGGATAAAGCGATTAGCTGGGTTCTCGAACACGAGGGGCGGAAAACTCCACTGGTCAGTAACGCTCAGGACGGACATTGATTTAACCGATTTTAGCATAACAAGAGGTGGAAAGATGAAAAGCGTCGAGATGAGAGAGGCAATAAATCGCAAGTATCCCGAATGGATATTTCAGCTGGTCACCGTCGACGAAGCCGGTAAGCCGAACGCCATGCCCGCGGGCTGGTGCACTTTCTGTTCCGGCGATCCCGTCATGATGGCCGTAAGCGTCGCTTTTGCACGGTATACATATGAATTGATGGAGAAATCCGAGGAATTCGTTCTCGCCCTGCCGAACCCGGAACAGAAGGAGGCCGTTTACTACTGCGGTACCCACTCGGGTCGGGACGTGAACAAATTCGAAGAAACAAAACTCGAAACGGTCCCCGCGGCGAAAGTCGACGTTCCTCTGATAGAGGACTCGGTGGCGTGTTACGAATGCAGAAAAACCGACTCTCTGGTTACCGGTGATCATAAGATTTACGCGGGGGAGGTGGTGGCCGCGCACCTCTCCGAGGAATTCTCCCGGACGCTTTACACCACCCGGGGCTGGCACGAGGAAGGCCCCGAGGGTTTCAAAACCATCGAGGAAATTGCTGCCGACTGAAGTATGACCAAATTGAGGGGAATTTGGAGGGTTGAGGCGCGAAAAGTACAATCAGTAGACTAGTTCGCCGGCTACGAAATCGGCTGTTTTGCTGTTTGCCGGGTTGGTAAATATATCTTCGGTCGTCCCGCTCTCTATTATCTCGCCGTCGATTAGCAGGAAAAGTTCGTCGCCGATCCTCTCGGCCTGGTTCATGTCGTGAGTTGCGAGGAAGACCGTAGTGTCACTTTCCCGGACGCGGGAAATTACCTCTTCCACGGTGGCAGTCGTGCTCGGGTCCAGGTTCGTCGTCGGTTCGTCGAGCAGCAGGAGTTCGGGGTCCGTTATAAGTGATCTGGCCAGGCTCACCCTCTTCTGTTCTCCCGCGGACAGGGAACGGACAGGCCGATCCTGGAAACCGGATAGCTTTACGGTATCGAGTACACGGTTTACGTTCCGGGAGACGTCTCTTCCGTCCCTTTTCAGAAACGGCAGTATTCCCCTGGTTTTGTTCCACAGGTATCTTCCTATACCACGGCGTACGGCCGGCCCATAGGCCACGTTGCTCCTGACGCTACTATCGAATAGTGCCGGCTCTTGAAAGACGTAACTCATTTTTCTTCGTAATTGCATTGGATTCCTATCGGTAGCGTCGCCGGACAGAGTGGCGAAGTGTCTCTTTATTTGCCCCCCTGTCGGCGTTTCAAGCAGATCAATTAGTCTAAGCAAGGTGGTCTTTCCGGCACCGCTCGGCCCCATCAGTACCGATATGCTGCCCCGCTTTACGCTCAGAGTAGCATCCGTCAGCACGGGAGAAGAATCCTCGTAGGCAAAACTGACCTGCTCCACGTGAACTATGGCCACCTGCCTCACCTCCTTCAGTAGCGTGCCCCGCCGCCGCGGAGCCAATGGACTATAAGGTTTACCCCCAGAACTATCGCTAAAAGGACGATTCCAAGCGCCAGAGCGGCTTCAAAGTTGCCCTTTCTCGTCTCCACTATAATGGCTGTCGTCAGGGTTCTCGTGTAGGAGATATCGTTTGACCAGACGATGTTGCCGCCGACCAGTATCACGGACCCGACTTCGGAAACCGCCCGACCGAAACCGGCGATCAGCGCGGTGATAAAACCAAACCTCGCCTCGTATATTATCGTAGCGATTCTCTGCCACCTGCTGGCCCCCAGGGAAGTTGCCACGTCAACCAGGGAATCCCCTACCGAATCGAGCCCCGAAAGCATTATCCCCGTGACGAGCGGGGTTATCAGAACGGTCTGAGAGATAACCATGGCGACTGGCGTCCAGAGAAGATCCAGGCTGCCGAAAGGACCGTTCTGGCTCAGCATGATCAGGACAAATAGCCCGACGATCACCGAAGGAAGTCCCATGCCGGTATATACGAGTACGCTCAACCCGCGACGCCCGGGGAAATGGAAGAACGATAGGACGAAGGCAATGATCGCGGAGATAATCCCGCTTGCCAGGAGCGCCAGTGAGGAAACCTTCAAAGAGACGCCGATTATGCTGTAAAGATAGGGGTCTAGCCCTACCAGTAGTTTGAACGCGTCTCCGAAGGATTGCAGCAGAAAACTCAGCGTTTCCAT
>CAZYCI010000142.1:0-3328 GCA_964645955.1 uncultured Thermotogae bacterium
AATTACAAGGTAATGACCGAAAAGAGGACTCAACTGTTAAAGGAACTCAAAAACGACCCGGATATAAAATCCATCACGGAACTCGCCGAAAGGGTTGATAGACGCCTCGATGCCGTATCCCGGGACCTCAAGATCTTGGAAAACTACGGCTTTATCGACCTAAACAAGAAGGGTAGAGAGAAAATACCGGAACTTGTCAGTGGCAAGCTGGTAGTAAGCTTTTGATAGGACATATACTACTTCTGGTTGATTTTCCATTATTCTAACACCGTAATCCCCGCCTTACGATAAATTTCCTCCAGTCTGCGGGGAGAGAAATCGAGATAGTGCTTCTCCAGGGTGGACTGGGGCGTCCGTCCGCAGAAAGCATCGATATAGGTCGAATCCACGCCCAACGTAGCCATTTCAGATGCGAACCATTTCCTTAGTTTGGGCGCGGTAATCTTGACCCCGGAAGCCTCCGAAGCCCGACCAAAACCCTGGTTCATCTGGTTCTTGCTTACCTGAAATAGCCGGTCGTCACCGTCCCCTCTTTCCGGGAGAAATTTTTGTAATTCCTTTTCGGCTTCATCGTTATAGAAGCTGACCCAGGTTCTTTTCGTCTCGGATCTACTTTTCGGGGTAAGCATACGGCGGTTCAGGTCAACGTCCTCCATTTCCAAGCCCAGCACCTCCCCGGAACGCAGCCCGCTTGTGGCATACATTAAAAACATGGCACGTAACCTGGTACTTTCCAGATGTTTATAGAAAGCCCGCAGCTCTTCCTTGGAGGGCACTTTTGTCGGGGTGGGCCCGACGCTGGGGATCCTGAAGCTTTCCGCCACGTCTGTCTCGACGTATTCCCGGAAGAAGACACGCAGCGCGGAGACGATGTTCTGGTGTTTGGACCTGCTCATCGGTTTTTCGGACTCCAGGTACTCGATTATATCTTCTTCACCGATCTCCCTGGGTGCCCTGTTTGACCTTTGGAGCAACCTCTCTATATATCGAGTATGCTGATTGATTGTGGCTCCGCTCTTATCGAGGACGGAGCGGGCGTATTTACGATAATTCGCCAGTACCTCTTCTCTGGACTTGCCCTTCGTCCGCCCCAACGTTTCTCCCGGAGTTTCCGGTGAAGGAAACAGGGACTTTTCGTCTCCCTCGCCCTCCAGCTTCTGCAAAGCAACCCGTAAGGCGTTTTCAGCAACTTTTGATACGTTTAGGCCCAACTCCTTGGCCTTCTCGTGGACCTCGGGGTCGACTGTTATATTAACGCGCTTCTTTGACATTGGGACCCTCCTTGTAGATTGAGAAATTGAATCAATTTTTCCCTGGAAGGTCTTTCTGTTTGAAAGTAGTGAAGCGAATCGTAGGTCAAGGAGGAGCTGGCAAGGCCGAAGTGAGCGAAAGAACCCCCTCCAAGACTTGCCAAGTGATGAGTGAACGGAGGGAAGCTGGAAAAATCCTTTACCGGAGACTAAGCGAAACTATAATTGAGAGGAAAGACCTCCGGGAAGGGGTGGTTGGAGGTAAATGGAGAGGAGGGCCTTTAAAAAAGTAAAACCAAAAAGCAAAAAACGGCGGCTGGAAAAGGCCGCCAGGAAGTTAATTCCCTATAGTCATTGTCTCCGGAAGGACTTGAGGGCGTCCTCCAGTTCATCGTCCACGATATGGGTATAGATCATAGTAGTCGAGAGGTCGGCATGGCCCAACGCCTTCTGGACCAACCTGATCTTCCCCGTCTCCCGGTAAAGGTCGGTGGCGAAAGTGTGTCTTAGCGTGTGTGGAGAGATATTTTTCTCGATTCCCGCCTTTTCGGCGTAGGTCCTTAGCGTCTTCCAGACCTGCTGGATGGTTAACTTCTCCCCGGCGTTGCCATCTCGTAACGTAGAAAATACCCACCTGGGCAATTCACCCAGCTTCTCCACCTGTCTTTCTTTCCACTCACCCAGTTCATCCAGCTGGCCATTATCGACCCAGAGGGTCCTATCCTTTGCTCCCTTGCCCTCCCGGACCATTACCTTACCGGAGGTCAGGTGAACATCTTTCCACCGAAGTGAGACGGTCTCACTTACCCTCAGACCAGTGTTTAACATAAGCTGAAACATCACCTTGTTTCTAAAACTTGTAACGTAGCGGGTATTGAACTGATCCAATAATTTTTGTTGCTCCTCATCGGTCAAAACCACCGGAATAGCTCTTTTGGGCATTTTTACCCTCCAAATGATGATAAGTATTAACTTGCTATATTCTTTAAACTTATTCACGAACAAATCGAGGATAACTGGATCGAGGAAGGATTACAAGTATTTATTAAACTTATTCACTAAATTGGCTGGATTGGGAATTGGGAAGGATTGGCGAAATTTATCGGAGGCTACGGAAGTTAAATGGATGAAAATCCCCCGGGTGAAAATTTTCTAATGGATTACCCCCTTTCAGGTGGGTTTTCTCGTAAAAACGGGGTAAATGACCGGAATTGACCCTACCTAACCCCCGCCGGAGGGAGCAAAACCGCTTTATAGGCCTCTCAGGGCACGCCATTATACCGGCTGATAGGTGGATACGAGTTATAAAAGATTAACCCCTCGACCGGGATATCGAGGGGCTACTTTGGGTTAGGATTAAACTTTTATGAGGGGAAAAAGGTACCCGTTAGTAGTCTTCTGATATTAGCTGAATATACATTCCAAACTTTTGAAAATTTGTTCTCATGGCTCGGATACTACCTTTTCCTTGAGCCAAGAGGCGAGGTCCTCTTTTGAGATCTTATCGCTTTCAATCTCGAGGCTCATATCTTTTACCTCTTCGTTTGTAACCGTCCGAACGCTCGTCAAGTAGTCGTTCACGTTCAGAGTGAAGAGGGTTATATACATCCCCGTCCTCTTGTTTCCGTCATGAAATGGATGACCGGTGATAATTGAATAGCCTAGATAAGCAGACTTATCGTATATAGTTGGAAATAGATCTACTCCGTAGACCTTTTGCTGGACTATATTTACGTGATAACGGAGGGCTCCGGGAGAACGGAGGTTGTTATCTGCGGCTACGTAGAATCCCTTCTCGGTGGTAAACCTCTTGTTTACATCTAGAATGAATTCTCTAGGAGGGATCCATATACTAATGATCTGCTAGTTCTTCCCAAGCTTCAGAATATTCACTAAATAGGCGTTTGGCAACTTGGTCAATCTTCTCCTTAGGAGGCTTTCCATTGGACCTATCTTCCCTGTTTCGCCGTTTTTGGTTACCGTCTCTGACCTTTTTCATTTAAGTCCTCACCTATCATTTATAGTAGGTTTCTCTCGACCCTTTATCTACCTTATTACACAAGATTATAACGTACGGG
>CAZYCI010000143.1:0-3323 GCA_964645955.1 uncultured Thermotogae bacterium
GGGAACTATCAACCAGCGAGATCTTCGACCCATCCCGCAACGAATTACAGTTTATAAATCAAAGTAACAAGTTAATTCAATCAATTGTTTATTGCAACAACCATAAATAATCCCGGTCAAAAGCACAACCAAATCGGCTCAAAACCTACCAGAGCCCAACCATGGCCCGTCCTTTCTCGGCGGGGCTTTCAATCGTGTGTCAGTTTATCGAAAGAGAAGCCGGGACTATCGTGAAGCTGAATTTGGTCCTTTCTCGACAGAATTGCGCTATAGCGGGAAAGGGATACAAAAACCAGGTTATTTCAACAGTTTTGAAAGCCGTCTTTCCGGTTCAACTTCTGCGTCGAGGTCTATTTCTTCCAGCCCTTCAACCTTGGTCATCCAGTTCTGCTGGTACTTGGCCAGGTGCCGGGTATTCTTCTTTATCTCGTCAATCGCCTCATCCCTGTCCAGCTCGTCCCGAAGGTGTAAGGCGAGCTCCTTGTACCCGATGGTCTCCCAGGCTCCCCAGTCGGGTCCGAAACCGTCCGCGACCAGCTCCTTCACTTCCTCGAACAGGCCCGCCCCGATCATATCCTCGACACGCCGGTTTATCCGAGAGTACAGCTTTTCCCTGGCACGATTGAGACCTATTAGCCTGAAGTCGAAGGGCAGGGGCTCCGTCTGATCCTTCAGCTTGCTTATCGGTTCTCCCGAAAGTTCGTAGACTTCGAGGGCCCGAACGAGCCGTTTGGTATCGTTCGGGTGAATTTTCTCGGCGGAACGGGGGTCAACCTCCCGGAGCCTTTCGTGAAGCTCTTCGTTTGACTTCTTCCTCAACCTATCCCGGAGTTCTTCATCCGCTTCTGGTCCCTCAAATATACCCTGAGTCAAAGAAAGTACGTAGAGACGGCTTCCACCGACCACGACCGGCCTATTCCCCCTGGACCTTATCTCGGGAATCTTCTCCTCCACGTCCTGGCGGTAGGCGGCGGCGCTGTAGCGATCGCGCGGGTCGAGGAAATTGATTAGGTGATAACGTATCTCTTCGCGCAGGCTTTCCGGGGGGGTCGCTGTTCCGATATCCATGCCCCGGTAAATTGCCCGGGAATCAGCGGATACGACTTCCCCTTCGATTGACTTAGCTGCTCGGTGTACCAATTCGGTCTTGCCGACCGCGGTCGGCCCTAGAACTATCGGAACGGTCATCTCCGTCACGGCGACTTAAACTTAAGCTTCGAACTGGAGACGACTTGACCACCGGCGGATCGTATCTCTGCCAGCGCTTCCTCGCCGTCCGACTCGTCGACCGGCTTGGTGCAGTTATCGAGCAAGTAAACCTCAAAGCCTTCGTCCAGCCCATCCAGTGCTGTAGCACGAACACAGTAATCCAGCGCGAGCCCGGCAAGGAACAACCTGCCGGGGTCGGATTCGTTCACCACGTCCACCAGCTTCTTCCCGGAAGGCGTTTCTCCGCTGAAACCGCTGTAGTCGGAGCGGTCCTCCGGGTCAAAACCCTTTTTTAATTTAAAATCGAGCTTTGAGTGGTCCAGCTCCGGGTGAAACCCTGCTCCCTCAGTACCCTGAACGCAGTGGGGCGGCCACCTGCCACCGTTTTCCTCGAAGGAATAGTGGTTCTCGGGATGCCAGTCCCGCGTCGCCAGGGAATTGGGGAATTTATCTATCAACTCGTTTATCTTTTCCACCAGCTCGTCCCCGTCCGGAACGGCCAGAGCCCCGTCCGGGGGCAGGAAATCGTTCTGGTAATCTACGATTATCAACCAGTCTTCGGGTTCAACCTGAATCATGGCTTTCCTCCTCAAAGAATTTCCGGGTTGACCAGGTTTGGCGGTTCCTCACCCTCCAAAGCAGCGATCGCGTTTTTAACGCCGATTTCAGCTATTTTCATCCGTGTCTCCCGGGACGCGGAGCCGATATGTGGAGTCAGCACGACGTTTTCGTCCAACCTCTTCAATTCGGGATGGACCTCGGGTTCTTCCTCGAATACATCCAGACCGGCACCGCGGATCTTACCGGATTTCAGCGCTTCAACCAGCGCGGACTCGTCGACTACAGGCCCTCTCGCCACGTTTATCAGAATCGCGTCGTCCTTCATTATTTCGAATTCCCTTTCGCCGATCATTCCTTTTGTCTCCGACGTTAGCGGAACGTGAAGTGATACGAAATCGCTCCGCTCCAGTAGTTCGTCGAGTTCGAGGTACTCGGAGTCCAGCTCGTCCTCGACACCTTCCTTTCTCGTTCTGCTATGGTAGACCACGTTCATATCGAAGCCGAGATATCCTCTTCGGGCGACGGCAGTTCCAATCCTGCCCATTCCGACTATTCCAAGCGTCTTCCCGTGGACGTCGAGGCCCTGCTGAGGCTGCATCAGCTCCCAGCCGCCCCAGTCGCCCCGGCGGACGTAGCTATCGGCTTCGGGAATCCTCCGAGCCGCGGCAAGCAAGAGGCCGAAGGCCAGGTCGGCGGTCGTCTCAGTCAGGACCCCGGGGGTATTCGTCACCATTACCCCCCTCTCCGTCGCGGCTTCCACGTCTATGTTGTCGTAGCCAACGGCCAGGTTTGCTATAATTTTTAGTTCCGGACTGGCCTCCATTACGTCCGAGTCCACCCGGTCGTTCAGCAGGGGGATCAACCCCTGCTTTCCCCGCGCTCCTTCAAGAAGTTCTTCCTTGCTGAGCACTTTACCGGTATCGTTGATCTCGTAATCGACTCCAGCTTTTTCCAGTTTTTCCCTCGCTTCCGGAAATATCCTTCTGGTGATAAACACTTCGGCCAATTTGCCCTCCTCGACGGTCCAGACTAATTGGGGGCGTAGTTTCCCTCGAGCTTTGCCCGGGCCAGAACGTGACCCTCCATGGCTTCCTCCAGTTCCGCTTTCGTGGGCGGCTCGGCAAACTCCAGCTTTTCGTCAAGCGCGTAAAGCCGGAACTGATAGGTATGGACTCCGTCCGGCGGATTTGGTCCCCCGTATTCCGTTTCGCCGTAGTCCGTTTTACCCCCTTTCGCGTCCCCGAGATCCCAATCCTCCGGTATCTCTCTCAGATCAGGGTCGATATCCCAGACAACCCAGTGGTCCCAGACCTTGCCGGCGGGTTCCATCGCGTCGGGGTCGTCCATTATTAAAACCAGCGATTCCGCCTCCTCCGGCACGTCTTCAAAACCGAGCGGCGGGTTTACGTTTTCCTTCTTGTAACCGTACTTTTCGGGCATCATCTGACCGTTATCGAACTCGGAACTGATCAACTTCATCGCGACGACACCTCCCTGGTGGATTTGCTTTCAGTAATTAGGGTAAACCAGAGCCAAGCTTGTTTTCAACTTGA
>CAZYCI010000144.1:0-3304 GCA_964645955.1 uncultured Thermotogae bacterium
TATTTCGAAAAACTTAACGGGCCGGGGTTTCTTAACCTCGGCCCGTTATTCATCCGACCACTAAAGCAGGAAGGATCCTGTTCTAACCAACCGACAATTATTAACTTCTTCAGGCCGAACTTTCTTCCTTTCCTGCGCTACTTGACCCGGCCAGATGAAAGCTCAAACCAAATATCGGAGCATTGACGCTATCCAGCGGACCGCCGAACTTCTTGCCTGCCATATTCCACTTGTTCGCCGGCCCCCAGAGGTAGCTGGCCGAGGCCCGGACCGAAAGCCAGGAAAACAAAGAAACTTCCATCACCAGGGACGGCTGAACCCCGTAAAACCTCTTGCTTAGCTCGTGAGTAACCGGAGCATTATTGAGGGCCGACTCGAAAGTTTCCGGGATACTTTCGTTGATACTCATGTCTACCGACCCCATTCCCGCAAGACCGCCGGCGAGCAGGGCGACTCTACTCGTTATGTCTACTTTCCCTTCGAGGAGCAACCCCCCAAAACTTAGGGTAAATTTACCGTTGCCGTCCTGAAAGGAGGTTTTCTTCGAACCCCTGTAACCAAGACCTCCGAGGCGGAAACCGTTCGAGAATTCCCTGTAAGCCCCACCACCCGAAAGGTAGATAGTTTCGTTAAAGCCTTTGTAACCTTCGTCCTCCAGGGCAGTATTCAGGTCCCCCAGGTCGAGCAGTGCGATACCCGAGCCGCCGCGCTGGACTATTTTATCGTCTTCTTCGGCTCGAACCACCGCGGTGAAAAATACTAGACCAAGACCGAGAACAAAAACCAATAAAGATAGGTAAGAATGACGAGTGGAACCAACCATTTCTTATACCTCCTTTGCCTTACAATAGGAACTTTAGGAATTTTATACAAATTCTCACGGCAATAGTTGCGATACGGCGAATTCGTAAGTCGGAAAGATATGAAGACAGGTGGTTCAATACGAAAGAAAAGTTGATAAAAGGCGACCCGGATCCTTGCTCCGAAATCAAAGGCAGAAGGCGCAAACTCAAACTAAAGGAATCAGCCCTCGACCGTCGCCTCGTTCTTTATTTCTTCCAGTTTTCCCGGGCCTATCCCGCTGATCCGTTTTAGTTGACTTAACTCGGTGAATCCTTCGTTCCGCTCGCGATAGTTGACTATCTTTTCTGCCAGCACCGGCCCCACCCCGGGCAGTTCGCTCAGCTTCTCGACCCCGGCCTCGTTCAGGTCAATCGGCGGTACCTTTTTGATCAATTTGGGGGTCTTTACGGTGGCGTCCTCAAGGACGATCCTCTCCCCGTTTACTTCTTGCAGCTCGTTTCCGGAGAAGATCGAATGAAATATTGCGGAAAGCTGTGGGTGGGCAAAAGCGATACAGCCAATGCATAAACCGACGATCAAAATGATCCGGTCGCTCTGCTTCAGCAAATCGTCCATGACTTGAGCCGTCTCATCATAGAGAGATCCAGCCTAACCAAAGAGTTCGCGAATCCTTTCCAGGCCGGCTTCTTTGCGGTCCTCCCGCATCTTCTCCGGCAACCTCTCGTACCGCTTTTGCCCGAACTTCTCCTTGTAGTTCAGGACCAGCAGGTCCTTCAACTCCTCCTTTTCGTCCGACGGCAGGCGGGAACCGAACTCTTCCGCCAGCTCTTCGATCTCAGGGATGAACAGGTCTATTTTCGCCGAACGTTCGATCGCCTCCAGGGCGGCATCGTAATCCCCGGCCTCCAGTTTCTCTCTGCCCCGTGCCAGCAGTTCCCGCCGTCTCAGTTCTCTTTCCGCCAGCTCCTCCATTCTATTCCGTTTCTCGCGATAGTCGCCGAGCTCCCCGACGGGGAAATTCAGGATTTCGAAGTCACAGCCCTCTACCTCAGGCAATTCTTCGACAGGGACTATCTCGCCGTGGTGCTCCAGACAGCGCTCGGGAGTGGTATAGGTTACGTTGGCATAAACCTGACAGAGTTCTTTTCTACCGCGCAGCCTGTGGTAGAGCGACCTCAACCCCATGACAAAACTCCTGTTAGCTCATCAACAGGGCCATCAGAGCCTTCTGGGCGTGCATCCGGTTTTCCGCCTGCTCGAAAATCAACGAATCCGGACCGTGCGCCACCGGCTGGGATATTTCCTCGTCGTAGTGCGCCGGCAGGCAGTGCATGACCTTGGCATCCGGCTTACCCCGGGCCAGCAGGCTTTCGTCAACCCGGAAGCCTTCGAAGCTGCCCTTCTTTTGATCGGCCACGTCCTCCTCGCCCATGCTCGCCCAGACGTCGGTGTAAATTACGTCGGCACCAGCCGCTGCTTCAGCGGGATCGTTGTATATCTCAACTGTCGTCTTCTCTCTCGCAGTCTCCACGACGGATTCGTCCGGCTCGAACCCTTCCGGAGTGGCAATTGCCAGGTCGACTTCCGTTAAACCGGCGGTATTTATCAGGGAATGGGCGACGTTATTTCCGTCACCGATAAAGGCCAGCTTCAGACCGTCCAGATCCCGCTTGCTTTCGTAAATAGTGAAGAAGTCCGCCAGGGCCTGGCAGGGATGCAAGTGATCCGTCAACCCGTTAATCACCGGAACGGTGGAATGCTCCGCCAGGTCCTCGATTATTTCGTGCTCAAAGACCCGGGCCATCACTCCGTCGACGTAGCGGGAGAGCACGAGGCCGATGTCCTCGGTGGTTTCGCGCTCACCCAGCTTTATGTCGTCCGGGCCGAGGTATACGGCGTGACCGCCCAGCTGGGTCATCCCAACTTCAAAGGATACCCGGGTCCGCAGCGAGGGCTTCAGAAAAACCATTCCCAGCGTCTGGCCGGGCAGAACTCTGTGACCCTTCCCCGACCTCAGATCCCGCTTCAGGCTTTCCGCGGTATCCATGATTTCCCAGAAATCTTCCTTTTCCAGCTGGTTGACCGAGACGAAGTTCTCTAACTTCATAGTATCTCTCCTCATGAGTTTATTTAGTTGATCCATCAACCATTTAATAGGGTAATCCTTTTCGGGCAAGTCCTGCAATGGGGACCTATTAAACATCAAATAAAAAGGGATAAATCCGGAAAAATATATTCTTCAGCCACCCTTTTTTGAGCGATGACTAGTTGAGGCGAATTACGGGCGTCAACCCTTTTTACTCAAGTCTTTCACCATTATAAAACTGCTTTACGATTTTGAGCCTGAAAACTTCAACCAGGCAAAACTTCAGCCTGAGGAACAATCTATAATAGTCGATAGCCGAGGGTTTCTACCCCCGGTTTTGACGGAGGTTGAAGTGTTGGGGTTTTAACTTCGGTAAAATTCAATCCTTCAAACCAACACTTCAACCAACCATGA
>CAZYCI010000145.1:0-3262 GCA_964645955.1 uncultured Thermotogae bacterium
TAAGGTAAAAACCAGTATTGCTGGCGTCACCTTCTCTGACGATCATTTCTTCCGATTTGAATTCCTTTTCCTTGGCCGTCTTCTTTACCGACTTAAGCTGCTTTTTACTGAAGGTGGAAAAAAGTGGTACTTCCTTCAACAACTCGATCGTTTCTTTTGCCATATTTACCCTCCTCGGTATTTAACAGGTAAAATATATCACGACTTGCAGTAAAATACAAAAACTTGTTCTTATAGCTTTCAACTGAACCCATTCACGATTCCAGGGCGGGTTTCGGTAACCGGATTTGGTTCGGGAGTCCTGAGTTTGAATTACTGGATTATATGCGGTTAACTATAACGATATACCTACAGGAAATGGAGGATAATTGTGAACGTCATACCAATATCCCTGGGAGTCGTTAAGAGTTTTTTGCTCTCCGGCAAAGGGGACGAACTCGTTCTGGTGGATGCGGGTAACCCCGGTGACGGGAGCAAAATAATCAAACAGGTGGAAGAAGCAGGTTGCCGGGCGAACGATATTTCTTTGATTGTCCTTACACACGGACATAGGGATCATGTTGGCGGAATAGCTGAACTGGAAGAAGAACTCTCCGCCAGGGTGATAATCCATAATCAGGACGCCCTAGCGCTCAGGGAAGGCAAGGAGCCAGGCACTCAGCCGACCCGGTTTCTCGGTAGCCTGTTTAAACTTTTCATTCCGGAAGGGAGCCCGCCGCCCCCGTCGGAAGAGCCCGAGATAATCGAGGAGGACAGGGTCAGCCTGAAGGGTTTCGGTATCGACGGTGAAATAATCCATACCCCGGGTCATACGAGAGGTTCAGTCGCGGTAGTATCCGAGGGAGAGGCGGCCGTAATCGGCGACCTGGTAATGGGGCGTTGGCTGGTTTTTGGCGGGGCAAGTATGCCGGTATTTGCGGAAGAACAGGAGCGGTTGCATGATAGTATAAGAAGAGTTCTTTCCTATAACCCCGAAGTTATTTATACTTCTCACGCCGGACCCTTTGACCGGGAAGATCTGGAGAGAATAGTCGATTAACTGGTTTTGTATTTGGGGAGAAAATTAAATGATAGGATGAAAAGAGTCTGGTTGACCCGTTTGCGTTATCTCGGTGCACTTTTATGGGTGTTTGGATTTATAATTCCTCTGCCGCTGGTACTTATTCCGTTTCTGAAGGATATCGGCCCCTCGGTTTCGACTTTTTTGCCCTTTCTCCTTCCGGCGGGAGTTTCGCTTGTCCTGGGAGCGGTACTGAACAGGTCGATCAAACTTGCTCCGCTTTCCGGCAGTGGCGCAATAGTAGTCGTCACGCTTGGGTGGTTTCTGGTTTCGGCCGTGGGTGCAGTTCCGTTTATCATGGAACTCGATCTGGGTTTTGTGGATGCCTTCTTCGAGTCCACCAGCGGGTTTACCACAACGGGGATTACCCTGCTTTCCGGGCTTGATACTTTGCCGAAGACGATTTTGTTCTGGCGATCACTCACACAGTGGATCGGCGGTCTCGGTATACTTACATTGTTTTCCGTCCTCGTCTTCAAAGGCGAAGCTTCGCATAAACTCTACGGGGCCGAGAGCCACAAGGTCATATCGGAACGTCCTGCCCCGGGGCTTTTTAATACGTTAAAGATTCTCTGGGCGATATATTCGACCTTCACTGCTGCCGTCTTCTTAGCCCTGCTTGCTCAGGGAGTTGGCTGGTACGACTCACTGAACCACGCATTGGCGACTCTCTCGACGGGTGGTTTTTCCCCGCATGACGCGAGCATTGATTACTTCCGGCGGGCCGGGTTTGCAAATTACCGAATGATAGAATATACGATAATTTTTGGCATGACTCTTGGAGGCGTAAGCTTTGTCGTTCACTACAGGGTCCTGAGGGGGAAGTTTTCCGCCCTCTGGGATAGCATGGAGGTCAAGCTCTTCTGGAGAATTGTCGGGGGAGCTACAGTGCTGGTCCTGGTAAACCATCTCATGGTACACGGCTTTTCCGGGGTGGCTGATGCCTTCAGGCACTCGCTGTTTCAGGTCGTTGCGCTATTGACCACCACGGGGTTTGGCACGAAGGATATCGGTGCCAGTTTCTTTCCCGCCATGGCAAAGCAGGTTTTTCTCTTCCTGATGGTAGTTGGGGGGATGGTTGGTTCTACCGGCGGTGGCTTGAAGGTATTTCGGCTTGGCGTCCTCTGGAAAACGGTGAAGCGTCAGGTGAGAAAGACCGTAAATTCCCCGAAGACGGTGAACCCGCTCCTGGTTGACGGCAAGATCGTTCCAGGGGAAGAAATTGGCAGGATTTCGGCACTTTTCTTTGCCTGGATCGTTTTCATCCTGGTCGGAGGCATGATTACTGCTTTCTTCTCAAACCTTTCGCCCATGGCTGCGCTCTCAGGAATGTTCTCGGCCCTGGGCAACATAGGGCCAAGCTACATTCCGTTGCAAGAGTGGCCGGAATTGCACCCCGTGATAAAAGTTACTTATTCGATCGGAATGCTGGCGGGCAGGCTCGAAATTTTGCCCGTGCTTTTGTTGTTTAGCAGAAAAGTCTGGAGGTAGATATGTATATCGTGGTAGCGGGAGCAGGTCTGGTTGGTGGTGGACTGACCAAGCGATTGGTCAGGAACAAACACGACGTTGTCGTTGTGGATAGCGACGAGGAGGTCTGTGACAGGGTCTACCGGGAGTACGGAGCTGTCTCGGTAAACGGTGACGCGACGGACGTCGATGTACTGGAGGAGGCTGGCCTTGAAAGGGCCGACGTATCGGTTGCCACGATGCGCCGAGATGCCGATAACCTTTCCTTCTCTCTTCTTGCCGATAATTTCGGAGTTTCGAGGATTTTTGCCCGGATGAGGAACGTCAAGTACGAGGACGCCTATCGGGCGGCGGGGGTAACTGACGTAATCAATATCGTGGATCTTTACCTGGATCAGTTTACTATGGAGATCGAACAACCAAAATTGCAGCGGGTGGCCACCCTTGGTGGGGGTGCGGCCTCGATAGTCATCGTTTCGGTTCCGGAGGATTCCAGGGGGGCTGGAGAGCCGATAGCGGAGATAACTCAGGACAAAAAGTTTCCGGAGGACTGCGTCATTGCAGGTATTTACAGGGAGAATGAATTCATCATTCCTCGTGGAGACAGAACCATTCTATCGGGAGACCGGGTATTTCTGGCCGCGGCCACTAACGATATCGAAGGTGCCGCCAGGTATCTTGGCGTGAGAGAGAAAAAATGGTTTGAAAAGTTGAGATCTTAGTCGGGATTAC
>CAZYCI010000146.1:0-3218 GCA_964645955.1 uncultured Thermotogae bacterium
GGAAAAATTTATGACTGCGCTTCCGGCAATCAGCACCCCGGCCGGTATGGCAACCAGCAGGTCGTAAGTGTTACTGTCGAGAACGTTGGCCATACTAGTGATAGCTTTCCCTTTTCTCGCCGCCTTAATGCTTACGAAAGCACCCGCAATGCTTGTTCCGGCAGCAATGACCGTTATTCCCAGAGGAAAGAGGGTGTGTTGAACAGGTCTCCGAAGCAGATTGCGCTCCTCACGGTCTAAATTAGCTGGATCCGACTTGACTGGTAAACGTCAACCCGATAGTTGTGATGCCCGTTACCAGGCCAACTATACCGGAAACGAAGAATACGGTTGTGAATCCGTAAAAAGTTTTTACTACCCCGAGGACGAGCGGTGCGGCCATCTGTCCGCCGTACTTTGCGATGTTGTTGGCGGAAGCAACTCCCCCGAGACGACCTTCAGGCGCTACATCGGTGACCAGGGTATTGATCTGAGGTTGGTACAAACCCCGACCAAACCCGTAGACCAGCAGCGAAAAAGCGATCCATAGGAGTGCACCTCTAGTTGGAAGCAACAGGAAGCCTATCCCGGAAAAGAGAAAACCCAGTCCGATTAGGTACTTTTCCCGCGCAAGCGTGACGAGTTTGCCGGATTGCATGGCCAGAGTTATCGTAGCGACGGTTTGGACAGCAAGGAATAATCCAGTTACTAACTCGGATACGCCAAATTCACTTGCCAGATGCTGGGGGATAAAGGTGACGATAGTATAAAGGAGAAAGAAGGAGAAAAAATTCAGGAGGAGGACGAATTGGACTTTCTGCTCCTTTCCGGCTCGTTTTAACGGGGCTACGTAATCTCGCAAAGAAATTGTTTCGCTCTTACCTGGCCAGGGAAAGCGAAAAAACAAAATTACCGCAAGGGGAATCGAAAGTGAATAAAGCAGGAAAGGCAGACGCCAGTTCAGGCTGGCTAGTGCACCTCCAATTATAGGTGCGAGCATTCCTCCGGCGGACCTCGTGCTGCTCAAACGGCCCATCGCGGTCGATTTTTCATTTCCGGCATAGAAATCTCCGATTAAGATCAGTGCCATTGGCGTCATGCCAGCTATTCCAACGCCCTGTAGCGCTCGAGCACCAAGCAGGAACGGGAAACCTGGTGCCAGAGTAGCAAGTATTCCCGCCACCCCGTTTAAGAGGAGCGCCGGGAGGAGGACGAACCTTCGACCGTAGCGGTCGGTCAAGAAGCCCATGATCGGAAAGAAGAGGGCAGTAGACGCTGCGTAAACCGTGATTACCAAACCTACGCTGCCCCCATCAATACCAAAATTATCCGATATGGCGGGCAGAACAGGCCCAACGAGAGCGCCTCCCATCATCCCAAGCAGGGCCACCGCCAGTATCATCGGTAGTGTGGTTTTATCCGGTGAATCGGTATTCTCTTCCATGGTAAGCAACCTCTTTGGCAATTGTTTTTTAGGAACCGGAATTCACTGGCAACGAATCGATTAACTTACCGAATCGCGATGTGTATATCGCTGCCAGTCATTCCAGCTGATTAACTAATTTTACCTGCAGGGGGAAATAACCCGAAGTTGTTCGGACATACTGTCACCTGCTTAAATCTCAAAGGTCTTTCCACAGGTTGGTTTACTCGTTGGACGACATGTACGGACTCAATCTGGCTGCCAGGTTCATCAGCGGCATGGATTGCAACCAGATTTTGCCAGGTCCAGTAAGCGTGGCAAGGAATAGACCTTCTCCGCCGAAGAACATGTTCTTGACGCCCTTGACCCTGGTGATATCCATGTCTACCGAGGTTTCATAGAGTCCAATATGGCCCGGATCAACCTTCATGGTTTCGCCGCTCTTTAGTTCGCGTTCAACGATTTCCCCGGATAGCTCAAAAAAAGCGTCACCCGGCCCGGAAACCTGCTGCATAATAAATCCCTCTCCGCCGAAGAGCCCGGCACCGAATTTCTTCCGAAGGTGGATTTCGAGGTCTACGGAAGAAGCCGCGCACATGAAAGCGTCTCTCTGGGCTATGATATTTTCGCCGCCGGTCAAATCCTTGTGGACGATCTTCCCGGGAAATTCCTGAGTAAAGGCTATCGATTCGCCGTCCTTATGAGAGGAATACGTCGTCATAAATAGTGACTCACCCGAGAACATCCGTTCTACGCCTTTCATTAACCCCCCGTGTGAGTCCGTATCCATTTCGACGTTTTCCGACATCCAGGCCATCCCGCCGCTTTCAGTATACATGGAATCGCCCTTGTCCAGGTTCACTTCCAGAATTTGTAGATTGTCTCCTCTGATTTCGTAGTCCATACTGTACCTCCTTGCCAGTTTAGGCAAAAGAATATTCTTTTTTTAACCAACAATTCTAGATTATAGTGGAAACCACAACTCCAGTCATGGAAGAAAAACAGAAGGAGGAGCTAATCGTGGAAAAATTTGGTAACAAAGCTCCGGCCAATATCCCGAAGATATTCTTAGTTAGAAGTCGGTTATCCTTTCCGGAACCGACAAGCTTGAAGGGGAGATAAGATTTCTTAGAATTAATTCGTAATCGCTATGAATTAAAATGAAGTTTTAAAAGGGGCGAACAATGAAAAATACAAAAAAATCTCCGTGCAATACCGGAGAAGATGGCTTCGTCAGCACTCAAAACCTTACGAGAGTATACGAGATGGGGCAGGAAAAGATTTACGGAATGGACGAGGTAAATTTTACCGTGGATAGGGGCGACTTCATAGTCATTAGCGGTCCTTCCGGGAGCGGGAAATCAACTCTGCTCAACCTGATCGGATGCATAGACCAGCCGACAAAAGGGGAGGTCTATCTCGACGGTGAAGCGATTTCGGAACTTTCCGAGACCGATAGAGCTGCCGTAAGGAGAGAAAGGATCGGTTTGATTTTTCAGAGCTTTAACCTGATTCCGGTACTATCGGCTTATGAGAACGTCGAGTACCCGCTTTTGCTTCAGGACGTATCTAGAGATGAAAGGCAAGACCAGGTCGAGGAACTTCTCCGAGCGGTCGGTCTGGAGGAAATGAAGGATCGAAGGCCAGGATCGCTTTCGGGCGGTCAGCGTCAGAGGGTTGCAATTGCCCGAGCCCTGGTCGGGAACCCGGAACTGGTTCTTGCGGACGAGCCGACGGCAAACCTCGACTCCACCACCGGGGAAAAAGTTATGGAGCTGATGAAGGAGCTGAACGAGGAATTCTGCGTAGCCTTTGT
>CAZYCI010000147.1:0-3144 GCA_964645955.1 uncultured Thermotogae bacterium
TAGGAAATTTTAAGGCCAACCGATCGCCCCAGCCATTCCTCCAGTTCTTTTCTCAATTGCTTGCCGAGGTCCTCTGGATAACTTTTTGACTTAAGCTGGATTGATACCGATTCGATTCTCTCGAAGAACAGTCCGCTCTTTTCTGCCTCGAACGAGGTGATTTCTCCCCCTGAAGCCGATACCTTATCTCGGGCTATCTCCTCTAACTTGGTTACTTTTCTCCCTACCTTTCTCGCTTCCCAGGTAATCAGTGCGAGGAAAGTGGCGACGATCAGTAAAAGCACTATTAGTATGAATAGCCGACTCTTCGTGGCTTTTTTAGCCCCTTCCTGTTGGTACCACTTTCCCGGTTCGTAACCCTGAAACCAGAGCGTAAACGTTCCGGCCAGGTTGATGCTTATCAAGTTTATCGCCAGCAGTATTGCCGCTCCGGAAGCGATTTGGACGTTCGCGATTGATACTCCGATCCCGGTGGCTGCAGCGGGTGGCAGTAAAGCTACTGATATCATGACGCCGACCAGGGCCGAATTTACTCCGGCCGTCAGGGAAAAGGCACCCGCAAGGCCTGACCCAAGGGCCACAACCAAACTAAGAAACCCAGGATTTAGTTGATTGGTGATCTGGTTAAGGGAAAGTAGTTCGAACTGTGCGGGCAACAGTACGCCCAGTGCGATCCTGGTAAAGACCACGCTGCTGGCAATCACTAGAAAAACCCCAAGGGCTTGCTCTTTGATCCCGTCGTAAAAAAGCTCCTCGTCGTTTATCACCGTACCCACGCAGCTGGACATGGCCGGTCCGATCAACGGGGCGATTACCATCGATCCTACCACGATGGCGGCGTTGTCCATCAATATCCCGGCCGTTGCGATAATCGAAGCCGCAACCAGAAGCAAATAGTAGGTTGGCGGAGGCGGCGCCAGGTTCTCGGCACTCGTTTTTAACTCCTGCCGGGCGAGCTTGCTTTCGTCCGTCTCCTCCGACTCCTCGTAGCGTTCTTTCAATTTTTCAAATTCTTCCGCGACTATCGCCTCGGCCTTGGTGACTACCGTAAATCCGTTTTTCTCCAGACCCGCGTCCCTGAGTTCGTCAAGTATTTCCTCCACTCCTTCCTTGGGGATAGGGAAGAACAGGACGTTGCCGTATTTTCTCTGGGAGGTTTCCGGACTTATAACGTAGTCTATTCCTCGCTCCTTCAGAAGGTCTATTATTACTTCCTTTTTCCCTTCGGGAATTACTGCTTGAATGAGACGCATTGTTAAACCTCTGGTGAAATACTCGAATTTTTATCCAGCTAAATAGGATTATTTATTCCTGGGCGTTTCTCCTGTTTCCGTTTTCATTTTTCCTACCTTAGAATTACTCGAATGGCTAGCGTAATATTTTGATAAACTGGGGTGATTTCTGCAACGTTACCTTTCCTTCCTGTAGATCGTAGCTTAATCCTTGTCATTCCGTCCCGGCAGTAAAAGTTTCGTCCAATCCCGTAACAGGTCTAGCAACTTGCAGACGCCGCTCGTTAGATGTCCGGGCCGGCGTACGTTACCTCCGAGATTACGCCAAAAGCCGGGGAAATAAACGACCGTTAGCAGTATTCCAAGGAGAAAGACACCCAGCAGATAACTGAGGCTGGAGGCGTAATTTCCCCAGGTCAGCAATAAACCGATTTCGTCCATAAGCAGCCCCAGCCCTAAGCCGTAGATTACTGCAAGCCTCTCTTTGCTAATTTTGCTCATACCCGTAATCGCTAGCCAGCCGGCTATACCAATTAACAGTATCCCGAAATAAAAGTGGTGAATATGGTAACCGAAAAGCACGATATTGCGACCGATATGGAATGTGGTCCACGAAGCCCCTTCCTTTACCACCCGGGCAATTTCACTATTGGCCGACCCTGCTATGATTACCATCAAGCGAATCGAAATAAAGGAAACGAGGTAGGAAACGGCCACGAGAAAGGGCATTTTTTTGTTTTTATTTGAATCCAAACCAATTACCCCCTGGTAAAGGTTTTCAGGAGTTCGGGTCATCCTGTCGGGAATTAGCTTTCAATCTTTCTAGTTAACTCTGGACCTGCCCGAGGTTATACTTACGGCCAGCGGGCTCTCAGTCAAGCCAAAAAAGTACTGACCGGTATGAATGCCTTCTCCATCCACCATGGATGCCGGCTCGGTTTTGGACCCAAAGGTAAACGTGTTGGAACTATGGGGGACTTCGCCCGAGGTTCTCTGGTCCAGGACCCTGACAACTTTAACGGAAACTCCCCTTGTTCTGGTCTTTCTAAAAACCACGATTTGGGTTAGTCTTATTAAAATCGGTGGTGATTGATGGAATGATTATTTCTCGTAAGGGTAGCATAAAGGGTCTGATAGATGAGGACATTCAAGAACAGCCAGCAGGGACGGATCTGACGGTCGGTAGGATCGAAAAGCTGTCAGGCAGGGGGAGAATCGATTTCGATAACTCTTCAAGGGAGATCGCGACTGGAAGTGAGATTGAAAGCGGAGAGTTGGATGGAGGAGAGGCCTATAGAATTACTTACAACGAAAAGATCTCGGTCCCCTCGGACGCTATCGGACTGGTCTTTCCCAGGTCCTCGGTAATGCGAAATGGTTGTCATCTTGTTACTGCGGTATGGGATCCGGGCTACGAAGGCAGGGGTCAGGGTCTGCTCCAGGTGTTAAACCCCGAAGGTGTAGTTCTGGAGGAGAACGCCAGAGTGGCCCAGATGATATTTATTGAGATGGCTCAGGAAGCGGAAGAGGGCTACCGCGGGCAATATCAGGGAGAAAATACCTGAGTCTATCCTTCCACCAGGTTACTGAACTTAGCTACGAAGTCCTCGGTTTCGGAAGGGTTTAAATCGGCCGCCGGCAGCTCGAGCAGTTCTTCCCCGGACCGATATAGCGTCAGTCCATCCGAGTTGGATTCGAGCCGCAGGTTCTTTACCTCGTGTTCCAGTCCGATACCTTTTTTTCGTAGAAATTTGTCCAAAAAACCGGAGACGTGATTTTCCAGAAAACCGTCGATTTTTTTCAGGATATAGCGGGTAAAGCCACTGCTTCCCTCCATTTCACCCCTGATCTCCTGCCTGGCCTGGGCGATTTCCTCGTTCAAGCTCTTGCTGAGCTCGATCGCCAGACTATC
>CAZYCI010000148.1:0-3135 GCA_964645955.1 uncultured Thermotogae bacterium
TGGTTAACATGAGGGTCTTTTGTCTTGAAAAAGGGGATAAGCGAAGCGCTTACGCGCGGAAGCGTTAGTATAAATGATACGCTGCCGGTAAATGAGCAAGCACGTTGCTCCGGAGCGAAGCCTGCCTTCTTTCTCTCTATTGCACAAAAGGCGAGCAGTTATTATCCAAATCAACCCAAATTCGAGGTAAATAAACCTTTACGATAAGTTCCTTTCCGAAAAAGCAAAATTACAAAAGTCGGAGTCTATCGGTTCGAGCCATGGATAATCAGCCTTTATATGGATTTAAGCTGACAAGTGCCTTCTTTTAATTTCTAATCTGCAGCAGTCTATCTACAGCCCATCTTATCTGAAAACCGGTAGCTGGACGGCTCTCTGTCGACTTACACCCCAAAGAATCCCATTTGACCGCCCTCCCATCCGTATATCTGATTATCCCTTTTTTGTCTAGTATTACCAGACCGGAACTGCCAATGGGTTGCATCTTAGCAAGTTGCGGAGTCCAGCCTATCTCCCACCTATTGAACTCCTCTGCCTCTTTTCTTGTCGGCCGGTAGTCGGAATTGACGGTGACCAGTAAGAATTTTACGTCCTCGTATTTTTCGTCCGAGAAAAATTCCTCTACAAAATCTATTCGATTTTTAAGCCGTTCCTTATAGGGACGCTTACGGGGGTTCTTTATTTCAAGCGGGGGAAGAGTGGGGACAAAGTTTAAAACCACCACCTCTCCTCTAAGCGAAGAAAGGGGGAAGCTTTTATTATCAAAGGTATTAATTCTAAAGTCCCTCAATTTATGGCCGGGATTGAGAACAAACGGCCGAGAACTTGGATCCTTATCCCCGGGAACCAGTTTAATTTTTCTGCCGGATGGAGATACTGAAGCAACTTCATAAGCTTTATCGGCTACCCAAATAGTTCTCTCCGGTGAATAAGCTTCATGCCCGCAACTTGGACATATCTCCCCGTTGCCGTCGGAGTCGATAAATACGGTGGTCTCATCAGGTGTAAAGTGACCATCCCAGTTTAGGTCCGATAACGCAATTTTGTATTCCTCTCCTTCCAGTCTGATTGTCCCCCGACGGGTGCCCGATACGGAGGGAACTAGATCCCACCAGCCGGCTTCACCTTCCGCTGGTATCGCGTTTATCAATACAGGTACCGTCACGTAATGAGAATCACCACTGTTCGTGTATTTAGCTTTAACTCGTCTTTTATAGGTAAAGGTCCGCCACCCTGAAGGCGAGATATCCGGGTAAGGATCTCCATCGTCACTCAAGTCTTCGTTATTATTGGAATCCATCCATATTAAGGGGCTCTCTCTGAACCTTTCTTTGTAGGCAAAAGATACCGGGTCGTCAGCGTTACCGTAAGGTAAAACCCCGTAAAGAATGTTCTTTCCAGCCGGCTTATCCACCAGTTCCTCCTGGGGCTTGTCGAAAAGATCAAGTTGTTCTAACTTCCCACCACCACCCCACATGCAAAAACTAGTTCGGTCTAGAGTTGCCGTTTCGGCATGGATAGTTAGGGATGATGAAACCAACAAGAATAGAAATAAGAGAAAGGATAAAAACAATCCCGTGGTACTAGCTGTTTTTTGTTGTCTTAAGATGTACAATTGCAGCTCCCCTCATCTTCGCATTCCTTTGGGACATCTCCGTGGCAGAGAGTTCCACCAACATAGACAGACGCAGTGACCTCGGCGGTTCCGTAACCACTTTGACTGTTCGAGCTACTGGAATTATAGGTAGTGTTTATACATGTAGCAGTTCCCTCAGCAGTGGCAATTGCCGTAACGGGTTGTGGGTTTCCGTACTCATCGTAATGTTCAGCCTCGGTATGGGCCCAGCATCTCCAGTAGCCGGGGCCATCATCAGTGCAATGAGTATTACAATCGCTAACCGTACACCAAGGATCGGTTACTTCCGGTTGCGTCTTTTGCCCCCCTTCCTCTCCTGCTAAGACCATTACACCAAACGAAGAAACAACAGCAAACACCAGGACTAGAACCAGAAACTTCCTGCTGGCTGATAGTGAAAGCATATTCTCACCCCTTTTTAGTAGCTAGAATTGGAATTAGATTGAATAGATAACCCAACTATCAATCAGGATTAAAACAGAATTGCAAATATATGTCAATAATATAAATCAGAAAAAAAATTAAACTGGATCAGTAAAAAGTTTAACTTGAGATAAGAAACTTCAGAAACGGCCCAGTGTTGGTAACTTTGTGACCAAGGGGTTTAGGTTTCAAACCAATCCAAAGAACGTCTCGAGCAAAACGGAAGAATTTTTACTCCCCTCCTTCTTCCCGATCAACCATCTCCTCCAACTCCTTCGAAGGATTGAACTTAACGGTGAAATGCTCCGGAATCGTCATCATCTTTCCCGTCTGGGGGTGCCTGACCTTCCGTTGTTCTCTTTTCACCTTCTCGAAGGAGCCGAAACCACGGAAGTAGACCCGTTCTCCGACCATCAGGTCCTTCTTCAGCTCCTCCAGGAAGAACTTGAGGATCCGCCTGCACTCAGCCTTGGGCAGGTTGAACTCCCAGGCTAATCTTTCAACCATCTCGCCCTGGTTCATTCTTCGTTCTCCTTCTCCCGGTCCCGCCTGGCTCTTATTGCTTCGGCAAGTTCCAGCATGTCTTCAGCGGATAGAATTGCTATTAGGTCGACTATCTCGTCCACCTCCGGTGCGGTCTCCTCGAGTACTACTCTCTCCGCATCGACCACGTCCCTGCTTAGGACCGTCTTCCTTTCGTCCTCCCGGGCGGAATTGCCGGCAGCATCGACCAGCTCGACTGCCAGTTCATCCAGAACAGTTATCAAATTATCTACCGCTTCCTCTCCGCTTCTCAAATCAGTCCGGTTATCTATCTTATCCTTCAGGTTGGAATGGACTATTACTGATTCACCGTTATTTTTACTCACTGCTACTAGCTAGACCTCCTTCCCTTATCCTGGCAAGCGCCCAACTGTCTACTGCATCTGCTACAGTACCCATCCCCCTTCTCTTCCTTACCAGTGGGGTAGTAGAGATATAGGGTTCAATGTTTTTTCTGATTATCGTCTTCATCCTCGGGGCAGGTATGGCGTCGGCTTCGAAACCGTAAAACTTCCTGTCTATTCCGCCACCCT
>CAZYCI010000149.1:0-1894 GCA_964645955.1 uncultured Thermotogae bacterium
GTTAGTTTTCTCACACTTGCGAACTCTAACCGAAATTCACTTTAGAGGTGTATACGATGCTCCCACCGCATGGTGGAAATTTAATTGACCGCGAACCGAAGACGACAAATACGAGGGAGAAGCTGAAGAGAAAGGCCAATGAACTGGAACGGATCGAGTTGAGCGATGGAGAAGTCAAGCACCTCCAGAACATCGCCCACGGAAGTTACAGCCCGCTCAAGGGTTTTCTGGGCAAGAACGACTTCAACAAGGTGGTTCAGGACAGGACGCTGGAGGATGGGACCGTCTGGACGGTACCGATAGTGCTTGACATCAGCCAGGAGAAGGCCGACGAAATCGAAAACGAGGATCAGGTTACGCTGGTAGATGAAACTGGCCTGCAGATGGCGGTAATGGACGTAGAAGAAATTTACACTGTAAACAAAAAAGAGGCAGCAAGGGGGCTGTTCGAGACGGACGACGAGGAGCACCCGGGTGTGGCGAACTTTCTCGACCGGGGCGAGTACTTCGTCGGTGGTCCGATCAAGCTGATACGTGGTGGGTTCGAGGATTTTTACGAATACCTGCTCAAGCCCGTAGAGACGAGGGTCCTGTTTAAGGAGAAGGGCTGGGATAAAGTCGTCGGTTTTCAGACGAGGAACGTTCCGCACCGGGGCCACGAACACCTGCAGAAGAGCGCCCTGGAAGTAGCGGACGGGATATTCATCCATCCCAAGATCGGCCAGAAGAAGCAAGGGGACTGGAAGGACGACGTCATTCTGGAATCCTACGATATTCTGCTCGATCACTACTACCTGCATGACCACGCCGTGATGAGCATCTTCCCGGCGGACATGTTCTACATGGGGCCGAGGGAAGCCGTATTCGACGCGATCGTCAGGAAGAACTATGGCTGCACGCACTTCATCGTCGGTCGTGACCACGCCGGAGTCGGCGATTATTACGGTGACTTCGACGCTCACAGGATTTTTGAGGAAATTTCCAGCATAGACATCGAACCGCTGACCTTCGATTACGCCTTCTGGTGCACCAAGTGCGGCCAGATGGTGACGGACAAGACCTGCCCACATTCCATGGAGGACAGAATCGCTCCTTCCGGAAGCAAGATACGTGGCATGATAAAGGACGGCGAGAGACCGCCGAACGAGATCATGCGCCAGGAAGTCGCCGATTTCGTCGTGAACCAGGAAAATCCTTTCGTAGTGGAGGCCTAAAATGACTGAAACCGAAGAAGAAACGGAAGAACTGTTTAACAATTTCACTCTCTGGTTTACCGGCCTGCCCTCCTCCGGCAAATCCACGATTGCCAAGGAAGTGGAAAACGAGCTGCGCCGGCAGGGGCTGCGTGTCGAGAACCTGGACGCGGACGGGCTCAGGAAGAACCTCCATCCGGACCTCGGCTTTACGAAAGAAGAGCGTGGGATAAACAACAAGCGGATCGGCTTTATCAGCAAACTGCTGACGAAGAACGACGTCGCGACGATCGTTGCGGCAGTTTCTCCCTTCAAGGAGTACAGGCAGAAGGCGAGGGAGATGGTGGAAGAAGAGGGAGAGTTCTACCAGATTTACGTGGAATGTCCGGTCGACGTCTGCAAGGAAAGGGACCCGAAGGGGCTTTACGAGAAGGCGGAAGAGGGAATCATCCCCAACTTCACCGGCGTCTCGCACCCGTTCGAGGAACCGGACATGGGCGAATACGACCTCAAGGTCAATACGGCCGAACTGGACCCCGATTCCGCCGTGGAGAAAGTAATCCAGTTCCTCTCCGATACGGGAATCTTCTCCACCGTCGACGAATACACGGGGTTAAACGAGAGCCAGGAAGAGGAGATCAAGGACAGGTTGCGTAGATTGGGGTACCTTTAGAAGCTAGCTATATTTATTTGGTTCATCG
>CAZYCI010000149.1:1994-3106 GCA_964645955.1 uncultured Thermotogae bacterium
TTAACCATGAGCAAGCAACCTTTTACGGACCTCGAAACTATATCGCCGATCGATGGCCGCTATCGCTCCCGCGTCGAGGAATTACGGAATTACTTCTCCCAGCAGGCGCTGGACAAGCAGAGAGTCAAAGTCGAGGTCGAGTACCTGATAAAGCTCGGCGGACTCTCCGACGTGCCTATAGATCCACCCGCCGAGGACTTAAGAAGGATATACGAGGAGTTCAACCTGGCGGATGCCAAAACCGTTCAGCAAATCGAGCGGGAGGGCTATCGCGAGATACCAGCCACGAACCACGACGTCAAGGCGATAGAGTACTTCGTCCGGGAGAAGTTAAAGGACAAAAACCTTGCGGAATTGATTCCTTACGTCCACTATGCCCTGACCTCTGAGGACGTAAATAATCTGGCTTACATGAAATTGGTCAAAGGGGGAACGGGAGAATTGTTTGGTTCTCTTCGGGACCTGGTAAACCGCCTGTTGAATCTGGCCGAGGAGAACAAAACCCGCCCTCTGCTGGCCCGGACACATGGTCAGCCGGCGACGCCTTCTACCGTTGGCAAGGAATTCGCCGTCTACCTCTCCCGGCTCGTTTCGGAACTGAAGAAACTGGAGAACGCTAGGGAAGGTATGACGGGTAAACTTGCGGGAGCAACGGGCAACCTGAGCGCCCATGCGGATAGCTACCCGAAGACGGACTGGGTGGAGTTCTCCAGAGAATTCGTTCGGGATTACGGCTTGAAACCGCGAGGAGCGGTTACACAGATAGAACCACGGGACAACCTGGCCGATTTAACCGATAACCTGGCCCGGATCAATAACGTTTTGATCGACCTGGCACGTGACTGCTGGGCCTACATTTCTCACGACTACTTCGCGCAGAAGCAGGAGAAGGGTGAGGTCGGCTCTTCAACGATGCCCCAGAAGGTCAACCCGATAGATTTCGAGAACGGCGAGGGCAACCTGAGCAAAGCGAACTCGGATCTAAACTTCCTGGGAGACTACCTGACGAAATCCCGCCTGCAGCGAGACCTCTCGGACTCAACTGTGCGGAGAAACGTTGGTACGGCTTTTGCCCACGCGCTGATCGGTTACAAAAGCGTCCTAAAGGGTCT
>CAZYCI010000150.1:0-3093 GCA_964645955.1 uncultured Thermotogae bacterium
AGACCTGGGGCAGCGGAGCCTTTACGTCGCCGATAAATTTCGGTCCCAGTCTGGAGGCGGGAAAGATCTTGACCAGGTCCGCACCGGCCTCCCAGGCCTTCATTATCTCGGTGGGAGTGAAGGCTCCCGGGGCGACGATTTTGTCGTAGCGCTTTGCCATCTTTATCATGTCCGAGTCGGTGGTTGGTGAAACTAGATATTCCGCACCCGCCAGGATAGCCGACCTGGCGGTCTCGGCGTCCAGCACAGTTCCCGCGCCGACCAGAACGTCCTCTAATTCCTCAGTGACGTCCTCAATTACTGACAGCGCGTTTGGCGTCGTCATTGCTACTTCTATACAGTTAACTCCGCCTCGTTTTATCGCCCTGGCTACTTTAACCAGTTTTTCCGAACTCTCCATTCTGATTACTCCCACTACACCGGAGTCGACCAGGGTCTTCATTTTTTCTGACTTATCTGTCATCTTTTTCTTTTTCCCCTTTGGATAATTTTTCCGTTTTAAAACCGAGCTTTGTAGAGATCTCCTCCGCGGTACCCCTTACTAGAAGGGCCAGATCGTCTAGGTATTCTTTTTTCATCTGGGCCGCCAGTCCGGTAACACTTACCGCAGCTTCGACTTTTCCGTCGTACCTGAAGATGGGTGATGCAACACATCTAATTCCTTCCTCGAATTCCTCGTCGTCAACCGCGTAACCTCTCTGGCTTATTTTTTCCAGCTCTTTTTCGAGTTTTGCTCGGGAAGAGATCGTATTCTTCGTTTTTTGGTAAAGATCAGCTTTGGAAAGAATTTTTTCCCGTTCCTGGTTCGATAGTTGGGCGAGCATCACCTTGCCAAGTGCAGTAGCGTGGACGGGGGCGGTTTTGCCGGGAGAAGAATACATCCTCATGCCGCTCTTTGATTCGACTTTATCGATGTAGACTACCTCGTCCTCGTTAAGATAACCCAGGTGGACGGTCTTATTCGTCTCGTCTCTCAAATTTTCTAACTCCTGTCTCGCCTCTACGGAAAGATTGAGCTTATCGAGCACCAGCCTGCTTTTTTTGGCAAAAGCCAGGCCGAGGCTATATTGTTTGTTACCGTCTCGCTGGAGGTAGTCGTGTTTTTCCAGCGTATGGAGGATAGGGTAGAGTGAACTGGGGCTCGTTTCGTACTTCTGAGCGAGTTCGGTAACGCTCAGCTTGTAGTTGTCCTCGTCAAATATGTCGAGTATTGATAGTGCTTTGTCCAGGGATTTGTTAATATAATTGGGACCGCCTTTTTCTGCCTCTTTTGATGAACCCATTTAAAAACTAACCCCTTCCTATCAGTAAACTCGATCGAAGTCCAAACTTTCTTCATGTCAAAACAACTTTATCATTCTAAAATTTATTATACATGATCTTTCCAGCGTGTCAAACGTTCCGAAAAATCCTGTTCCGACCGCATGCAGTCGTGTTTGGGAGTGTGTAACAACTCCCTGATTTAACGATTTAGTATCTCGGCGAATTTTCGAGCTTTGGCTTCCGGCTCATCCGTTCGCGTGATCGCGGAGCCAACTATAGCTACGTCCATGCCGGATTCGATGACTCTGTCTAAGTTAGTCAGGTCAATTCCTCCGGCTACGGCCAGCTTCAGACCGGAAGGAAGTGATCCGGGTTGAGGTAAGAACATCTCTTCTCCTGTCCCGACGTCGCTGGGGCGGTGAAGGCAGAAGTAATTGCAGCCGAGTTCAGATAGCTCTTCGATTCGATTTATTTTGCCCTCGGGATGAATATCTATGAGGTCTATCATAAGTTCGGCTTGACGTTTCTCGGTTGTAACAAGTGCCTCCTCTACCGTGGTATCGCTGGAACCGGCCAATAAAGTTACGATATCGGCGCCGCCTTCCAGGAATATCCGGGACTCAAGCGCTCCTGCATCAACTATTTTGGAATCTGCAAGTAGCTTAGCTCGAGATACCCTGCCCACCATTTCACGAACTAGTTCTAGTCCGTAGCGATAAATCAGCGGCGTCCCTATTTCAATTACATCCGCGTAAGCTTCCACCGACTCAGCAAAACTCAGAGCTTCGTCCCCGGGCATCGTGTCTATTGCTATCTGGAATTGCATGTATTAACTCCTAATTGGGGCAATGCTAAAACCGTACGTGGTTGAGATGGGCAACTCCGGGAGAAATGATTACTTCACCCTGAACCTCTCCTTGCTGGCCAGGGAAATTACGGGAGACGGGCTCGGCGGTCACTGTTGGTCCAGTGTAGCCAGATCATCATACACGTCTAAAAGCGAACGATAGGATTTTTTGAATACGGGAAATAGTTCGTCGTAAATTTTCACGGCCGCCGGGTTCGGCCTGCACCTCTTTTCGACGGGGTTGAGCTCGGAAGCCACAGTCACGCTGTCAAAAATTCCGACCCCGACCCCGGCCGCCACTCCGGCTCCAAGGGAAGTGGCTTCTTCTGTAACTACCGGGATGTTAATATCTTTGTCGTAAATATCCGCAAGAATCTGGCGCCACGCACCGCCCCTGGCGCCACCGCCGATTGCCGTAATTTGCGAATAGTCGATCTCCCTTTCGAAAACTTCGCTGATTATCTTGAGGTTGAAGGTTACACCTTCCAGGACGGAACGAATTATGTCCTTGCGTTCGTGTCTCATCGTCAGTCCGACGAAAGCACCCCTGGCTTTTGGGTTCCAGTGAGGGCTTCTTTCCCCCTGGAGGTAGGGAAGGTACAGGAGGTTTCGGGACCCGGGTACGGACCCTTTGACGGATAGGTTCATCAATTCGTAGGGATCGAGGTCCAGGTCTCGAGCTGCCGCCCTTTCGACGTGGCATATAGTCTCCTTGAGCCAGCTGTAAGAAGCTCCCGCTGCCTGCATCGTACCGCAGGGCACGTAGAGTTCGGGGTCCATGTGAATCCAGTTGAAGGTTCTCTTCTCGGGATCCAGTATTGGTTCTTTTGCAGCCAGGGCGATCCAGGACGACGAACCTATGTAGTTGTATGCGCTTCCCTCACGAACCACCGCAGCACCGACGCTCGCAGCTGATCCGTCACCTGCACCGAGGACGACCGGAGTGTCTGGTTTTAAACCGACTTCTTCGGCTATATCGGATC
>CAZYCI010000151.1:0-3025 GCA_964645955.1 uncultured Thermotogae bacterium
GGGCTTCCTCGGCTAATTTTGGTGAACTTGGTGTATAAAAGTTGCAACCCATTTTTAATAATTATAGCAGATCAATTGGGGTGATATGAGTGAAGTACAGAGAATTTGGAGATTTAGACTGGAAGCCGTCGGCTCTCGGGTTTGGAACTATGAGGCTGCCGGTTCACGGTGATGATAGGGGTAACATCGACGAGGATAGAGCAAAGAAAATGATAAGGTACGCCATTGATGAAGGCGTGAACTACGTTGATACGGCCTGGCCTTACCACGATGAGTACAGCGAGGAGTTCACGGGCAAGGTTCTCTCCGACGGTTATCGTGATAAGGTGAAGCTCGCTACAAAACTCCCTTCCTGGCTCATCGAGGAACCCTCCGACATGGACGAGTACCTGGAGAAGCAGCTGGACAGGCTCGGCGTGGAAAAGATCGATTTTTATCTCCTGCACGCATTAAACCGGAAATATTGGGAGAACTATCGCGATATGGAGGTTTTTAGCTGGCTCGATAAAGTTCAGGCCGAAGGCAAAATCGACCATCCCGGATTCTCTTTTCACGACGACCTGGATCTGTTCAAGGAAATTGTGGATTCTTACGGCTGGGATTTCTGTCAGATTCAATACAACTACCTGGACAGGGAGTTCCAGGCCGGGATGGAGGGTTTGAAATACGCAAATTCGCAGGGGCTCGGGGTAGTCATCATGGAACCCTTGCGGGGAGGTAAACTTGCCGCGGAGCCGCCGGAAGAGATAAAAAGTTTATGGAGAAAGGCTGCCGGAGAGAGAAGCCCGGTCGGTTGGGCGCTAAATTGGCTCTGGAGTCAGCCGGAGGTATCGCTGGTGCTCAGCGGCATGAGCGAAATGAACCAGGTAAAAGAGAACGTGGAATTAGCCAATAACTCCTCTGTTGGAAAATTCAGCGAGGACGAGATGGAGCTGATTCGAAAATCGGCCGAGAAGTACGACGAACTTTCGCCCGTCGGCTGTACCGGCTGTAATTACTGCATGCCCTGCCCGAACGGAGTAAGAATTCCGGGTAACTTCCAGCTTTATAACGACGCGGAGGTCTACGGACGCTACGAGGAAAACCGTGAAAGTTATTTTGACATGGACGAGGACGTAAGGGCAAGCGCCTGTATCGAATGTGGTGAATGCGAGGACGCCTGTCCACAAAACCTGCCGGTTATTAACTTACTTGAGGAAACTGCAGCCTATTTTGAATCGGATTAGTTTTTGAACCATTAAAAACCCACCCGGTTTAGCTGTTCATCCGGGTGGGATCGTGTTTTAACTCTATTCTGCTTCTCAATTTCTACCTGATCCTAGTCCTCGTTTGGGCCGTAATCAAAAGTCGATATTACTTCCCCATCGGGGTTAAGTAGAGTTGCCTTATCGTCGACGTCGTCCCATACCTCCGATTGAGACCATGGTAGATCCTGCCAGCTTGCGTAATAATTACTGGAGCCGGAACCGCTGTGGACCCTTATTAGGCTTAAAGGGGGAATGGTAGTTTTACAGTCGGCCTCCTTTCCAAAATCAAATATTTTCTTGTTTTCGCTTTCCTTGAGTACGTAGCCGCAGAGGTCTACTTCTTCTCTGGTTTTATTCAGGATTAGAACTGTTTCGTGCCCTCCGGTTCTAATGACCTCTACGATCGATAGTTTACCCTCGGTTTCCTCGGCGGCTGGGGCTGGTAGCGAAAAGGCGGAGACGAGGAGAAAAATCCCCAAAACCAGTACTGTTGCTCCAATTGTTTTACCCGATGAAATTTTGAAAGATGAATTCATAGTGAGATTTCACCTCCTTGTGCTTTTATTATCAAGCAGCTCAACTATATTTTAGATCAGTTGTAATCAACCTGCAAATAAAAAAGCCCTGCCGGCAGGTGATCCACCGGCAGGGTTATTCGATTTATTTTTCTTCCAAATCGAACCTATCCCTGAGGTCCGACCTCGTTTCCCTGGAGAGCCCGAGTTTCCCCAGATTGTCCCTGACGTTCGCGGCAGAGCCGTATCCGGCGAGGTACCCGTTTAGCCTGGCTGCTGCCGTAGAGTCCCTTAACGAGTCAGGATTTCCGTAGTATTGTCGAAGATCGTCAAGGTAATTGCTGTTGTTTCTAAGCCTGTATTTTTGGTGGTAGTCTTCCGCCGGATAGAAGTCTTCCAGCTTCTCTACTCTCGTATACACCTGTCCGTCAGATTTTTCGGAGACTCTTTCCAGTCCTTCTTCTGCCACCACTTTCTGTGCCTCGTTTTCGTAAAATAGGATTTTATCGTACTGTCTGCTGTAGCTTCCGGTTCCGGGGTCATGATTTGACCAGAATAGGTCGGTCAGCTCCTTGAAGGAAATTTCCTCCGGATTGTAGTCGACCTGAATTGATTCCGTGTGGTCGCCGATGCTGTGATAAGTAGGGTTTTTGGTTGAACCCCCGGCGTAACCCACTCTGGTTCTAATGACTCCGGGTTGGGCGCCAAAGAGGGCATCGCCACCCCAGAAGCAGCCCAGGGCGAACGTGGCGGTTTTGACTTCCGAGTGGCTCCTCCGATCGATCTCCGGTATACCTCCATTGGCTTCCGCGGATTGATGCCCGGCAGCAAAACCAAAAACGCCAAAAAGGCTAAGAAATATAAAAGCCGAAAATACGAAATATATGTTAAGGTAGATCTCTTTGTTCATAGTGACCTCCTGAAGATAAATTAAAACGAGTACAGTTTAATACTAAATCTCGAAAAGCTGTTTTTCCAGAACAACCTCCTCGGACTTTATTCTTGTTTGCCCCCACGTCTCACCTCTGGCTAGAAAAGGAGCCACTAATCCGCTAATTTATATAGAGACCCGAGTTGAGCGGATTTGCTGGATCAGCTGGAAAGAATAAGTTACTCCGCAAAAGGTATTTGAAAAGCGAAAATGGGTCCAGCACTCAGATGAGGAGAGTTGCTTGGAGGTATAAATCGTCCATTGAAAGAGAATAGTCCAACGTTCCAGGTAAGATTAAAAGATTTCGTCCCATGGTGGGTAACTCATCTGAG
>CAZYCI010000152.1:0-3014 GCA_964645955.1 uncultured Thermotogae bacterium
TGAAACTATTTTGCAGACAAGAAAGTGCCCGGTTATTGTTCCGCCGATATCGGCATGCAGACGTAGATGAAGTCCCCTTCCCCTTCTGCCGGTTCGAGTAGGCCCGCCGTGTCCGAATCGAGCAGCCAGAGGACCACTTTGTCGTTTTCCATTCGCCGCAGCGCGTCGATCAGGAACTCCGCCTTGAAGGAAACTTGAACATCGCCTTTACTCGGTTCCAGCAGGTCGATGACCTCTTCCAGTTCCCCTTTTTCGGGAGAAGAAGAATAAATAGTCAAACCGTCCGACCCTTCCTCCGCCGTTAACTGGACCGCTCCGGATTCCTCGGAGGCCGTAATCTCTGCACGTGCGAGGGTATCGAGCGTCCGTTCCCGGTCGAGCTTCAGGGGGAGTTCGTTGTCCTCCGGTATTACCGCCTCGTATTCCGGAAACTCTTCCATGATCAGCTTGTCCGAGAATACGACGTCGTCCGCGACGAAAAAGACTTCCGATTTAGAGGCGTAAATCGTGACTTCGTCGGATTCAGTCCCGGAAAGAATCCTGTCCAACTCCGAGAGAGCGCTGGATTCGATCAGTAAATTTATCTTTTCTTCTACTTCCGAGAATGGCACCGTCTTTATCGACATCCTGTAGCCGTTGGTGGCAACCATTTTTAACTGGTCCTCGCCGAAGATGGTATTTACCCCGGTCAGCGAGAGCCTGGTCGTTTCCTTTGCTTTCAGTGAGGCAAAAGTCGTCTGCTTGATGGCGTTTTTCAGCTCGCTTGCGGCCATGGTTGCTATTGGTTCATCGGGTAGCTGGTCTATCTCCGGGTAGTCTTCCGTGGAGAGCTGAAACAGGTCAAAATTTATCTGACCCGAGGATAGTTCGACCTTTTGGTTCTCTTCGGGGTCGGAGGTCAACCGCACTTCCCCTTCCTCGGGAATTCTCTGCATTATCTTTGCCAGGACGTCTCCTTTCAGCACCACCGTAGAAGGGCCCTTCAGGTTCGTTATCGGAATAGTGCACCGGGTAGTCATTTCCAGGTCGGTCGAGGTCAATTTGAGTTCGTCTTCCTTTATCTCCAGTTTTACGCCGGAAAGTATCGGCATGTCCCGACCGGAACCTATACTCCTTTTGACGACATCCATACCGTAAACCAGATCTTCCGTATTGCATTTGAAATCTATCTCTGCAGGACTGTTAGTCCCTACGTCAAGCTCCTGATCAGTCACTATTTTTACCTCCTAATATTTCTTTGTATTGATAAGACAATCACAAACCATGGTGTATTTTCGAATCAAATAATTTTATCAACCACGGAATTTACTTTACTTGAAATCTCCTTCTTTGACAAGGAACCATCGATTACCACGGCGTTCGAAGTGGATTTAATTTCTTTCAGGTAACCTTCTCTAACACGGCGGTAAAATTCCAGTTCCTCTTTTTCTATCCTGTCCGGTTCACGGTCCCCGGTTCTCTGTAACCGCTCTCGGAGGTCGATGTCCAGGAAGAAAGTGACGTCGGGTTCGAGGTCTTCTACGGCTATTTCGTTCAGTTTTTTTACCTGATCGATTGGAACGCCCCTCCCGTGCCCCTGGTAGGCTACTGAGGATATTGCAAATCGGTCGGAGATGATGATTTTTCCGTCCTCCAGGCCGGGAAGAATCTTCTTTCTCACTAGCTGAGCCCGGGAGACCTCGAAGAGAAACAGTTCGCTCAATGGATTGATGTCCAAACCCTGGTCTTCGAGGAGCAGGTTTCTCACCTTTCTTCCCAGCTCAGTTCCGCCGGGCTCCTCAACCTCGACCACGGAAAAACCAAGGCCCTCAAGGTGCTCGGACAGTAGTGCCGATTGACTCGTCGTGCCCGAGCCGTCCAGACCCTCGAAAACTATCAGCTTCCCGGATTTTTCAGTTTCCAATTAAACTCGGCCCTCCTGCCAGCACGAAAATTATCAGCCCGGAGCCGCAAACGATCGCCACGTCGGCCAGGTTGAATATAGGGGTATTACCGACCTGAATGAAGTCGATAACTCCACCGGATACGAGCCTGTCTACCAGGTTGCCGAGGGACCCGCCAAGTAGTAGCGCCAGTCCAAGGTTCGCCAGGTTATGCCGGACGCTTGAGAAGAAAAGAAGATATACTATCGTAGCTACTGCTATCAAGGTCACTATCAGGAAAACGTGGCTCTTTCTCGGAAATAGCCCGAAAGCCCCTCCGGTGTTTTTCACGTAGCGCAGCGAGAAAAATCCCTGGCGAAAGAAAACTCGAGCGCCGTTGTGGTAACCGTAGTCGACGAGGAACTTGCTACCCCGGTCGAGGACAAATACCAGAAATACTATTAAAAAGTAACCCAGATTACCCACTTTACCTCCGGACGAGAAGACGGCTGATTCTCGCGTTTTCTTTTAGGTTTAACCCGGCTGAACTGACTGATAACACGGGATTACTTTCCAGTCGGCCGCTAAAATTTAATGACCCGTGAAAGGATCCGCTTTTAGTAAGTCTTGCAAGCGGGACTACGATACCGGCGGCTTCCGCCACGTCTATTTCCTCGTTGAACTCAATTATATAGAGCCCGTCCTCCAGGTTCCACCAGCCGTACTTATCGTCCTCGTTTCGTTTTTCCGGAGTGATTTCCACGGATTTACCGATTTGTTCCTCTCCCCCGCCGAAATCCAGGTCGGTCGGTGTCTCCGGCCTGGATACGCTATCAACCGTCAAATCGACGCCTTTATCCCTGATCTGCGTCCCCTCGTGAATAATCCCTCTCACGTACTTTTTTGCTTTCTCTCCTGATAGAAGCACGAATACCACCTCAAAAAAGTATGGGGAAATGGCTTTCTACGTTCAATCTTCGACTGTGGGTAAACTCCGAGTGGATTTATTGAGTAGCTCAAGTTCATGACTCAATCACTTCTTCCAAAAGGGTTACACTTCCGTCAGGGCTCCTAATATTCCGGGCGGGAACGGGGATTCCGCCTGCTTCATTTGTTTAAAAAGAAAGTAGCCAGAGTCCCTCTCTTAACAAA
>CAZYCI010000153.1:0-2985 GCA_964645955.1 uncultured Thermotogae bacterium
ATAGAATTTCCTACTGGGCGGTGGTGATGCCTTGATGGAGGTAAAAGTAGAAATCTACTTTTCTTTTAAGGATAAGATACCGGGTGGGAAAGGGATTATAAACCTGCAATTATCGGAAGGGAGCAAAGTCCTTGACGCCCTCGAAAAGCTGATCGAGCAATATCCCGAACTGGATGGAGAAATTTTTGAAAGTCCACGTCAGCTACGCAGGTTTATTCAGGTCCGGTTAAATCAAAAAGGGGTCGAGCACCTATCCGGGCTCGATACCAAAATAGCCGAGGGAGACGAGCTACTTATTCTGCCCAAACTAGGCGGAGGATGATTTCGTCGCTTCCCTTTTGGCATGTTTATGAGCTTGCCTCAGCGGCTCCGGCAGTTTGTATTTAGAAAACTCCAGGGCTAAATCAGCCGCCGTCTCCAGATCAACCAGATTGCCAATCGAAACGAAGACGGGATTTGCTCTCTCGTAAGTTTTAACGGCAAACCCAAGTTCTTCTCCCCCTTCGGTAACTCTCCTCCTATCTCCCGTTTCCATCTCCGAAAGTTCAACCGAACCACACAAAAGGCTTTTGGCAACTCCCACGGTAGGGTGGTCGAGTACAACTCCCAGGTGGCTGGCCAGGCCGGCCCTCCTCGGATGGAGTAAACCGTTACCATCCACGAAGACGACGTCCGCAAGTTTGTCGCTCTCCTTTACCTGCCGGAGTAATTCGTACAGCGGTGGTAGCTCCCTGAAGGCCAAATAACCAGGTATATAGGGGAACTTGACCTCTTTCTTCGTGATACACTCTCTTTTTACGGCTCTGTTTTCTTCAAATTTCACGTAACTTGCGACGACACCCTGCTCGCCGTAGGAAACGTCGACCCCAGCCACCGAATCGACCCGGGGTCTTTTAGTTACTCTGACTCTTTCCGGAATCTCCTCCTGTACTTTTCTCAATTTCGGCAGAGGAGGTGCCAAATCGAAGTCACGGAACCTGAATTTTGAAAAGTTGTCGATTTTCCCGTCTTTGACGGGAATCCCCTCCTCGAGCATCTTCCTGATTTTGTCTCTGGTGCCCGAGCCGCCGCTGTACTTCCCCACCCTTCCGTCCGCATGAACGACGCGCCAGCAGGGATACTTATCCGGACGACGGTTGCTAGCCATGATCGCTCCGACGGCCCTAGCCGCAGCGGGATCCCCGAGTGCTTCCGCCACGTCCTTATAGGCCGTTACTTTCCCCTCGGGAATCCGCTTCAGTGCTTCCAGCGCGATCCGCTTTAAATTCGGTATACTATTCGGGTCCAGATCCGTCATTTTCGACAGGCCTCACTCGTCCCCGGCTAAAGTTGATCAGTTTTCTCCTTACCAATGATCCTGTTAAACCTGTCCCGATGGAACTTGATGGGCATTGACCCGCCGTAAATCAATTTATCGTGGAAGAACCTGTCCCTGTAATCTCCACCCATCTTCCGCTTTACGTCTTCCTTCAGGAGATCTATCTTATGTTTTCCGAGTAGATAACTGAGCTGATAGGAAGGATTCTGGGTATACCTTTTGACTTCCGCTTCGGCGTATTCTTCAGCCATATCAACCGTATCGGCCATGAACTCGACACCTTCCCTGTAGGAGAACTGGCCGGTGCTCAACTTGATATCCGCGATAATTCTGGCTGCCCTCCACCGCCTATCCTTCATCTGAATCAGCCTTGCCTCAGGCGTATCGTCAAACCCGTACTGTTTCATCATTTCTTCACAGTAGTGGGCCCAGCCCTCTACCGTCTCCGTAGCATGCGCCAGCAGGGTAAATTCGTCGTCTATTTCCGCACTGGCCGACATCTGAAGGTGATGGCCGGGGTATCCTTCGTGAACCGTCGTGTTTCTTATCGACCAGAACGCAAACCGGGATAAATCCTCGCCCTCCCCTGGCGGCGTTACAAGATAGACCCCCTGTCTATCCTCGTCGAACTTGGCCGGGGGTATGTAGGCCGCGAATGGAATCAAATTCCTCAGATAGCCCGGAGTCTCCATGACTTCGATCGATTCGTTAGCCGGGATGGTGGCGAGGTTCTTGTTATTTACGAAGGACCTGGACTCGTAAATGCTCTCTCTGTACCACTTTAGCGCTTTGGCAAAGTCCTCCGGAGTGTTCGCTTCAATTTTATCCAGAGCATTTTTTACGCTGAGGTCGCCATGCATTCTTCCCGCGAATTTCTCCATCGCGGATCGGCTTTCGTCCAGGTAATCCTTCCCCAGCTCCATGATCTCGTCAGTTTCGTAACCGAGCTTTTCCTTACGCAGCAGCTCGGCGAACTTTTCGGGCCCAATCGCAAATTCCTTCCTTGCGCCCTTTAATTGGTCTTCTAGCCAGGACCCGTAAGAATCCAGAGACTTTTTTGCCTCGGCTATCGCGTTTTCCAGCCCTTTGACTTCGTCGTCGGGAAGTTTGCTTTCCTTGGCGGTATTCAGCACCACCCCCATAAGCCCGGGTAGCTTCTCGAGGGAATCCATCCCAATCTTCACCCACAGCTCAATGGGTTCAGTAACTACTTCGTCCGCGTCAGCCAGGAACCCCGGTATTTCCTCTATCCTTGATTTTGCACTTCTCAATCGCTCCTCCAATGGAGCGAAGTTCCGCTTCAGTAAAGGCAAAAGACTGGTACCGATAACTCGGGCGTGATTCGGATTGCTCTCCCACTTCCTAAGTTCGTCAAGTTCGTAAACTCTCAGATTCAGGATGTGTCTGCCCACCTTAAGCGAATCCTTTTCCGCTCCTTCCAGCTCTCCGGAATCGATCTTTTCCAGCTCGGTAAGCCAATCCTTAAACTTACGGATTTTCTCTTCCTGAGCTCCTCTGGAACCGTCCGGAAGCTTCCCGTCGTACTCGTGCAAACCCATATTAGTCGCCGCGGGTGGTTCCGTTTTCATAATAAAATCGAAAACTTCTTTCCTGATATCCTTTAACTTTTGACTTTCTTCCTCGTAATTCACATTTACCCCCTATTT
>CAZYCI010000154.1:0-2961 GCA_964645955.1 uncultured Thermotogae bacterium
CTGGTGGTTCAACTGGGCCTGATGGTCTATTGTCTGCTGGATTTATGGAAATTTAACAAGAATAAAAGAGATCAACAGGATAAGTGGGTCTGGACCCTGGTAGTCGTTCTTTTCAGTTTGCTGGGAGCCCTGGCTTATCTCGTGTTCGAAAGGAGGTAACATGAATTTTTTAGAGACGAAGAATCTGAGTAAAACCTATCCAAATGGAGTAGAGGCAGTAAAATCACTCAATTTAAAAATAGATAAAGGTGAGATCTACGGATTGATTGGGCCGAACGGGGCGGGTAAATCGACGACGATAAGAATTTTGATGGGAATACTGGAGCCTACCTCCGGTTCCGTTCATTTCGATGGGGGTAGCGGAATAGACCTGGCAAAGACAGGATATCTCCCCGAAGGCGCCAACTTCTACAGGTTTATGACTATCGTGGAGTACCTTGAATGGTCGTGTAGTTTGTACGATTTGCCCGATTGCGAAAACAACATTGATGAGTCGCTGGTTACGGTTGGGCTGGAGGACTTGCGGGAACGAAAACTTGACGAGATTTCCAAGGGACAGAAGCAGAGGGTCGGGATCGCTCAGGCTCTCGTCCATGACCCGGATCTACTGGTACTAGACGAACCTACATCGGGACTGGACCCCCTGGGAAAGAAGAAGATTTTGTCAATCATAAAAGAGCTGGCCGATCAAGGTAAAACAATCTTGACCTCCTCCCACATACTGCCGGAGCTTTCTCAGATCTGTACGGGAGTGGGAATAATTAAAGGTGGAGAGCTAGTCCTTCAGGGCTCCATGGCGGATCTGCGCAAAGAGTTCATTACGTCTAACGTAGAGCTGGGATTTGAGGGTCCGGCCGACGGATTGATTGGAAAAATTGAAGGTCTGGACTTCGTCAGGGAAGTTGAAGAAATGAACGGGGAGGGCTCTCGCTACATCGTAAGGGTTAAAGACGAAAAAAGGGCTAAAAAAGAACTGCCAGAACTCATTTTGAAGGACGAAGCGGTCGTTACCTACTACGACTTTGCCGAGGTAACTCTTGAAGACATATTCATGGAAACGATGGAGGAGGGTACGAAATGAAAATCCGGAGCTTACTTGTCAAAGAATTTAAAGAAACCAGAATTCAGGGCGTAGTCTTTGCTGCCGTCCTGTTGTTATTTGGTGCAACGTCCGTCCTGCTACAGAAGTTTATTCCTCAGCTGGTACCGGAAAATCTGGCGGAGGCATTTGAACCCTCACTTACGGCGGGGCTGGCCGATTACGTAGGGAACTCACTCCAGATGGGATCGATCGTCGCTATTTTAATCACTATTGCCGCTCTGGCCGGGGAAAGAGAAACGGGCACTCTGGAGCTGCTGCTCGCAAGGCCCGTAAGTAAACTTCAAATAGTCCTATCGAAGTTCCTCGCAAGGGTTTCCTATGTCTTTTTGGGAAACCTAATTGCCGGGTTGGTCACGTGGTATTACGCCGTTTACCTATTTGGACCTTTTTCTCTGGGTAAAATAATGCTTTCGGCGCTGGGAATATCTGTCGTTATTTCTTTCGTGGTGGGGCTTACGATGATCTTCAGCGCCTGGTCGAGTTCGAAGATATCGGCAGCTTTCGGAAGTGGCGCGCTGGCACTGGCTCTGGCTATCCTCCCGACCGTAAAGTCGCCGTACGACCTTATATCGCCGTTCAAGTACGGGGAGGTAGCTCGGCAGTCCCTGCTGGGCGAAGTGACGGCCGCCGGATATCTTACCAACATTGGAGCGATAATCGGATTCACGGTTTTTTGTTTGCTGGTAACCATATTCGTATTCAAAAGGGTTGAAAAAATTACTTAACTGAGGAGCAAGGAAAATGAATAAACTAGGGATTGCTCTGGGAACAGTTGGCGTGCTTGCCGTACTGGGAGTTTTGACAGTAACAGTTGGTTCGGGAGTCGTGGTGACGGAAACTCAACAAGTATCGGGAGTTCAGGATATTCACCTGAAAGGACAAGGGAGAATAATCCTGAGACAGGGAGAGGCGGAGACCCTGACAGTTGAAGCAGAAGACAACGTGATGTCGCTAATCGAGACGGAGGTAAGAGGCGACAACCTAACTCTTAAATTCGATACTGGGTTGTTTCGTACCGTAATACCGCGAAAGGGAATTAAATATTTTCTTACTCTGTCCAGTCCGAGGAAAGTGACGATATCCGGTTCAGGTTCTCTGGACGTGAACGACATTGCCGTGGATCAATTTACCACCAGGGTCAACGGTAGCGCAAATGGCTCTATCCAGAATATAAATGCCGATAAACTGATTTCGGATATCAACGGCTCGGGCAAGTTCCTAATCACGGGAAGCGTTTTTGAACAGTCCGTAGAAATATCCGGCACCGGTAACTATCGAGCAAAAGATCTTATAAGCGAAATTGCAGGGGTTGAAATTTCCGGCTCCGGTAAGGCTGAAATTAATGTACGCCAGGAACTGGACGTTCAAATCAGCGGAAGCGGGGAAATTTTATATCACGGTAACCCTCGGATAAGTCAGCGGATTTCCGGATCGGGTAAAATCAGTGAGGTATTTTGAAGCTGTTTTGCTAGATATAATCGGACGGAGGGTTTTTTAACTCGCTGACAAGCCCTGAAAGGAGATATAAATGTTACGAATGGTCTTTACGGTTCTAATAGTGGTTCACGGTTTAATCCATACGTTTGGGTTTTTAAAGGCCTTTAATTTGGTAGGTTTTGAGGGGTTGTCCGGGAGTATAGCAAAACCGGTTGGAGTTATATGGGGAATGACAGCGTGTCTGTTCCTGCTAACTGCCGTGCTATTTGGTTTACAGATGGATTGGTGGTGGATAAGTGGGTTCATTTCTTTAGTGATCTCGCAGGCCTTAATAGTTAGCTACTGGCAGGATGCCAGGTTTGGAACTGTTTTAAACGTGGTTATCCTGGTTGGAGTTATCCTCGGGTTCGGCGCCTGGAACT
>CAZYCI010000155.1:0-1603 GCA_964645955.1 uncultured Thermotogae bacterium
GGGTTGTCGACCCCCAGGCCGAGCTCGACCGCCCGCCTGATCTGCTCCTGCTCGAAGGGGTCCGTTCCCATTATCTCGCTGTTCGAGCCCAGGTGTTGCAGTATCCCTATTCCCACTGCGTCAACCGCGACCCGATCCGTGCCCGCGACGATCAGGTTTGCCGACTTTTTCTCGCCGTAGGACGGCCCGCCGTCGGTAAAGACCTCCATGGCGTCCATGACTATCAAATCCGGCGAGTAGACCTGGTTTATTTCGGCGATCATCTCCCGCATCCGGGACGAAGAGTGGAGTTCGCTCATGTAGTTGTAGCCTTCCCTGGGAACTATTCCGACGGAGAGTTTGAGTGACATCGTGAACTCTCCCCCGAACTGGTGCGTCTTCAGGCAGGGGGTGGTGACGATCTTTTCGGACTCAAGCATCGGCCCGGCGACGCGGAAGCCGTCCTTCCAGTGGCTTCTTTCCGGTTTCTGGAGTGGCAAGTCCTCTTCCGACAGCCGGTCGAAGTTTATCAGCTCGAAATCGAGTTCTTCCGCCAGTTCGTATATCCCTTTGTCGGCGAAGACCTCGTCCGTCGGGGGCGGACCACTCCTCTCACCCAGGGTGATCGGTCCGGCTCCTCTCTCCCTCAGTTCCTGGATTACTCCGATCAGTGTATCGTTGTGCGTGGAGGCCGGAAACGGGTCGGCGGTATTGAAGTTCGGCTTTATCAGGGTTTCCTTTCCGGTAAATTCGTCCTCGAGCTCCAGCAGGTATATTGCCTCCCTGATACCCTTCCGGCGCGAATCGGTCTTTACCACGGAGACCTTTGTTTCGGCGGGAACCTCTTCGACCGACGATGATCCAGAGTCGCCGCGGGCCAGCTTCGAACTGAGGGACAAGGTAAGTGAGGCCGCCGAAATAGTTCGGAGGAAGCTCCTCCGGCTAAATCCACTATTTAGCAAACTGTCTACTTTCTCTTTTATATCGGACATGTTTGTCACCCCGGGTTAATTTGATAATTCGGATTTGAACCTGCTTTCTTGCTACTTTTCCAACCGACGGGGTTCAGTCTGGGTGCACCGCCATGTAAGGTGGGGTTAACGATTATTCAAACTTCTTATAGTTACCTTTCGTCTCGCAGACGGGGCAGACGTCGGGGGCCTCGCCTTCTACGGTGTGTCCGCAGACGCTACAGACGTGGAGATCCCCGATATCCGGGTCGTCGCCCTTCTCGACTACTTCCTTGGCGTCTTTGTACATTTCCGCGTGGATTTTTTCCGCCTCGAGAGCCCATTCGAACGACTTCTTTGCCGCTCCCTCGCCCTGCATTTTTGCAACTTCCAGGTAGGCGGGGTACATTTCCTGGATCTCGAAGGTCTCTCCGTCTATCCCTTTTTGCAGGTTCGCCGCGGTATCACCGACACCGTAGGGCGACTCGGCGACGGAACTTCCCGCTTCCTCGGGCGAGCGCCTGAGGTGGTTCGTAGCGTGGACCTTCTCCGCATAAGATATCGCCTCGAAGAGGCGCGCGACGTTCGGGTAGCCCTCGTTTTCAGCTGTTTCGGAATAAACCTCGTACCTCATCTTTGCCTGACTTTCACCGGAAAAAGCGTTCCTCAAATTG
>CAZYCI010000155.1:1703-2921 GCA_964645955.1 uncultured Thermotogae bacterium
CCAGTGGGAGACGCCCATAGCCAGGGTGAGCGGGAAATCAATGAGGTCGGATTCCCGGTTCCAGTCATCCAGGGCTGTTTTCAATCTATTTACCGTTTTGCTTACCCCTCCTCCCGTCTGAGTCATCATGACCAGGAACTCGTCCCCGCCGTACCTGACTACTGTGTCAGCGTCTCTTACGTTTTCCTGGAGCAGGCCCGCAACTTCCTTGAGTACTTTGTCGCCGGTCTGGTGGGTATAACGGTCATTTATCTCCTTGAACCTGTTTACGTCGGCCATCAGGAAAGCAATGGACTTGTTATACCTCTTGCACCTTTCCACCTCTTCCCCCAGGGTTTCGTTGAAGTAGCGGCGGTTGTAGAGGTCCGTTAACGGGTCGTGGATTGCTTGCTGGCGCAGGTCCTCTTCCAGCCGCACCCGCTTGATCTCCTCCTGCAGGTGGTCGGCAAGGATTTCCGCAAGCTCAACGTCCTCCTCGTCGAAGGCTCCGACCTCTTCCGAGATGACCTGAAAGTTTCCTAAATTACCTATGGGGACGCTAATAAATGACCTGAAGGAATCGTTTGTCGGTTTGGCTTCAGGATAGTTCCTTAGATCATCTCCCCAGATGGTTTCCCCTTTTTGGATCGTTTGACCGGTAATTCCCTCGCCGATTTCAAATGGGATGGATTCGCCTGAGCTCAACCCGGTCGCACTGGCTTTGGGGACTATGTAGTCTCCCTCGACCAGGGATATGTCACAGAACTTGAAGTCGAGCATGTTCTCCGCTACTTCGACGGCGGTCTGAATGACTTCGTCTTCTGTATTCTGCTGTTGTAGTTCGTCCACGGCATCGTGAAGGTGCCTCAGCTTGTCTCTTTCTTCGTTCAGTGCCTCCTGGGACCTTTTCCGTTCAGTGATATCCCTGACTATGGAAAGCACTCTCTTTTCACCGTTCATCTCGAAGACGTGTGCACTTATCTCAACCGGGATCTTTTTACCGTCTTTCGCTTCATGCAGCATTTCAAAGGTTTGCTGGCCTTCACTAAGCAGGGATTCCATTATATCCGGTCTATCCCTAGCCCTTTCTCCCGCGTCGATTTCAGTGGGCTTCATCGTAAGAAACTCTTCTTTGCTGTAACCTAGCATCTCGCAGGCAATATCGTTTACCTCGAGGAACTCTCCCGGGTCGCCCTCTTCCGTGAGTCCGTGGAGATACATGGCATCGTTTGCTTTATT
>CAZYCI010000156.1:0-2917 GCA_964645955.1 uncultured Thermotogae bacterium
ACTTAGCATTCTTTATCTCAACCCCTCCAAATAGGGCAAGGTAGTTGATTATCAGCTTCGGCCGTTTTTCCACCGATTCACCTTCCTTAGTGACCGTCTTGTCGTCCATCCCGCCAAAAAGAGGTAAGCCTTTTGCAACAACGTTCCAATTTTCGGGAACGTAAATATCCGTACCGCCAAACATCGCAAATACGTCAAATTTGGCTTCGGAATTAGAGATTTTTGAATCCCGCAAGTCGACTTCGGTTCCGCCAAATAAAGCTACACTGCTTCCACCTTTGAAGTTACTTGAAACAACCCTGCTGCTGTTCCCGGAAAACAGAGCGACGACGTTAATTGAATCCTTTTTAACCAGGTTCGACTCCCGACCGCCGCGAAATATGAACCACAGACCTAAGAGAATCAGCAGTATCGGCCAGAAGGAAACACGGGAAAATACCTGCACCTGGTCGATGTTATTTACCAGTAACAATGAACCCGCGGCAAAAACTATCATTCCACCCGGTTTTCCGGCGGGGTTGGAAACGATATTATAAGCACCAGCCAGAATCAACAAAACCGGCCAGTAGGTTCCAACGAGCCCCCAGAAGTTCTCGAGGACTCCCAGGTTCCCGAGCAGGACAAACACTCCTATTACTAATAAAACAAGCCCAATCCACCTTTTTTGATTCATCCTCTGCGCCTCCTTAATGAGTTTCAAGTAAAGTCAAAATTAATTTTAGAAAACCACAGTTCGTGCTAAACAATGTGCAAGTAATAATCTAGACAGGGATACATCAAGGATTATACTGAAACACGGTATCCTTGACCACCCTGTACTAAACCACGCGCCGGGAGATTGACCCACCATCAACCTACCGCCTGAACACAGGGGCTCATCCTGCAATTCCCTTTTACGAGTTTGCAAGATTCCTCAAACATGATAAAACACCGAGGATTATCTAATAATCGGGGCAAAATGATAGACCACGCTGTCTACCACTCACGGGAAGTTTTAACCGTAAGGACTACCTTTTCCGGAGTGATTCCGTAATTACCGTCCGAGAATTCTGCCAGGCCGGAAGGATCGAACCAAGCAGCGTGGAGACTACCGCGGCCAGTAAAGGGAACAGTACCGTGGAATAAGTCAACCCAATCTTCAGGGGTTCCGGAATAGTAGCTCCCGGTGGTTTCCATGTAATGCCAGCTAGATTAACGCCTAAGCTTATTAAGCCACCTAAAGCCAATCCAACCAACCCTCCAAAAAGTCCGACGAGGACGCCTTCTACGAGAAAGTCTCGAAAAACTTCCCACCTTGTTGCTCCTATAGCTCGTACCGTACCGACTTCCCGGGATCTCTCCAGGAAAGACATCGTCAAGACCTCGAGCGTGCTAAAGAAGACGAGCGTAAAGACGGCTACGTAAGTAAAACCGGTAAAAGCGTTCCAGAACGTGTTTAATGAGCTATAGAGCGGGCTTAATTCCTTCCAGGTCCTGGTCGCAAGCTCATAACCCCGTTCATCGAGTTCTTTTTCTATTTCCGCAGCAAATTCTTCCGCCCTGTTGATGTCGTTTAACCTGACGATTATTCTACCGACACCTTCGTCCCCGAGAAGTTCTTTGGTAAAAGAAAGGTTTGAAAAAGCAATTCGCCCTTCAAGCTGCCGACTGCTCAAACTGGCCAAACCTATTACTTCTCCGGAAGAGTTCCTGTAGTTACCCTCGGAATTGCTGTAGGAGAGATCGATGGCATCGCCGGGTCTGACACCCAGATTTTCAGCAAGAACTTTGCCCAGGACCAGGCCGTCTTTATCCTGCTCGTTTAGCTTTTCTCCTTCTTCAATTATACAACTATAATCCTGAACGCAGTTTTCCGGAACTACACCCCTTAGAAGTACGGTCGATTCGCTGTCCCCGTAACTTATAAGGCCACCGAACTCCAGCCTGCTAGTTACTCCAGCCACTTCCGGTTTTTGCTCTATTAAGGAACTTAATTCCGATACTTTTTCAGGGCCGATCAGGTAGCCAAAACCTTCGGTCTGACCGGCAAAGAGTTCCGGAGCAGCAATTTGGATCGTCCCGGTATCACTGGAGAGAGAACGCTTGGTAGAATTAATTGCTTCATCGGTAAAAGCCAGCGTTGCAAGTAGAATTGCTACCCCTAAGGCGATAATTGCCATGCTAAAAGCTGTACGCCTCTTGTTCCTAAGAAGATTTCTCAGCGGAACTTTGAATCTTTTCATTGCGCTGTCTATTCCTCCACTCTGAGGGTCTCTACTATATCGGTCCTGGCCGTTCGGTAGGCCGGATAAAAAGAGGATATGACCGTAGCAACCAGGCTAATCAAAACCGGAGGCCAGACGTTATCCCACCCCATCTTCACCGTTAAAACCACCGCTTCGACTGAACCGGGAGGAGTCCAGTTGATCCCGATCGCGTTGAACCCAAGTGCAAGCAAGACCCCGAAAGCCAACCCAAGAAAAGCGCCGATCAGCCCAAGCAGAAAACTCTCCGACACGAACATCCGGAAGACTTCCCCGCTCCGGGTACCGAGAGCTCTGATGGTTCCGACCTCCCTGGTCCTTTCCAAAAAAGACATGGTAAGAACCTGCAACACTATGAAGAAAACAAGAACGGATACCACCACGACCAGAAAACCAAATATTAATCCGAAGAAGCTACTAAGCATTTTGTAAAAGCTCGAAAGCTGCTTCCACGTCCTGACGCCAAGGGAAAGAGAGGTGATTCCGGAATCATCCCTTAGCTTTCTGGCCACTCGATCAGTGGCTTCTCGGTTTTTCAGTTTGACCGCCAGACGACCGACCACGTTTTGACCGACCAGCTTTTGAGCAGAACTGATGGGCAAGTAGACCTGTCTCTTTTCTACCTCTTCGCTCTGGGCGGTATACAAACCGGCAACTTCTCTTGTCCCGGTATT
>CAZYCI010000157.1:0-2835 GCA_964645955.1 uncultured Thermotogae bacterium
CAAGAACGAATCCCTACCCGACCCGCTTTCTTCTGGATCGCCACCGGGCACCTGTCCGTTTCTTACAAAAATATTGCTTGCTACTTCCTTCTCAATCGCCACGCTAGTCTCCTCGAGCTCGATTACAAAAGCGGGAAACTTTTGCTCTACCCTTACGGACGCTCCCGGTAATACACCAAGGGAAGAAAGGCGACTCAACCTGCCTTCTTCGCTCAGGGTTATGTAAGAAACTCTGACCGTCTCCCCGGCCTCAACATCCGTCAAGGGCAAGATTGCTCTGCTCACGATTTCTTGGGATTTCGAACAACACCTGCCGGGCGGGATGACCTTTCCGTGAGGACATTCGTTCGGGTGGCCGAGGAGTGTACAAATTTTCTCCTCGACCTCGGCGGAAATCGCGTGCTCGAACCTGCAGGCAGGGCCTTCGATGCTAGTTAGATCCATCTCCAGTACGTCGTTCAACAGCCTTTCCGCTAGCCTGTGTCGTCTAATAACTTTTTTTGCCAGCACACGCCCTTCCTCAGTCAATCCGAGTCCCCCGGATTGAGTTAGCTCGAGCTTACCTTTATTTTCCAGGAAAACGATCGCTTCGTCAGTATCCTCCCCCGGTCTGTTGAGAAGATCCTTTACTCCGTTTTCATCAACTGTTCTCCCGTCCTCCTCGGCAACCCAGACTATTTCGAGTATTTCTTCCTTTAGCTCCTCGTTTTTAGCTCTCATCGTTTATCATTTCTCCTTCGATATTTCCAGCAGACGCAAATCCGGAACGAATTCGGTGCCACAGTACGGACATTTCTTCTTGCCACAGCTTTTGGCCAGCGGGCAGCCGTTACATGCCTCAAGAGATAGCTCTACCTCAAACTGACTCCCGCAGGCAGGACATTCAACCTGATTATCCTCAGCCATTTTACATAACCTCCAGACTTCTCAAGGTGAAGTTGAGCAAAGCTCCCACGGCTATCGAGTACGGGATTATGAAACCGACAATCGCCACCGCGGCTTTTACCCCACGCTCCTTTATTATCATCAGATAATTAGCGATACAGGGGACGAACAGCGTTATTACCACTGCACTAACAGTTATCTGGAGGGGGGTTAACCGAGCCTGACGAGCCAGTTCAAACAGACCCGCTGTTCCGTAGTCCCTCCTGACGAACCCCAGGATGAACGCGACCGCCGCCTCTTCCGGAAGATCGAGCAACCCGGACACAATTGGCTTAAGGCCATTTATCAGGAAGTTGAGCACTCCGGTCTTATCGGCTAGAAATACCACAAACGTACCGACCAGGAAAAACGGCAAAACTTCTTTAAGAAACCACTTAACTCTGGTATAAGTCTTCCGGGCTACGTTTAAGGGCCGGGGTAACCTGATAGGGGGGATCTCCATGATGAATTCCGAGGAACGTCCCGAAAGTAGCTTGGAACTCAGCCAGCCAACCAGTAGAAGCTGGACGGCGACCGCTCCACCCCAGATCAACAGGCCCAGCTGGGAAGCGTAGGCGAATAAGCCCAGAATGACACCGAGCTGGGCAGAACACGGTACGCCAAGAGCCAATAACAACGTGGCTATTCTCCTCTCTTTCTTCGTCTCGAGGGTCCTGGTCGTCACGGTGGCCATGGTGTCGCATCCCAGCCCCAGAACCATTGGTAGCACCGCTTTTCCGTTTAAGCCAATTTTCCTGAATAACCGGTCCACCATTACCGAAAGCCTCGGTATATAACCCGAGTCCTCGAGAATCGAAAACGCCAGGAAAAACGTCAGCACCACGGGGAGGACGAGAGCAAGCGCCCAGGCCAGGCCCATTGTTACCAACCCGTAAGGACCGACGAGCATTTCCTCCAGAAATGGAATTTCTATGACGGATTTGGTAAAAGTTTTGACCGCCGGATTTATTACGTTACCAAAAACCTCCACCTCGAGGAAATCAACTATGACCTGAGCGCCAAGAACCCCCACGAACTGGTAAACGCCGTAAAGCACGAGCAGGAATATCGGTAGACCGGTAAGCGGTCGCATTGTCAGCCGCGAGAGCTTTTCGGATAGTATCCTTCCCTGGCCGGATTCGGCTTTTACCCGCCGAGCTACTTCCTGAACTTCGCTCTTTCGCCTTCTGGTAATCTGAAATGACACCGGTTCCGCGGTTTTGCCCTTCAATTCCTCTCTTTTTCGAACGAGTTTATCAAGCTTTTCTTCATTCAGTTCTTCGCCAATATTTTCCAAAAACTGTTCGTCGCCCGCCAGAACCATAAGCCCGGCAGCTCTGAGTGGTACATCAAGGCCCTCTAGCAAGGAAGTTACGTCGTTCAGAGCGCTGCGGATCGGTTCCGGGTATTCGACCTTCAATTTCGGAACTTTAGCCGAAAAGACACTTCTTTCGAGCTTCTCGAATCCTTCTCCGGTGGTAGCAACAGTCTTCACTGCGGGAGTTCCAAGTAATTCCGACAACTCAGACTCGTTGATTTCAATTCCTTTGCCCTCGGCCTCATCTGCCATGTTGAGTGCTACGATCGTCGGAAAGCCCGCCTCCGCTAGCTGAACAGTCAGCATGAGCGACCGCTGAACGTTTTTGGCGTCGGCTACCTGAATTACCAGATCCGGTTTCTCGAAGAAGAGTAAATTTCTGGTTATACGCTCGTCCTCCGAGACCGGAATCAGGCTATTAACGCCGGGGGTATCAACCAGCTCCACCCTCCTATCACCAATTTCCGCCTCACCCCGCGAGATTTCCACAGTTGTTCCGGGATAGTTTGAAACGTCCGCATATGTATCCGTAAGACGACCGAAAAAGACGCTCTTTCCAACGTTCGTGTTTCCGACAAGCGCTACCTTCATTG
>CAZYCI010000158.1:0-1400 GCA_964645955.1 uncultured Thermotogae bacterium
GCCTTCGGGATATTTATACCCGGAATAAACATGGTGACGGATTTCCGGGAGTACCTATCCTCGGAAAACGAAGCGATCAAGGCAGTAAACGAGGCGGAAGAGAAGTACGGGTCCGCCAGCATGCTTCAGGTAAGCATAAAACCCGAGGGTACCATATTTGAAGAAGCCGTACTGGAGAGGGTCAAGGGATTGAGAGAGGATATCTCGGGACTAGCGGGCGTGAAGAGCGTGGAGGGCCCACTGAACTCCCAAATCATAGTAGGCAAGCAAGATAGCATCGAGGTCGGTCCGGCCGCGCCCGGGGGAAAAGTTCCAGCCAGCCAATCGGAAATGGATGCCTACAGGGAAAAACTGCTGAAAAGCAAGCTGCTGGAGGATAGAGTAGTTTCCGGATCCGGTGATGCGGCTGCCCTATCGGTCGAGCTAAAAGCCGGCGCGAACATTAAGGAAGTGGGTACGGAGGTCCGGAATATCGTCGAAAACTACGATGGACCGGAGACAGTAGAGATTGCCGGGCAACCTTATCTCAACTCAGCCTTCTCCGAGGCGATAACGAACGATTTAATGGTACTGTTGCCGCTCGTCTTCCTCGCGATAATTATCGTCCTCTACGTAACCTTCAGAAGCCCCCGGGGCGTTTTGTTGCCGCTGCTGGTCGTAGCTTTGAGCATCACCTGGACAGTGGGCTTGATGGCACTTACTGGTATACCGTTTACGATGGTATCCTTCATCCTGCCCGTTATACTTGCGGCCGTCGGTAGCGCCTATTCGATCCACGTCCTAAACTCATATTACGAATGGGCGGAAAAGGGGCTCACCGAGAAGGAGACTATCGTCAAAACGATAAAATCCATGTATTCTCCGGTTACTATGACCGGTTTAACGACCGCTGCGGGCTTTCTCTCTCTCATAAGTGCCTTTCTCATTCCGGAACGTCAGTTCGGTATATTTGCCGCCTTCGGCGTCATGATCGCCGTTCTCCTCTCCCTGACGCTTGTTCCGGCGATTCTTTCGCTTCTTTCCTTCCAGGAGAAGAAGGAGATGCCCGGATTTCTGGCGTTTTTGTCCCCGGTAACTCATCGCGTTACCAGTTCCTTTAGCCGTTTCGTGGCGGAACGGAACAAGTTGGTCGTTGGAATCTTTTTCGTGCTCCTGTTGGTATTTATTGGCGGAGCCCTGACCCTGCAGGTGAATACTTCTTATACCGCGATTATCGGTAAGGATAGTAAAATGACTGCGGGAATGAATTCCATGGACGAGAACTTCGCGGGCTCCCAGCAGTTGCTCGTTGAAATAGATACTGGCCGGGAAAATGGCCTGAAGGACCCGGAAGTCCTGCAGCAAATGAACGAATTTCAGGAGTGGTTAAAGAACAAGGATGGCCTGCGGATAAACAAGAC
>CAZYCI010000158.1:1500-2833 GCA_964645955.1 uncultured Thermotogae bacterium
TGGTCAACCTGATAGTCAGTTCGATCATGATAGGAATTGGAATAGATTACGCGATCCACTTGCTGGAACGTTTTCAGGAAGAATACGAGGAGGATCGTGATAACCTGGAGATATTCTCCACTGTGCTAAGGACTACTGGTAAGGGTATCTTTGCAAACGCTATGGCGCTTGCCTTTGGTTTCGCGGTAATTGGACTATCGACGTTTAGCTCCATTACTACTGTAGGGTTTCTCCTGGCGATGGCAATGGTGGTTAGCATGGTGAGTACGTTTACCGTGATACCCGCGGTCCTTTTCCTCTTCCGACCGAAACTGCTCGAGGATTAGTGGAATCAGCTTAATCTGGAGTTCAAGTTTGAAAAGACAAGCATGAAATAAAACCATAACGAGGTGATTTTTATGGTGTCCAAATATAGGAAGAAGTTAATTGTCTCGGTATTTCTGGTGACATCCTTACTGTTCGTGGTTGGAGCAGTCGGTTTTTCCGCTGACGACCTGACCGGTAACGAGATACTGAGAATGATGGATAAAAAGAGCGAAATGGTTACCAGCGGCGAGATGCTTTCGATCATCGATTTCCAGAACGAGAACGCGGACGGTACGGAATCCAGTTATAAGTTCGGAGCGCTGGCACGAAAGAAGAGCGGTGAGCCGAACCTAACCCTGATTTACTACCTGGAGCCGGAATTCGTCAGGGGTTCGATATTTCTGACCCGTGAAGCTGAAGGTGGCGAAACTAACATGTGGCTTTTCCTCTCAGCTCTCGGCCAGGCCAAGGAGCTTTCGACTTCCAAACAGGAGGGTAGCTTCGCAAACAGTACCCTGTCTTACGAAGAAATCGGTAGTCGGACGATGAGCGACGATTACAACGCGGAAATCGCGGAAGAAACCACGGTCCAGGTCGGGGAGCAATCGGTACCCGCATACAAGCTAAATCTAACGCCAAAGGAAGGAGCCGACCCCCAGTTCCCGGAACAGACGGTCTGGATCGGTAAGGATAACTGGGTCCTGCTCCGCTCGGAAAACTTCAATGCCGAAGGTCAGCTGATGAAGAAAATGGAGTTAAAAGAGCTGACGACTTTCGAGGGCAATACCGTTACTAAAAAGCTAGTTACAACCGCGGTTGATACGGGTGCTTCGACAACGGTAACTTACGTCAAGCGGGAAAGACCGGAGAAGGATATACCGGACAGCGTCTTCCAGCCGGAAAACCTGAAGGACTTCGATCCTTCCAGGTGGGGATTAACTGAGTAGAGCTTGGAGGCGAATCTATAAGAATAACAACCTCCATTGGGTAACAAAACCCGCCGGGTTATTCCGGCGGGTTTTGTTAA
>CAZYCI010000159.1:0-1396 GCA_964645955.1 uncultured Thermotogae bacterium
CCACTGATGTCGATAAGGGAGGCGACACTTTTTTTCGATCCCGGGATAACGTCAATGAAAATCAAGACGTCCTTCTCATTTCCTTTTTTGTCAGCAAGTTTGAATTCGTACTGGTTGGGAGCGGCGGTTGGATCCTGCCTGCGTAACTTGTGATACCTTTTCATCCTTCCCAGCCTTTCCTTTTCTGCCACAAGTTCGGTCCAGCTCAGTTTTCCCTCGATCTCTTCTTTTGAATAACCAAATAGTTCTTCAGCCTCCTCATTTGCCAGCGAAATGGTGGTATCTTCCTCGATTACAATCATCGCCGTGCCGGTATTCTCAAAGACGGTTCTATATTTCTTCTCCGATTGTTTTAATTTTTCCTTTCGCTCAAGTTTTTCCGTAACGTCCCTGATCAATCCGATGAATCCCACTACTTCATCCTGGTCCTCCCTGAGGTAAAAGACGTTGGTCTCACCGGGGAAGACCTCACCGTTCTTTTTCTCGTAGTGGATGGTGTAAAAGAAGTTGGGATCGTCAACACTTTTCTCTATCTCTTCACCCATCTCCTCGTATTCCCCTATATCGTGATAGACGTACTTGGTCTTTTTTCCCTTGATTTCATCAAGCTCGTAGCCGAATAGATCGGTGAAAGTCGGATTACAATCGATAATGTTTCTATCCGTATCGGCAACCAGAATTGCGTCCCGGATGCTGTTGAACAAAGAGCGGTACTTTTGCTCACTCTCTTTTAATTTCTGCTCGGCTCCCTTCCTTTCCGTGATATCGCTCAAAGCAGTCCTGCAGACGGGTTCGTCTTCGCCGTCCTTGAAGGCCTTGCTTGTGAGCAGACCGTGGAACTTCTGCTCGTTTCTCCGTCCGTGACCGTCCGAGTCGGGGATAAATCCCAGTTCGTGGTTCTGACGATCTTTTTTCTCGAAGGCTTTTCTCAGGTGCTTGAAGAGCTCGTCCCTGTCCTTTTCCGCCACGTACTTGTAGAGTTTGCTCCCTATTAGATTATCTCTCTCGCTTCCGAGCTTCTCGGCGGCTGTGGTATTTGCATCCAGAATCTTCCCTTCTTCGTTTAACGTCAGGTAACTGACCGGTGCGGAATCGTAGAGGTCGGAGTATCTTTCTTTTGCTTCTCTGAGCCGGTTCCGAGTTTCGCGGAGTTCTTCGTTTTGCAGTTCCAGTTCGACCTGGTGAACCTGGAGTTCGTGAAGGAGTTCTTTAATGGGCGGAGCCTCCTCTTTTGAAATCTCCTCGGTGGAGTCTATCGCCTCTTCCAGTCTATCCTCCGCTTTCCGGCGCAGCTTTTCGAACTTTTGAGAGCTTTCTTCCTCTTCTGTCATTCTTCTTCCTCCCTTGTCTCTTTCAGTTCGGTTTTCAGTCGGGAGATTTCTTTCTTGTAGTCTTT
>CAZYCI010000159.1:1496-2830 GCA_964645955.1 uncultured Thermotogae bacterium
TCGAGAACAGTGATGGCGTCGTTGGAATCCTCCAGGACGGCCGCCAGCCTTTGTAGCTTTTGCAACCGGTCCCGTTTGACCTTCGTGATATCCTTAAATGTTACGACCAGCCCGTCTACCACGTTTTCGGTCGTCCTGTAAGGCATGATCTCCATTTCGTACCAGTCATCGTCTTCCGTAGTGACTTCCCTGTTTATCCCCTGCAGGGTATCAAGAACCTCGTTCATGTCTTCTATCGTGTTTTCCTCATCTAACCTGGAGCTGATATCCGTCAACGGCCTACCTACATCCGACTCTATCAGGTTGAATAACTCGGTCGCCTCCGGCGTAAATCGTCGCAGGCAGAGTTCGGTATCCAGAAAGAGAATCGCAATTTCTGTACTGTCAAGCAGGTTTTTCATGTCGTCCTTCGCCTGGGAGAGTTGGTCTATCTTTTCCTTGAGTTCCTGGTTGACGGAGGTCAACTCCTCGTTTGAAGACTGGGCTTCTTCCCGGGCGGTTTGTAGTTCCTCGTTCGTGCTTCGCAATTCCTCGTTGGTGGCCTGCAACTCTTCGTTACGAGACTTTAGTTCTTCATTCGAAGTCTCAAGCTCCTCGATCGTCGCCCGGAGGGACTCTTTCGTCGATTTTAGTTCTTTTTTCAAAGCTTCCAGTCGCCGATCGGCCGCTTCGGGTTTTCCTTCGGAGGCTCCTTTTTCGGATGCTTTGTTCTCTGTGGTCTCTAGAATGGAGCTTTCTTCCTCAAAAACGACCAGGTACAGGTTCTCTTCATCGGGTCTCCTGTTGACGGGCTCCACGATCAAATCAATTAAACCCTCCTCGCCATTGTACTCCACCCTTATTCCTTCTCGAGTTGCGGGTTTATTTCCTTTACTTGCTTCACTAATGGCACCGGTCAGCTTGTACCGTAGCTTGCCGCGCGCCATATCGAGGATATTCATATCCGGTCTCCCCTCGGGAGGGGCCAGGTACTTCTCCGTATTGCCGTGAAAGTAGTGAATCTCGTAACTCTCATCTATCAGTACACCGGGGTCGCTGTACCTTTTAAGAATCGTCTTTTCGGCCAGCTCTCGAACTTCAGGCGCCTTTTCCTCTTTTGCTTCGGGATCTTCTGTTGAGTGGGCTCCCCTTTCGGAAAACGGAAACTCCCAGTGAGCAACTCTGGTCCTTCCCGGGGTTTCTTTTCGGCGATAGATACTTTTCCTCTTGTCCACTTCCTGGAAGAGATCCGTGAATTTTCCCGTGCTCTCAGAAGTACCCAGGAGTAATATTCCGTCCTGATTTAACGCGTAGTGAAAGGTCGGGATTACCTTCTCATGAAGCTCCCGATTCAT
>CAZYCI010000160.1:0-2751 GCA_964645955.1 uncultured Thermotogae bacterium
AGTTTGTCAGAGCTACCGGGGGTCACTATAATTGCTTCGTGCTATACCTTTTATCTTTCAGTGAGGCGAGAAAATGGGTAAAAGCTTGAAGCAAGCTGGGCTGGCCCTGGTTCTGGCAGTCCTAACTCTTTTAGTTATGAGCGGGACCATCTCTGCCGATCAGGAGGTTATTGACTCCACTGACGCGTTCGTCTCGAAGCTTGAGGAGGAGTACGGAAAGGTTGCAAACTTCTCCGCCCGGCTCAGTTTATCCGGCATGGAGCCCCCTGTCTCGGTCCGGGTCCTTGCCGTGTCCGAGCCGAGGAGCCTGCGGGTGGAATACCTTTCGCCGAACCAGATGAAGGGGCAGTTCTTTCTCCTCGAAGGGGACTTTCTTTACCAGTACATGCCGGGCCGTAACCTGATTATCAAAAAGGACCTTAAGGGTGCGGACCTGCCGGTAGAAGCCGCAAACCTGACGCCGGATTCCCTGCTGAAACTCGTTCGTTCCGACGATCTTGAGGTAAACCTGATCGGTACCCCGATTTCTACTGATGGTAGCGATGTTTATGGTTCGAGGTTGCGCCTGAGTACTTCGGTGAGTGGCCTGGCCCGGTTCGATGGGTCTTCTTATAATTTCCGAACTCCCTTCGATTTCTTTCCCGGTTACGGGTTCGACTCGCTTTTCGGTGATTACGTTCTGGAGGTAATTCCGAAATCCGGGTCCTACCAGTTCACACGGCAGGTAATTCAGTTCGACCCGAACGATCTGCTACCCCGGGAGCTAGTTACTTATTTCAGGGAGAGTGACCGTGATACGATCTACACTTCGGTCGACGAAGTCAAAACGAACCTGGGTTTGGAACTAGAAGAAGTGACGGCGTTACCGAAGGACGCCGAAGTGATAGAGGACTAACAGGAGGCAGAAATGTGCGGAATAATCGGTTATCTCGGTGAGAGAGAAGCCCAGCCCGTATTGATAAACGGGTTAAAGAAGCTGGAATACCGCGGGTACGACTCGGCCGGCATAGCGGTAATGGGCGACGATGGCCTGGGGATAGAAAAGATGGCCGGCAAGATCTCCGAGCTCGAGGATTCCCTGGTGGAAAACCCCCGGCCGGGAAAGGTCGGAATCGGTCATACGCGGTGGGCGACTCATGGAGCGCCGAACGACGTAAATGCTCATCCCCATCGGGGTTGCGGGGACGAGTATAGCCTGGTTCATAATGGCATAATTGAAAACCACCGTAAACTGCGTTCCGAGCTGGAAGCGGGCGGGCACGAGTTCAGCTCCGACACCGATTCCGAAGTAATAATTCACCTGATCGAAGAGGGGTCCGGTTCGCTCGAGGAAAAAGTGAGGTCCGCTCTGGGGAGAGTGGAGGGTACCTTCGCCGTAGCGGTACTCAGCGAGCGAGAACCGGGGCGTATCGTCGGAGCGCGGCGTGGTAGCCCGCTGGTGGTTGGCTCTACGGAAGAAGAGAAGCTAATAGCCTCTGACGTGCCGGCGATGCTGGACTATACAAAGGATATAACCTATCTGGAGGACGAACAGGTAGTATCGCTCTCCGAAGCCGGGATGGAAATTACGGATCTGGAGGGAAACCCCGCGGAGGCCAGGACCAGACACGTCGACTGGGATCCAGTTGCTGCTCGGAAAGAAGGCTACAAGCACTTCATGCTGAAGGAGATCAACGAGCAGCCCGAAGCGGTTGGGGATACGCTCCGGGGCAGGGATTTTTCCGGTGACGGCCTTCGGATGGACGAAGGAGAATTAAAACAGGGAGAGGTTAGGGATGCAGATAAAATATTTATAGTTGCCTGCGGGACGTCGGCTTATGCCGGTCGGGTGGCGAAGTACGTCTGGGAGGAATTTCTCGATATCCCGATCGAAGTGGAGCTCGGCTCGGAATTTCGATATAGAAACCCGCCGCTGGACGAGAACTCGCTGGTAATTGGAATTTCTCAATCCGGTGAAACTGCGGACACGCTGGCCGGACTCGAGAAGGCCAGAGAAGAGGGGGCGACGATAGCCTCGGTTGTTAACGTGCTGGGCTCTACGGTGACCAGGCGATCCGATGCCGTGCTCTACACGCATGCCGGCCCGGAGATTGGTGTGGCTTCGACCAAGGCGTTTACCTCACAGCTGGTGGCTCTTTCCCTGCTTGGGCTGGAAATTGCCAGATTGCGGGGTGCGGTAACCCGTGAGGACTGCGAAGAGACGGTTGATGCCCTGAACCGGGCGCCGGCTCTGTTAAGAGAACAGCTGGAAGGCGAAGACAGAATTGAAGATCTTGCCGAAAAATTTTACGAAAAGGAGGACTTCCTTTTCCTCGGTCGGGACGTTCTTTACCCGGTTGCTCTCGAAGGGGCCCTGAAGTTGAAGGAGATATCCTATATCCACGCGGAGGGCTATCCGGCGGGCGAAATGAAGCACGGACCGATAGCTTTAATTGACGAGGACATGCCCGTCGTGGCGTTGATAACGAGGAACTCCGTTTATGACAAGGTTTATTCGAATATAGAGGAAGTCCGGGCGCGGAAAGGGAAGGTAATCGTGCTGTCGGACGAGATGACTGACGAGACGAGGGAAATAGCGGACGAGCTGATCTCGCTCCCCCTCACAGACAAGATTCTGACCCCGCTAGTATTCACGGTACCGCTGCAGCTGCTTGCCTACCACATTGGCGTTCTTAGAGGAACTGACGTCGACCAGCCGAGAAACCTTGCAAAGAGCGTTACGGTAGAGTAATCGGGGGTGAGGTAGTCTGT
>CAZYCI010000161.1:0-2748 GCA_964645955.1 uncultured Thermotogae bacterium
CTGAAGGGGATTGGGCTTCGGTACAATCATAAAATTTGGGTTTTGCAGGGCGAGCCGATAAAATTACCTCTGTATTGCTGGGATCGAAACGGATTCTGTCCGGTCCTCAGGGAAAGTTTCGCTAAAGTTTTCGACGAGACCTTTCTTATTTGTCCTATATTTAACCATGACTGAGAAAAATTTAACCGATCTACATCCAGCCGAGGCCGGTCACAGGTTAGTTGAACTTGACGAGGGGGAGGCAGCTGCAAAAGTTCAATCCTTTGACCCTGAATTTGCCGCGGAAGCGCTGGAAGCACTTGATCCCTGGCAGTCATCCGGACTTTTTCTAGAGTTACCCCGTGATCTTAAGGTCAAATTGCTGGAAAGAATGTCTCCGGACGATTCGGTCGACCTGCTTCAAGAATTACCTGAAGAGGAAAAAGAACGAATTTTTCCGCTTCTCAGCAGGCTGACCCGCCAGCGCCTCAAAAGTCTGTTAAAGTACCCCGAAGATACGGCCGGGGGAACGATGTCTCCCCAGGTGCTGAGTCTATCCGAGACGATGAGAGTAGATACGGCCATCGAAAAATTGCGGGAAGAGGAGAAGGACCTCGAGGAGATAAATTACGTCTACGTTACCGACGAGGAGGGGAAATTAACGGGCGTCCTCCCTCTGAGAGATATTGTCTTTCAAAAGCCAGAACTTCTGCTTAGAGATGTAATGAACCCCGAAGTAAAGACGGTAGCACCCGAGACGGATCGAGAAAAAGTCGCCCGAATATTTGACAAGTTTGATTACCTCGCTCTACCGGTTGTAAACGAGGAAGGCTTGCTGCTGGGAGTAATAACTGTTGACGACGTAATAGACGTCCTCCGCCAGGAAGATACGGAAGATATGCTGGAAATGGTCGGTATAAGCGGGGCCAAGGAGGAATCCGTCTGGACCCCTTGGCACGTTTCCATGAAGCATAGGCTGCCCTGGCTGGTAGTTAACCTCGGTACGGCTTTCCTGGCTGCAGTCGTCGTCAGTGTATTTGAGGGAACTATAGCTAAGTACGCGGTACTTGCTGCATTTATGCCCGTTATAGCTGGTCAGGGAGGCAACTCTGGTTCGCAAACGGTAACGCTGCTTGTCCGAGGAATCGCTCTGGGAGAGATAGACGAGGGGCAGGAGCTACGGGTTCTGGCTAAGGAAACGTTGCTTGGTTTGCTTCACGGAGTTTCTATAGGTGTCATGGTAGGGTTAGTTGCTTTTTTCTGGCAGGGAACCCTGAAGATTGCTCTGATTGTCGGCGTTGCCATGTTTCTCAGTATGATCGCGGCGGGAATTTCCGGGGTTGCCATACCAATTGGGCTGAAAAAGGTCGGGCTTGATCCGGCTCTGTCGGCCAATATCTGGATGACTACTGTTACTGACGTCGCCGGTTTCTTTTTCCTGCTCGGTCTGGCTTACATTTTTTTAATGTAATTCGCACTGACTCCAAACCCTTAAACCCTTTTCCTCTCCTGATTTTCATCTCGAATGCTATAACGCCTGGTGAAGCTTGCCAGGCATTATTGCTTTCTCTGCTAGCCACTTCCGTTTTTGAAGTTTCAACCATACTACAGATGTCGTACCCCGGTGAGGGAGCAAAGTTCTATCATTTAGACCCCCTGGGTAATGGTCAGAGCCTTCCACTCACCTTAAACTAGAATACCGAGAACGGGGAAAAGTTGGAAAGGGGAGACGCCCCCCCCACTTCAGACCAAACAATAACTAAAGGGGCAATCCTAACTCTATGCAAGAAATTACAAAAAGACTGATTGTGTGGGCCATTATCACGATGCTTTTGTTGCTGGTACCCTTTCTGGCTATGCAATTCCAGGTTAACCTCTACGATCCCGGGAGTGGCTTCGAGCAAGTGAACTGGGATTCGTTTGATTTTATCTTGATGGGCATCGTTCTGTTTAGCATTGGTCTCGCGTACGAGCTCATAGCGAGGAGATCGCAGAAGGCCATCTATCGAATCGCTTTTGGGCTTGGACTTCTTGGAGCCTTCTCCCTCTTCTGGGCGAATGGCGCCGTTGGGATAATCGGTAGCGATGATAACCCCGCCAACTTGATGTATGGAGCGGTATTTGCCGTCGGACTCATCGGTTCCCTGATCTCGCGGTTCAAGCCACGTGGAATGTCATACACGTTGTTTACGGCAGCGGTCGTTCAAATGCTGGTTCCCGTGTTCGCCCTCCTCATCTGGCCAGCCCGGGCTTCCTGGGGCGAGCCGGGCGTGATCGGCGTGTTTATCCTGAATGCTTTCTTTGCCACCCTATTTGCAGTATCGGCTTTGTTGTTTCGACGCGCGAGTAGCTAGGTTAGATCAAGTGGTAACAAATTAGCTACCTGAAACTCTTAACGATAGTACAGATGAATTTACGAAAAAGTCATTGACCCAAAGCACTGAACCGGATTTGGTAGCCAGAAAAAACGGAGCAAATACGGCGGTGGAAACAAAAATGTGGGGCGAGCGGTAACCAGCCGGAGACGCCAAACGTCGTACTCAAGGCTATAAAAAATTTTCCTTATTGTGAACGCAATGACCTTGAGGTTATCCCCCGTTTGGTATATATTTTGTGCAAGGATGTGCAACAATGCACCGTTTTTTCAAAGTACTCGGCTCGGAGCAGAGGTTGGAATTGCTCAGTTACCTGCTTCAGGTGGAGGGACCGATCTGCTATTGCGAGCTGGAAGGAGTCATTGACAGGGACAGGTCCGTCATTTACAGACAC
>CAZYCI010000162.1:0-2707 GCA_964645955.1 uncultured Thermotogae bacterium
TCCCGGTATGTTTATTATCGTAATAAACGTGGTATAACGAATTATCAACGGAGCGAGGAGCCGGAAGCGGTAGACCCTTGGCCGTGATTGTTATTGGAGACCCTAGCGGCCCTGAATCCGGCTCGACGGAGAAGCTGGGAACTACCAAAATTCTTACTTTGTTGATCCGTTTTTCTTCGCTGATAAGGTATATATCGTGTGAGGCACCGTAATCTTCCGGAACTTCAACATCCGTACGGAATTCCCCCTGCTGATCCGTTTCTACTGAATCAAGGACTTTCTGTCGCTCCTCGTGTTGAAAGCCCAGGAACTTTCCCCATAACACCCCGTCAGAATTTTCCTCTACCTCCCAATCCGCATCGTAAGAACGCCACAATAATTGAAACTCGCTTTCCGAAGGGAGGTCTTCTCCTCGAACCTCCACTTTTTCACCAACTTCCGCCTCTTCTGGGGTACAGCTTAACTTTCCCTGGAAACCGGTCTCAGGGGTTGGCATTTTACTGAGATCCCGGATAATCCCACTCTCTTCTCCTTGATCTATTGGCATTTTACCCTCCCAAAAGTAAAGGGGGCCAACAATTTGGCCCCCTCGTAACTACTAATTAAACTAAAGAAAAAGTTATCTTTCTTCAATCGTGAGAGCACGCGGGAAGGTCTCGACGTTTTTGTCACCAAACATCTCTAACTTACCCGTCCGGCCCTCTTTGTCCTTAGCAGTTATAGAATAGGTCATCTTGCCCGTAGGTGCTCCCGGAGAAACCTTCCAGCTTCCCGCCCAGAAGTATACTTTTGGTGTTTCATCGGGCGGATGCTCGCCGTGGTGCATATCGATTGTTTCTCCGTTCTCCAGTTCTACCTGCAGTTTCAGGCCTCTTTTCTGAATTTCCTCGTGGTCATTTATTTTTTCACCCGTACTCCCACTGAACGTGACAGCATGCCAGACGACCGATTCTCCTTTCTTGAAGACGCTGGTCAGCTCGCAAGGAGCTCCGGATTCTACAACTGCACCGCCGCCGCCTTTTACTACTTCATTCACTATTACGTAGTCCTGACCGTTTGCAGCCGCTGCTTCAAAGTTAGTTACTGCAAGCGAGCTAAATGCAATGCCACCTACAGCCGCCGCAGCGCCTTTTATGAAGTCCCGCCGGTTCAGGTTCTCCAAAATGCTACCTTCTTCTTCGGTTTCTTCGACTTCTTTGACCTGTTCACTCATACTTTTACCTCCATTTATAATATAGTGAAAATCAAATGAACTGAACTAAATAAACCAAGATCGAACAACTTCTTATATTGGGGGTCGGCAGGATCACCTCCAGCCAGGTGGTCTCTGAATTTACCTCTCAATCATAATTTGTTCGCCAAATACTCCTTTTAAATCCCTAACTGTTCTCCGCGCCCTCTCACTTAAACCCGGATCGTCGTATTGGTGGGGATAAAGCTGATCAAAATCCGACCGGGATGGTTTACCGATCTCGTTGATTATATCGTTCTTAAACCCACTATATTTCGGTCGAATCTCTTTTAAAAGCTCTTCATCTTCCTGCCATTGATAGAGATCGGGCTCTTCCTTGTTGTGAAAATAAGACTCCTCCGATCGAAGCCTGTTCTGGTACCTTTTTTCCTTTACAGTAGGATGTTTATCTATGACGAGTTCCTGAATCCATTCACTTGCACTTTTCCAGGCCTTGGCCCGGTCGGGGCCGTAAGGTCTGGCACCCGCTTTGTCATCAGAATGAACGAATCGAACCTCCGGCAGATCGGCTTCTTTTTCCTCCTCCCCTTCCGGGAACTTTGCCAAAAGTTCAAGTGAAAGCACGTGGCTAATTTCCTCTTGCTCGAGTTCGGACCCGGATTTATCGGCACTCTCCCTGTTGGAATTTAGCTTTAAATCCATAAGTTGCCTCGCCTATTTAAAATATAACCTAGCAATAACCGACTTCCCGTTTTCAGGACAAGTAATGCCCCGTTGTTTTAACCCTCATCCCTATTCATCATTCGATATCCTATTATCGCTCACCTACTAGGGCTTATAACAATTGTAATTATTATAACAATCTTCGGATTCGTTTCAATACTGGGTGTTCTAAGTCAGGGTTTCGGGAACTCCTTCATTTTTTGGATCGAATTCTCTCAAACTAATAAATCGACCCAGTAGCACTAGTATTTTGTAGACCTGTTAGTTGTTGTTTACGCCTGACTTCGTTAGTATAAGGTGAGTCGTTTTTTCGATAAGCAACCCATAATTGGTTATCATGAAAGTAAATCATGAACTACAAACAATGCTGAAATTAGCATATAACATTACCAGGTGATTTGTCAAACATGACAAAAGAACAGACTAAAACAGGAGAGATCGGAACCGAATCCAGCGAAGCCCCCAAGCAACCATGCGAAGTAGCTATATGGCATATAGTGCCCTGCATTCGTGGCTGTCTTTCGCGGGAATTAGTGAAGATGGACTTAACGCAAAAGGACGCGGGTGATCTGCTCGGCATAAGTCAGGCAGCCGTTTCCCAGTACGTAAGCGAAAAGCGAGGAAAGATTAGCAAGAAGGATCCGAGAACCTACGGCATGATAACGGAACTTGCGAAAGATCTCGTAGAGAAAAGAGTTGATGACCTCTCGGAAAGAATCTGTGAAATCTGCCGAACTATACAGAAAAATCCCCAGTTAATGCATTATTGCGGGGTACCCGAGGAACAATCAA
>CAZYCI010000163.1:0-2636 GCA_964645955.1 uncultured Thermotogae bacterium
CTAATATTCCTTCCCGTACTGGCCTGGATCATTGGCAGACAGATTGACGTCTACTTTGAAATACTTGGCCTGGGGATTGACCCGGCCGTAATTACCCGAGGACCCAACGCTTTTTTGATCGGTCTCTTTGCCGCCCTCAGCCTTTTCGTCGGGGTAACAATCCACGAGCTGGGCCATTCGGTCTTTGCCATGCGTTACGGAGTAAAGATAGAGAGTATAACCCTCTACGTGCTCGGCGGCGTCGCCCAGCTGGAAGAGATCCCCTCCCGCCCCGGAGAGGAAGCGAAAATGGCTCTGGCCGGGCCGGTCACAAGCTTCATTCTCGGTGGAATATTTTGGCTGCTGCTTACCTTTCTCGATCCCGGTCAGGCAGTGCCGAAGTTTATGCTGGGTTTTTTGTTTTACGTAAACATCGCCGTGGGGATATTTAATTTGATCCCCGCCTTACCCCTGGACGGAGGAAGAGTACTGCGCTCTCTCCTCTCTTTAAAGACATCACATTACAGAGCAACAGAAATTTCCACCCGGATTAGTAAATTCCTCGCCGTTGCCATGGGAATTTACGGACTACTAGTTTTCAACATATTCTTGATTGTAATCGCCTTCTTTATCTACTTCGGAGTGACATCCGAGTTCCAGGAGATGGTGCTCAACAAAGCTCTAGAAGGTTTGAAGACCCGGGACTTGATGTCCGAAGAGGTAATCACGGTCGAGCCTGACGACCCCGTATCGGAGCTAAAAGAGCTGATGATGAAGAGACATCATCTGGGTTATCCTGTAGTTAAGGGTGGGGAGATCGTGGGTATAGTTACCTTGGAAGACATGAAGAAGACGGATAACCCGGAAGAAACGGTGGAAAACATTTTAACTCCCAACGTAATAACCATAGATGAAGATAGTTCGGCCAGCGAAGCGTTCCACAGGATGAACCAAAACGACCTGGGTAGGTTAGTGGTAACCGGGGATTCCGGCCAGATGGTGGGGATAATTACGAGGACGGACCTGATGCATGCGATAAAAGTGGTTACCAGACTTCCCGGTTTCGCACGTTAATCCTTTTCTCACGACTTCGTTCGAAATGGGAAGCTTGATTTAAGATGGCCTCAAAAGCGTTATATTTCCTCGGGCTCAACCACTATTTGTATGGAAGATAAGCTCCCGTCAGCGCCGAAAATCCCGACATCGATGAACTTGGGTTAGACATCGTCTCCTCGTCTTCCCAAAGCCACCATTACCTCCGCGTTCGGCATTTCGTCGTCCCAAACCACGAGCCAGAAACCAACAAACAGGCTTGAAGTAGGTAATCCTATATCCGTTGTCGGGAACGGGGGTTCATTATAGACACCTGCAATGGTTTATCTCAGTGACCTCTCTTAGTTTGCCCGTACTTTTCCGCTTTAAAGTATTCGGTCATTTCTTTTTTCGGTAGTTTATTAAGATAGTTTCCAGAATGTATTTCAACTTATCTTGTGCCGAACCTTCTTTCTTGTACTTTTGAAAAATCCGGTCCAGTAGTTTATCTTCTTCTTAAGGTATCGTGAGGTTCCTCTTTTCGTGTTTTATCGCTATTGCACCCTGAAGGAGCCGTTGCGGGACCTCAACTTATTTCCAATGCTCGAAGATTTTTAGCCAAGAAAATCTACAGTATCAGGAGGGAATACTATGAGAGTTATAATTGCCGGACTCGGGGATATAGGAACCCAGCTCGCCGAAGATCTCACAGCCCGCGAGGGGTTTGAGCTTGTCCTTGTGGATCAGGATGAAGAAAAATGCGAGTCACTTTCGGGAGAGTACGACGCTTTAGTACTTCACGGAGACGGTACCGAACCCGAACTCCTAGAAAGTGCCGGAGCCAGACAGGCAAACGCTCTGATAGCTACCACGGATTCCGACGCCTTAAATATGGTAATCGCCGTACTCGGTAAGAAATTCGATGTTCCCAGAGTCGTCGCCAAACTCAATAAAACGAGCCTGAGAACGACCGCCCGGGAGTTAGGAGTAGATCACGTTATCTCCCCAAAAGTCTCAGCGGCAACTGAAATATCCAGTTTACTCCACGGCTACGACATCCTGGACTTTTCCCTGCTGGTTCAGGGGGGGGCGAGGCTGGTCGAGATATCCCCTGGAAAGTTGGCCGGTGAAAAAATAGAGAACATTGATCTCCCTGAGGGGACGTTAATTACTTCGGTACTCCGCGAGGGTGTTGCAGTTATTCCCAGGGGAAGTACGGATTTAAGCGAAGACGATATTCTGATTATAATAACTGAAAACGAGAAAAAGGAGAATAAAATAAAGGAGCTGTTCGGTGAACTCCACACCGGTCAACGCCCTGATCAAATTTAATACCTGGTTTTTGCTGGCCTGTTTCCGGGAAGTTCCTGTATAATTGTCAAACCACTCATTGACTTATACTTTCCGCTTGACTGGACGCAATCTTTTTGAAAACACTTACCGCCAGGTTCCCGGATAGAGTGCCACCAGTACTGGCGTGATTTCCAGCCTGCCCAGCCACATATTGACTATTAAGATTAACTTTGTAACGGGGTTGAGGCCCGGTGAAGTTAAGCCGACGGACATTCCTACCGTCCCTTCTGCCGAGGCGACTTCAAAGAGGGAATCTGCCAGGCTGGCTCCTT
>CAZYCI010000164.1:0-2525 GCA_964645955.1 uncultured Thermotogae bacterium
GATTTAACGCGTAGTGAAAGGTCGGGATTACCTTCTCATGAAGCTCCCGATTCATGTAAATCAACACGTTGCGACAGCTAATCAGATCCAGCCCGGAAAGAGGCGGGTCCTCAATCAGGTTGTGTTCGGCAAAAACGACCATCTTTCTAATCCGATCGGAAATCTTGTACTTTTCACCTTTTTTCTCGAAAAACCGATTTAACCTTTTCTCGGAGAGGTCGGGGGCGATACTCTCCGGGTAGACCCCCTTTCTGGCGATTTCAATCGATCCCCCGTCGAGATCGGTGGCAAATATTTGCGTATCCAGGCGGGTTCCTCGCTCTTCCATGATTTCCGTCATAAGTATTCCGATAGTATACGCTTCCTCGCCGGTTGAACACCCGGGGACCCAGATCCGAAAAGACGAATCGGTCGGTTTGGTCTCCACCAGGTCGGGTAGAACCTTTTCCTTCAGGAAGTCGAACGTTTCCGGCTCCCGAAAAAAGTTCGTCACGGTGATCAACAGGTCCTTGAACAATTCCTCTACTTCACTCCGGCTTTCCCGTAAGAACTGGTGATAGTCGCCGATACTTTCTATCTGATGTACAGCCATGCGCCGCTCGATTCGGCGGCGGATCGTGGTGGTTTTGTAATTCGTAAAGTCTTGTCCCGTTTCCTTTCGGATTAAAGCAAATATCTCCGGCAGAACGTTTTCGAATCGTTCGGTTTTCCCGCTGGCTTCTGCCGGATCGGTGATATAGGGGTGGCGGACGTAATCGAAAATCTTGTCCGACATTTCTTCCACTGGCAAGACGTAATCAACGAATCCCGTGTTAATCGCGCTGTGGGGCATCTCCCTGTACTGGGCCTGGCTTTCCTTCTGGGCGATGGTCATACCGCCGGCACCCTTAACGGTTTTCAAACCTGTCGAACCGTCAGCATTTGAGCCGGATAGAACGACACAGATGGCCTTCTCCTCGAGCTCCTCGGAAAGCGAACGGAAGAAATGATCGATCGGAAGTCGCGGGACTTCCCCCGTATCAAATTCGGATGTCTGGAACTTCCCGCCGGAAATAGCGATTTTCTTCCGGGGAGGGTTGATATAAACGTGGTTGGGCTCGATCTCCATCCCGTCTTTAATTTCCCGTATCTCCATTTCCGTTACCTTTTCCAACAGCGACGCCATTACGCTCTCGTGATCCGGATCCATGTGCTGGATTATCACAAAGGCAACTTCCTCTTCTGCACCGACAGGCACCTCGGCCAATAAACCCTTAATGGCCTCGAGGCCGCCGGCGGAAGCACCAATACCAACCACGGGAAAATCGTTATTCGCAATCATTATAATCGTTCATCAATTTCCTATGATATGACCTCAATTACTTTTTCACAAACACTCTGGTCAATGAACTACTATAATAAAGCCCGATCACCTGACTTCTCCAGAATCAAAGCTTGCCTCAAATCATTAACCAGCTGGCTAGTTTATTTAAGACGGAGTATACTGTAGTAAATACTTTTTCTAACGCCGTTCAACTTTCAAGGAGGCAATGATGCAAATAGGACATTTTAGTCGGCGCGTATTTTGCTTTGTGATAGCAGTCTTTTTCATAATTCTTCCAGCCTTATCAGTTCTCGGTGCCAGTCACACGGTATCAGAGGGTGGCGGAAAATACGATTCCATCCAGGCCGCAATCGACTCGGCTTCAGCGGGCGACACGATAGTTATTAGACAAGGAACTTATCAGGGCAACTTAAAGGTCGACAAGAGCCTGGTTGTCCGGGGCAAGGGTACGGTGGAACTTACCGCCAGCCCGGAAGCTAAAGGGCATCCCGTAATTGCAATCGGCCCAACCGAAGTATCGGTAACTCTTTCGGACCTAACTATCAAAGGGGCAGCCAAAGGCGAGTCCGGTACCTGTGCCGATATAGAGGCAGGCCTTTGCCCCTCCGGTATTGCGGTCCGCGGGAAGGCAGAACTCACAATTGAAAAATCCCTGGTAACCGACAACTACATGGGCGGGATTTATCTGAGAAACGGGTCCGTTGTTACTGTAGAAGGTAATGAGATCGTCGAAAACGGAGGTGTTGGTATCTACCTCAGGGACCACTCTTCGGCAACCTTGAAGAACAATACGATTCGAGATAACAGCAGGGGGATCAGAGCAAGGGAAAACTCCCGATTAACGGCTTCGGAAAACACGATAGAGGGGAGCAAGAACCAGGGTATCGATCTCTCCGATAACGCAACGGCCTCCCTGGTAAAGAACACGATTTCGGGTAACGACGACGAAGGAATCAAGCTTTCTAACACGTCCAATGCTACGATAGAGGAAAACAAGTTATCAAATAACGGAGGCGGGATTGCGCTTGGGGATTCTTCCGAAGCCACGATAACTTCAAACGAGCTAACGGAAAACGCGTTAGCCGTAGGCTTATTAGGCGAAACAAAGGCAACCATAATAGATAACTCTATCAACAACAAAGCAAAAGAAGGGGTCGGTATAGGTCTGATGGGCTCGGCCACGGCAACGATAGAAGGAAAC
>CAZYCI010000165.1:0-2511 GCA_964645955.1 uncultured Thermotogae bacterium
GATTTCTACTTTTACCTCCATCAAGGCATCACCACCGCCCAGTAGGAAATTCTATTTGAGCCACCGGTGAGATTAAATTGTAACTCCTCCTATTCCTGCAGTATCCCCGTGAGTCAAAGTTAACAAAACAATAAACCCCGCCGTAAAGACGGGGTTTATTATGAACAATTGAGCTACAAAAGCTAATCTTAATTATTCGGTGTTTTAGGTACCTCTCTGAGTCACTTTTGTCTTAAACCAAGTTTCCTCTAAGAGGAATCTTGTGACAAAGAGCGCGCAGAATAGACTGCCGACAATTCCAATGGTAAGCGTTATAGCAAATCCCCTGACCGGTCCGGTTCCGAAGTACATGAGAATTAAGGCAGTGGCAAGAGTAGTCAGGTTGGCATCTATGACGGTAGAGAGGGACTTCTGAAACCCGTCTCTAACTGATGCGACTCCGGACTTCCCGTTGGCTATTTCTTCCTTGATCCTTTCAAATATGATTATGTTGGCGTCTACGGATATACCGATAGTCAAAATCACACCGGCGATTCCGGGAAGGGTAAGGGTAGCATCGAACAGAGATAGGGCGCCGAACATTATGAGCATGTTAAATACGAGTACCAGGTCGGCTATAAGTCCTAGCCAGCGGTAACGAAGAGGCATGAAAAGCAGTACGAGGGCGAAACCTACGAGGATCGTCGTTACGCCGGCCTGAATTGCGTCCTCCCCGAGCGACGGACCGACCGTCTTCTGCTGAATTGTATTGACTTCTACAGGCAAGGCACCCGCTCTTAGTACTACTGCAAGACGTTTTGCTTCGTCAGCTGAGAAGTCACCCTCGATAGTAGCCTGGCCGATGGAGTTCGTGTTCTGGGCAGAATCCCATATCCCCTGACTGATAACTGGAGCGGACTGGACGACATTGTCCAGTACGATCGCCAGCTGGTCCTGGTTTGGTTCCAGGCTGGTAATTACGTCGGCAAACTCCTTGGCGCCGTCATTATTGAAGGATAGCGAAACAAATATCGGGTTCTCGGCACTCTGGGAAGTCCTGACGCTTGCGTCTTCAAGGACCTTACCGGTCATCAATGGGTCTTTTTGAACTATGTAGGGTCGCCTTTCGCCGTTTTCTTGCTCTCTCCCGTAAATCACTTCCTGAGAGAGGTTATTGGGAGACAAGCTCGATCCGGGAGAGCCGGTTTCAACCACCTTCTTGAATTCAAGCAAAGCCGTTCTACCGATCAACCTTCTCGCTACTTCTGGATCCGTAGTTCCCGGCAACTCCACTTCCACCCTCTTGTCTCCAAGTGGCCTGATAGTTGGTTCCGTTAGCCCGTATTGGTTTACTCGGTTATTTAGTATAGTAACTATCCTTTCTATCGTCTTGTCCCTTTCGTCCGGACTCATCTCGTCTATCCCCTCGGCCTCCAGAACTATCCTGGTACCACCCTTTAAATCCAGCCCGAGGTTGACTACGTCACCGATCGGAAAAAACGGGTAAAGAAAGTAAATTGCCAGGCCAAGAACCAGTAAAATGATTCCTGCTTTTAGAAGAGTGTTCTCGGCTATGTCACCAAAGTTCATGATTTATCTTCCTCTTCTTCTTTTTCTTCATCCTCTAACTTTTGTTCGTCGGATTTCGTCTCTACTATACTATCTTGCTGAATTTTGAGTACGGTTCCATCCTCTACTTCAATGAGCAGATCGTCTTCCATTACCTCCGTGACTGATCCGTGAATGCCCCCCGCCGTAATGATCTCGTCCCCTTTTCCAAGGTTGCTAACGAGATCTTCATGCTCCTGTTGCTTTTTCCGCTGGGGACGAATGAGTAGGAAGTAAAATATCCCCCCAAAAACCGCTAACAATATTATTAGTGACAGCGCACCACCTTCCATCTTGATTAAGACCTCCTTTCTATAAAGCTTCGATTGATTCTGAACAGACCAATTCCGACCCAGACGATACCGCCAAGTGCAAGTCCCAACCTTATACCAATTGAGCCCATTTGCCCAAGCTCCAGATTGTTAATCAATAGGCTCTGAAACAAAAATACAATTACGCCCCAAATGATGCAATATTGAATCATTGATGTCAACTTCACAGCTTCGCCATTGCTTTTCATATTGCTTGTAAGGTCGTACCCCAGGGTAGTTAATACGAGTATTGTCCATAAAACATAAATTAGTAAGCCCGTAGTGCCATCAAGTAAAAAAGCAAAAAGGATTAAGTAATGTCCCGGTATGAAACCGATCATGGAGTCGGAGGGTTGGTCAAAACGGGTTTTTCTGTACCATATCAGGTAAGCGAACGAAATGAGCGAAGTAAATAAGATAAAAGCGGTTGGCGTAAAAGAGAAGCCGGAGACGACAGCCGTTAAAGTACCAATTATCAGAATTAATACTGCAGTTCCTTCCTCAGAATAAAGTTGCATGGCCCTCCAGATGAAATTATTTTACTGAAAAGTAAATCTAACCTAAATCGTGCGATGCCCTCCTTTAAGACCAACCCCTAACCATGTTTGCAAGG
>CAZYCI010000166.1:0-1298 GCA_964645955.1 uncultured Thermotogae bacterium
CGGGAAGCAAAGACGCCCCGCTTCTTTCCGTTTCGCCGGGGACCGACGAGCGAGTAGTCCTCGGAAAGGTGGAACCCAAAAAGTACCTGGAGGTAGTCGCTGGACTCAATTCCATAGAGTCCTTCCTCGTACTCGGGATGGACCACGATCGTACTCTCTGCACCCCGCATCTCCTCCGGCCCAACCGGTTCGTCGAACTGGCTCCTCACCTGACCTATCTCCTCAACATTCACTTCAATCACCCTCCGTGTCCTGACAAAGGTTTCATCGGCTCGATCCACCGCGTACGCCCCTTCTCGTTTACTGCGACTTCCACGCCGTAGACCGGTTCAATTGTTTCACGGTTCAGTACTTCCGGGCCGCCCCGGGCAAAGACCTCGCCCTCGTCCATGACCAGCAAATGGTCACAGTACTTCCCCGCCAGGTTGAGGTCGTGAAAACTGACCAGCGCCGATCGCTCGCCCGTCAACCAGTCCCGAACGGTATTGAGGACTTCGAGCTGGTGGCGCAAATCCAGGCTGGCCATCGGTTCGTCCAGCAACAGGAGGTCGGGCTCCTGAGCAAAGGCCCGCGCTATAAGGACCTTTCTAAACTGACCCCCGCTCAGCTCCCTGACGTCCCGGGAAGCGAGGTCGGCCAGCCCCAGCTCCGTCAGGGTCTCCGACACGGTCATCAGGTCCTCGTCGGACGGCTTCCAGGAGCTGTGCGGGGACCTACCGGTTAAAACGGCATCAAATACTGTCGACGGGAAGGTCGGGCTCTCGGACTGGGGCACGTAGCCCACCGTCCGCGCGATCTCCCGCCGGCTCATGTCAGAAAGTTTCCGCCCCTGAACCGAGATGCTACCGCCATCGGGAACGACCAGACCGTTCACGCACTTCATCAGCGTCGTTTTACCCGAGCCGTTGGGTCCGACGAGGCCGAGTGTCTCTCCGGGGTTCAGATCAAAGCTGACGCCGTTTAGTACCTCCTCTTCTTCGTAGCTAAATTCGATCGCTTCTGCTTTTAAGGTTACCAATATTCCTTCCCCCTTATGACGAGATAGATGAACAGAGGTACTCCAAGGAAAGAGGTCAATATACCGACCGGCAGAACGATCGGGGCAACGACCGTCCGGGCCGCGGTATCCGAACCGAGCAACAGCAGGCTACCGACCAGACAGGAAGCGGGTATCAGGTAGCGTTCCTCACCGCCGATAAACCGCCGGACTATGTGAGGCACCACCAGACCGACGAAACCGATTATTCCGACGAAGGACACCATCAGGGCCGTTATCAGTCCGGAAAGGAGCGTCCCGA
>CAZYCI010000166.1:1398-2493 GCA_964645955.1 uncultured Thermotogae bacterium
CAGCGTTTCGGCGAAAGAAAAACTCACCGCCCCGGTTCCCAGGGAGAACAGGGCAAGCAGAACCAGCAAGCCCCCAGTGACCAGGACGAACAGTAGCTTGCTTCTGAACCGGCTTTCGTAGCTCGACCTGACCTCTTCTATCTCCTTGGTCCGAGAGCTCATAAATATTTAACCACCCATCTCGATCCTGCCAAAACCACCGAACGCATTTTTCATTTCGGGGTAAACCGGTGCACCAACGAGGAATTCGTATATCCTGTTAGCTTCCTCAGCCGGATCCACTCCCGCGAAGGCGTTCGGGTAGACCGTTTTACCTATGTAGTAGGCGTCCGCCAGCAGGGTTCCGAAATTCGTCGTGTAATAGTTGTAGGGTAGGAGCCGGTAGGCTCGCTCCTGACGGACCGCGGCGAGGCTTCTGAACTCTGGCTTTTCCAGATCCTTCTTCACCAGTGAAAGTCCGGCCGCATCGACGAACAGGTAGTCCGGGTTCCACTGAATTACCTTCTCCTCGCTCACCATGGCGTGCTCGGTACCTACCTCGCCCGCAGCGTTTGTCAGTCCGATAAACGAAAACGGTAGGTAGGAGGGCTCCGTAGAACTGATCCCGTGCGCACCCTTCTGGCCGATTCCTCCCACGTAAGCTTCCACGCCCTCCCTTTTTTTGGCTTTCCCCAGCTTCCGTAGCTTTGCGATTTCCTTTTCAATGAACTCGATTACTTCCTCCGCCCGCGCTTCGGCGTCGATGACTTTTCCCACCCGACGCAGTGCCGAGTAGAGGTCCTCGAGACCCATCGTCCGCGGCGGCCCGGCGTTGAAGACGAAGACCGGGATACCAGTTTTGCTCTCCAGGTCGTTCGCCTTCCGTTCCGTCGCGTAGGACCAGAAGATTACTTCCGGCTGAGCCGCAACTATCAGTTCCGGGTCCCCTCCATGAATTGGCCCGAGGTTCTTCAGTTCCGCCAGCTCCGGGTGGGCCAGCCTGTAAGGTCGCTTTCGGTCCCGTTTTTCAAAGTTCTCAACGCCGACGACCCGGTCCGTCGCTTCCAGATAAGTGATGATACGCAATGCTCCCGCTTCCAGGCCGACTATCCTCTC
>CAZYCI010000167.1:0-2491 GCA_964645955.1 uncultured Thermotogae bacterium
GATAATATAATAAAATTAGCAGAGTTTAGGTGACTATGCTAATAGTTGCCTTAAACACCAAACCCGCTGAGAGGAGGTGGAATTCATGGCACTTCCTTCCAGTAGAAGAGGGGGCAGAACTCCATCTCTTTTAGGTGGTGGACTGCTCGATGACTTGTTCCAGGGTTTCGGAGATACTATTCTTGGAAGATCCAACGTTTTAAGCGAGCTGAGCAATACGGACATCTACGAACAGGATGGCGAACTTCACTTCGAACTCGAGCTTCCCGGGCTCAACAAGGACCAAATAGAGATTCGGGCCAAAGACGATGAGCTGGTTGTAACCGGAGAGGTCGAACAAAGACGGGAAGACGAGAACGTAAACTACCTCAGTCGGGGTAGACGCTACGGACGGTTTAGACGGACATTACCACTACCCGAAGAAGTCGAAGACCCGGAAAATCTTTCTGCACGTTTTGAGAATGGAGTACTCGAGATAACAGCTCAGCTAGAAGAAGCCCTGGAGGAAGAAGAAGTTGTCGATGTAGAGATTGAATAAGTGAACTACGGGCCGGCTTTCCCGGCCCCCTTTTTTTGCTTTAGAATCAATAAACTAATACCTGTACTTCCCCTGAGCAGCAGGATTTGAAGCCCTACAGGATCACACCATCAATTGCCGTTCGCGGCAATCCTTCCAAGGTTAAAACTTTTCGGGTTCGAGCTTTTAGCTGCGTCCCGGAACGAGGTGATCACAATGAAAGATCGGGACGGAAAGACGATAGTCGTCTCCAACGCCGAACCCTATAAACACGAACAGGGAGAAGATGGTGAACCGGTCTGTCGGGAAGTTGAAGGTGGACTGACTACGGCCATGAATCCTCGGATGCGAGAAACCGGCGGAACTTGGATCGCCTACGGCAGGGGCGAAAGCGATTTCGAAGTAACGGATGGCCGGGGCGAAGTAAGAGTTCCCGATTTTCCCGAAGTACCCGATACCGAGAAATACACCTTGAAGAGGCTAGACTTTTCTTCATCTCAGTACCGAAATTTTTACCGTGGTTACGCGAACCGGATACTCTGGCCCATATGCCACTCGTTCCCCACGAAAGCAGATCTAAAAAAAGAATCACAGTACTGGCATGAGGGATACTTACCTACCAACAAAGCCTACGCCAGCTCGGTTATTGACTATTACAAACCAGGCGATACGATCTGGATTCACGACTATCACTTGGCTTTAGTTCCCCAGTTGGTAAGAAACGAGCTTCCGGAGGCAGAAATCGGCGTATTCTGGCACATACCCTGGCCACCCTGGGAAAGTTTCGGAAAGATCCCTCACAGGGACGAACTACTACAGGGACTAGCGGCCGCCGACCTGGTTGGTCTGCACCTGAATAAATACAGCCGGAACCTGCTCCGCTGTGCGGACGAATCCGGAGCGGAAGTCGATTACGACTCAGGTAGATTCGAGCTAGGCAACGAAAAAGTCCGGGTGGGTTCTTACCCACTTGGGGTCGACTACGAGTTTTTCAACGGAACCGAAACTAAAGGCAAGGAGGATAGGATCCGCGAAAAGTACAACTGCGAAAATATCATACTAGGAGTAGATCGTCAGGACTATACCAAGGGTATTCCTGAAAGGATTTGTGCCTTCAAGAGGTTTATCAGGAACAACCCGGATTACCGAGAGGAGGTTGCCCTTATTCAGAGGACGCCCCCAAGCCGGACGGGTATAGAGGAGTACCGGGTCGAGAAAAGCGAGATAAACGAGCGAGCCTCCGAGTTCAATGGCGAGTACGGAAACCACGACTGGGTACCAATCAACCTCTTCTGGAAAGGAGTTCCTCAGAAAGAGCTGATTGCCGAATACCGGGCCGCCGATATCGGTCTGGTGACGCCGGGATTGGACGGCATGAACCTGGTGGCAAAGGAATTCGTAGCGGCGAATCCGGAACCAAAGGTTCTGATCTTATCGGAATTCGCCGGAGCCAGCCAGCAGCTCGAGGAGGCCCTCCAGGTTAACCCCTACGACTCCGAAAGCGTAGCGAAAGCCATAAAGGCGGCAATCGAGATGGATGAGAAAGAAAAAGCGGACAGGTGGAGTAAACTCAGGAAAACTGTAAGGACACAGGACCTTCCCACATGGGCGGCGAACTTTCTCGATGATCTCGAAGGAGCCCGTCAGCTGCATTCGATGACCATGTTCACCGACCCCAGGAGTCGATACGCCGATGACAGCTAGTCGCTTAAAATAGAGGGGTGAGGCCAAAAAAGCTTCACCTCTCTTGTGTGGTTAAAATATTATTTGAAGCTCCTCGATTATAGTTACACGACGACTAAGATTGACCGAATTAGTAAAGAACTTTATTTTTCCAGTTTGCTTCGAAGACGGAAGCTGGAAAGATCTAGCCAATCAGCACTACTGAACTCTACAAACACTACCCGATTCTAAGGTCGGTTGACGGATATTTGACTAACCGAACTAACATCTGTACCATTTTGTATTCACTTT
>CAZYCI010000168.1:0-2471 GCA_964645955.1 uncultured Thermotogae bacterium
TCCGTTACTGTGCCGAAACGGAAATACCGCTGCTTTACTCTCCCTTTCTGGCCATGGGAGCCACTGCGCCACAGAGCCATGCCACGGCCGTTGCTCAGGGGGTCGCGGAATCGCTGTTTGGGCTGGTTCTGCAGCAACGGATAAATCCGGGAAGCCCTTTCGTGCTCGGTGGCATGCCCTCGATGATGGATATGGAGACAGCGAACTTCTCTTACGGCGCTCCCGACCTGCAGCTTATGTCTTCGGCGATATCGGAAATCGGCCATGGCCTGGGTTTACCCGTATTCGGAACGGCTGGAACGGGTGATTCCAAACTATTTGACGGTCAGGCCGTACTCGAGGCACTTTCTTCCAGTTACATGGCGGCGCTGGCAGGTACCAACCTCGTCCATGACGTGGGTCTGTTTGGTAGCGCAAAGATTCTGATTCCGGAAATGATAGTCGCGATGGATGAAATAATTGAACTTCTCCGTCACACCCTGGGAAGCGATCAGTTATCGGGTGACGTTGAAGTCGGGTTGCTGAAAGAACTCGGTCCCGGGGGTGAGTTCGTCTCGCACAAGCATACGATGGAAAACTTCAAGGATAGCTGGTACCCCAGGTTTGTCGATAGAAATCCTTTCAACATCGATAAGCCCGAGGAAGCCTGGGATTTCCGGGGTGCTGTTCACAGTTATCTGGAAGAGTTCCTTGCGGAAGACGAGGGGGAGCCCGCGGCGAGTAAAGAACTCACCAAAGAATTACGGGAAGTGCAAGAGGAGCTTGCTGCCAGAAAAGCATAATTCTTTTGTCAGGTAAATATCGTTATTGTAAGTACATTATCTTACCAAGAACTCAAACCACTGGAGGTTAGTCTATGTTATCTGATGAAGCAGCCAGAATTCTAAAATCAAATCACGACAGTTTTGACACCCCGCAGTTTAACCTACTTTCCGAAAGTCAAATTGAGGACATCCATAATTCAACCCTGGAATTACTTCGGGAAGTTGGCGTGAAATTCCATCACCAGGAAGCTCTCGATCTGCTCGAGAAAGAAGGAGCTTACGTCTCCGACGACCACCTGGTGCGCTTTCCACCCGGCATGGTGCAAGAGGCCATATCCTCCACGCCAGGAAGGGTAGTCCTGACGGACCGAGCGGGGGAACCAGCGATGAAACTACAGGATACGGAAACTTACTTCGGTACCGGCTCGGACACCTTGAAGTACCTCGACCCTTTTACCGGAGAGACAAGGCGCTGGCAGACCGAAGATATCTGTGACTCTTACAGGGTGGTTGACGCTCTCGACAATATAGACTTCTTGATGAGCGTCGGGATGCCCGAGGACGAGCCGGAGGACGTATCCAGCTACAAGTGGCAGTACGCTCACATGCTTCAGTATACGTCGAAACCAGCCGTCGTGGTCTGTGACGACAGGGATGACCTGGAAGCCATAATTGAGATGGCGACCACCGTCAGGGAGGGGAGGAAGGACCTGAGCCGGCGGCCAAATATCCTCCTGTACTCCGAACCGACTTCGCCGCTCCAGCAAAGCGAGACGGCACTGGAAAAGCTGCTTTTGATGTCCGAGACCGAGCTTCCTGTCGTTCATTCGCCGGCGCCCATGATGGGAAGTACGGGGCCGATCAATATGGCAGGTGAGATGGCCCTCTGTAACGCCGAGATCCTGAGCGCTCTCGTACTCCACCAGCTGTATAATCCCGGAGCCCCTTTTGTGTACGGAGCCGGACCACACCACTTCGACATGAAGAATATGCAGATTTGTTACGGCTCTCCCGAGTTTCAGCTGACTAAAACCGCAGTTGCCGAGATGGGGCGACATTACGGAATGCCAACCTGGGGTTATGCCGGGTGTTCCGACGCCAAAATGATGGACGAACAGGCGGCGACAGAAGCGACCATGTCCGTCATGATGGCAAGGTTCAGCGGGGCTAACCTGATCCATGACGTCGGCTATATGGAATCCGGGCTTGCCACCTCGCTGGAAATGGTGGCGCTGACCGACGAGCTGGTTGACATGACGAAACACATGATGGGCGGTATACCGGTAAATGGGAAAACTTTGATGAAAGACCAAATAGAGGAAGCAGGCCCCGGCGGGGATTTCCTCGGGACCGAAGAGACCGTGGACCGTTTCCGGGATTACTGGGAACCGAGGTTCTTCGACAGGTCCGGAAGGGATAAGTGGGCAGAAAACGGTTCGGCCTCAACTAAGGAAAGGTTAAATGAGAAAGTTAAGGACATCATCGAAAACTACGAGCCAAAAAAATTACCGGACGCTACTGTCGATCGTATAATGAACGTCGTGTCCTAGCCGCACTCCATTTCCTGACGACTTGAACTAGAACTTAGTTTAGAATCCACCTGGAGGGGTTTTGATTTACAGAATGAAAACCGAATTGAACCCGATTTCGTTAATGAACGCGGACGTAGCCGCTCTCCAGCCCGAGGGGGCCTACAGGGTCCTGGCC
>CAZYCI010000169.1:0-2436 GCA_964645955.1 uncultured Thermotogae bacterium
CCGCAGCCCCTGGCTTGGAAGGCCAGTGCTCTACCGTTGAGCTACTCCCGCCTGTCAAAGAACTCCCGCTGGTCGGAGAGGCCGGATTTGAACCGGCGACCTCAGCGTCCCGAACGCTGCGCGCTAGCCAAGCTGCGCTACTCTCCGCAAAATTGCCTCAAATTATAATAGGTAGTCGGAAAATTATAAACCTTTTCAGCTCAGTTAACCGTCAGGGGATGGGTTAAGATTTTTTCTTCTCGCTTTTTTCTTCTTGTTTCTCGTTCCAGATCCTGTCCAGAATTCCATTGACGAATTTAGGAGCGTTTTCGGTCCCGTATTCCTTGGCAAGTTCGATCGCTTCGTTCATTACGACCTCGGCCGGTGTTTCCTCGTAGTAAAGCATCTCGTATATTGCCATTCTGAGGATGTTCCGGTCCAGAAACGCCAGCCGACCCACCTTCCAGCCGACCGTAAATTCGGAAATTAGCTCGTCTATTCTTTCACTGTTTTCCATAGTGCCTTCGTAAATCTCTTCTATAAAATCCTTTTGATCACCGACGTCCTTTTCTCCGGGTTGTTCGCCGTAACGCCCCATTCGATCCTCGACGAACTCCGAACCGTAAAGTTGTTTCAAAATTTCTTCCCGAGCCTCTCTTCTGAGCATGACACTCCGTCAGCCAAAGAAGAGGGAGAACAGTTCCCTCAGCTTTCTTTTAACCTTCTGCCCCGCTTCCACGTACATCCCGACCAAGTAACCCAGAAAGCTGAGTCCCAGGATGAGAAGCACTACTTTCCAGTTAAAAAAGATAAAAAGCAGAGCAACTAGAAAACCTAACGCAGCACCTACAAATCTTGAATCAATTTTCATCGTTATCTCCCTCGAATTTAATATCTTCGGACCCGCTTTCCTCTGGCTCACGGTCTACTTTTTCTTTTTTTGGGCCTTCAACTCCACGCGTGTAAAAGTCCACCCTTCCAACGTCCAACCCGGTCCTTTCGTGGATTTTTTCCCTGAGCACTTCCTGGACTTTCTCGCCCAATTCACCTATATCGGCTTTGGAGCCAACCTTGGCGTTAACCTCGATGCTGATGCCGTCAGTTGACTGAGTCAATTTTGTCCGAAACGACTTCAACGCGAGGTCTTCCCTGAGGATCTCGCTCGTCAGTTCCTTCACGGCGTAGTGCGATATATGGATATCCCCAAACTCGCTTTCGTGAACGAACGTCCGATGGATTCTGTACGAAACGATTAATTTTCTAAAGAAGTAAAGACCGACGAAACCAGCCAAAGCTCCGATTCCGTAAAGGAGCAAGGTACCTGCCCTTCCCGAGAGGAAAGTTTGAATATCGTAACTGGGATATAACCCAAAAGCGTAACCAATAAATCCCGCTGCAATTAGCAACCAGAGTAACGCCAGCAGGAAATAAGAAACCTGGACAATCCGATCCCTTAAGTTACCCATTTATTGCTCCTCTAAATCCTCAAGTTCTCCCTCTTCACCCTCAAAAGCCAGGGCCGAAACGTCCACGTTGACTTCGCTGACATCGAGGCCGGTCATTTCTTCTACCTCTTTCTGAACGCTATCCTGAACGTTTTCCGCCGTCTCATGAACGGGAAAACCGTACTTGACGGCAATGTTCACGTTTATTTTGACGTGACCGTCCTCAAGCTCTGTCTCCACAGTCTTGCTGCTACCTCGGTTGAAAACGGATGAAATGCCCGATTTGTCTTCACGCTCGACCAAACCCTCCACCTCCATGGCCGCCACGGCAGCAATTGAGGTGATGACATCCTTTGAAATTTCTATCTCTCCCAGACCCATCGAGGACCTGTATTCATCTTCCATAATCTCCTCCTTTCCCTGAGACCATTCTCCACCGAACGTGTGGCTAAACCCGCTCGACGTACTTTCCTTCTCTGGTATCGACTTTAATCGTGGCACCCTCTTTGACAAAAAGAGGCACCTTCAACTCGAGTCCGGTTTCCAGGGTAGCGGGCTTTTCACCACCAGAAGCAGTATCGCCCTTTACTCCGGGCTTTGTGTTAGTGATTTCCAGTTCAACGAACGTGGGTAATTCGATTGAAATAAGCCTTCTCTCGTGAAACAGGCCTTCTACTTCCAGGTTATCCGTGAGATATTTTACTTTATCTCCCAGCTTGTCTTCAAGAATCTCGAATTGTGAATAATCCTTTTGATCCATAAAGTTGTAGCTTTCCCCGGAACTGTAAAGAAACTTGAGTGGTCTCTTATCCAGGTAAGCTTTCTCTATCTCTTCCTTGCCCTTAAAGGTCTTTGAAAGAACCTTTCCGGTGTCGAAAGATTTTAGTTTGACCCTGGCAAAAGCGTCCCCTCGGCCGCGCTTGGAATGTTCGTATTTAACTATTCTATAAAGCTCTCCCTGGTATTTTACTGTTAATCCCTTTGACATATCCGAAACTGATAAACCCAAAAA
>CAZYCI010000170.1:0-2390 GCA_964645955.1 uncultured Thermotogae bacterium
AAACGCCCCCGCCAATCCGGAAATGGAAGTCTTCATAAATCTCAGAATCGGCGCTCCCGCGATGGAATATTACGTGGGGGAAAGCAGTATAATGGATCCTGCCAACGACGAAAAGGTCGTTGCCGTCGGGGCCGTAAATACCTCTAACTGGACTACTGGGCCGCAGGAATACTTCAGTTCGAAGGGTCCGACAAACGATAGCAAGTTCTCGTCGGCCAGAACCAAACCGGATATAGTTGCTCCTGACGGGGTTTCGACGTCCGGATACGGCGATTTCTACGGGACCTCCGCTTCTTCACCTCACGTGGCCGGTGCCGCGGCACTGCTGCTCTCGGAAGAGCCAAGCCGTTCTCCCGACAAACTGGAGTCGATACTGGAATCCGACGGAATAGATATGGGTCTGGACGGAAACGACGACGTCTACGGTAACGGAAGGCTCGTTCTGCATGAAGTTACCGGCTTACCCCCGCTCGTCTCTGACTTTGACGCCAGTGGTTCCGACGGAAAGGCGACCCTTTCCTGGTCCAACCCTTCCTTAGACGAACTGGATAAAGTGGTTGTAAAGAGGAAGTCCGACGGCTTTCCTTCCGGCCCTCAAGACGGCAGTCTCGTTTACGAAGAAAACTCACCGTCCTCCGGCGAGTCCGTGACTTACATCGACAACAGCGACGGGTTGAGCAATGGTACAACCTATTACTACTCTGTCTTCGGCAAAAACAGCGCCGGAAAATGGAATAAAAAGGTAGAACAGGGAAGCAACGCCGATAGTGCCAAACTGATCGGACAGTCGACAGTTCAGGTTGAAAACGGTGGTTGGAACATGGTTTCAGTCCCGGTTGACCCGTCAGACAGCGCCCCCGAATCCGTATTTAACGGGATCGACACCGGGAAGATTTATCACTGGGCCCCCGGAGCAAACGGAAGTAATGGCAAATTTCTGACCCCGGGAAACGGGCTGAATGATATAGAGGCTCTGAGGGGATACTGGTTGTATTTGAGCAGCTCCGAAGCACCCAAGAATTTCGACGTCCAGGGAAATAACAAGGAAAATCGGGAAATAGTTCTGGAGAACAGTGGCTGGCATCAGGTCGGAGTCCAGGTAAGTTACAGGTGGAGCGATATCGGAGTAAAACAGGGGGCGGATGGCGATATCCTTTCCGTCAAGGAGCAGGCAAACGGTCCCTCTTCCCCGCACTGGATGAGTCGTTTCCTCTGGAAATGGGATTCCTCACAGAATAATTATTTTGCTTACGATGCGCAGGATTCGCAGTTTGGCTTGAACCCGGGTAAAGCTTACTGGATCAGGACCTACGTGGATGACGTAAGGCTCGTGGTGCCCTATCAGTCGGACCCGCTTTCTTCCACGGCCAGCCAGGTAGCCAGTTCACAGGGAATCAATATGACCTCGGCGAGAGCGGACGAGCTGGATATTCCGTCACCTCCGAGGCCACCTGCCCGGCCGGAACCGGACGAGTTTACCGTGCAGGCCTCACCGAACCCGATGAATTCGGACGGCCAGGTTAATTTCGTCGCCATGGGCGCCGATATAGATAAACTGCGGGTCAAGGTATTTAGCTCCTCCGGCAGGGAGATCTTCGATTCCGGCACGAAACAGGGCAGCGCTTATACCTGGGAGCCGACGGATAGGTTGACAAACGGACTTTACCTCTACCAGGTCGTGGCCGGAAGAAAAAACGGCGAATCCATGACTAAAATGGGCAAATTGCTGGTAATTCAATAAGTTAATTATCCCTCCTTGGAATAATCGTTCGGCAGGTCCGGTTGTTTCGCCGACCGGGCCTGCTTGCTATATGCGAGCAGCCCGAGCGCCCCTGTTCGGGCGGGTGGTCTGTTAGAAAAACCTCTTTCACATTCTGGTCCATTTATGAATGTAGCGGAGGGCTTCAGCCCTCCATGTAGTTAGAGTACCGGTCGCTTCCAGACAGAAACGTGGAACTCTAAAGAGTTCCGCTACCCCAAAGTAGGTCGAGCGGTATGTCTGTCGAAGAAATTTTGTCTCACCTGTAGAGTACCGGGCGAGCAATGGGAGCTCGCCCTGCTGGGGTTTTGGAAAAGAATACCGGGGGCGCACGCCCTGAACTGGTGGTGGAAAATGGCGGTAGCACGGCGCTCACTCTGCTTGGGTAGTGATGGATGAAATTACTGCGGGAGGCTCATTATTTATGGTTGCGAAACCTTTCGGTTCCATCCGGCTGCGTTCTGCTATAAATTTTGTCCAAAAAACTACCTTAACAATGGACAGAATGAAAAATGAAAGGAGATGTCTAAAACTTTTAAAATCAGGAATAATAATGATAAAGGGTAACTGTCCCTGATTTCTTGATTTTGCCGACTAAGCTCCTAAACTCATATGAGAATCTAATTTTATC
>CAZYCI010000171.1:0-2389 GCA_964645955.1 uncultured Thermotogae bacterium
TTTCAACCAAAACAAAAGAGGGAAATGATAACCATGAAACCTGGATCCGAAGAAGAATCGGGTTCGAAAAGTTTTGGAGCTTTTGCGGGAGTTTTCGTACCGACTTTTCTCAGTATAATTGGCGTTATCTTTTTCTTGAGGCTTGGATACGTAGTGGGGGTGGGGGGAGTTGCAGGGTCCATCATAATTATCCTCTTGTCCGTGTCCGTCACGTTTGCTACGGGGCTCTCGCTTAGCTCGATAACGACCAACATTAACATTGGAGCGGGTGGAGCTTACTCCATCATCTCTAAGACTCTCGGTTTGGAAATCGGTGGCAGCGTGGGTGTACCTCTCTTTCTCGCCCAGGCGTTTTCCGTTGCCCTTTACGTGTTTGGATTTGCAGAGACCTGGGTTTTCATATTCCCACAACACTCCCTTTTGCTTGTCGCGTTAGCCATTTTCGGCGTCCTGACCATCCTAGTGTTTATAAGTACAAAAATTGCAGTAAGGGCGCAGACTATAGTTTTCGTTGCGGTCTGTGTATCCCTGGTTGCCGTGTTCTTGGGAGGGAACTTACTGGATATAGGTAGCAAAGCTCTCACGGTTCCTCTTTTCGGAGCTTTCGCGGAGATGGATTTTTGGTCGCTTTTTGCTCTTTTCTTTCCGGCGGTGACCGGTCTTATGGCCGGTATCGGGATGTCCGGAGAATTAAGTAACCCCAAGAAGCAAATTCCAAAAGGGGTGCTCTCGGGCTTAGGGGTCACCACCATATTTTATATTCTACTTGTTTTTTGGTTCGGTTACTCCACGACCTCGGCTCAGCTCATTGAGAACCCGCTTCTGGTGGCTGAGCTTTCTGCCTTTCCACCTGCCGTGTTACTGGGGGTTCTCGCTGCAACTTTTTCCAGTGCCCTCACTACCATTATCGCGGCTCCCCGAGTGTTGCAAGCTTTATCGGAAAACAGAATTATTCCCTTCAGCAATGTATTGACGGAGAAAACTGAGGCCGGCGAACCCCAAAACGCAACCCTTCTCACTGCCGGGTTTGTTCTGGTACTACTCCTCGTCGGATCCCTCAACTCGATTGCCCAGATCCTAACCATGTTCTTCCTGATAGCCTACATGATGATTAACGTTTCCGTATTTGTCGAACAGTTCCTCGGTTTGCCTAGTTTCAGACCTACATTTGACGTTCCAAAATTTATTCCTCTCTACGGGGCTCTATCCTCATTTGTGATAATGTTTCTGATTGATGTTCCTACAAGCATCCTGGCGTTACTATTCGTCTTTTCCATGTACCTGTTTCTCGTGAGGAGGGACTTGAAACAAGGTCAGGGGGACGTCCGGTCGGGCTTGTTTAGGGAGGTCTCGGAGTGGGCAACGAAGAAGATAAAAAACCTGCCGGAATCGGAAGAGCACATATGGAAGCCCAACTTTCTCGTACCGGTCTTAACTACCAGAACACTTTCCGGGAACTTTCCAATGATTAAGTCGATGACCTATCCTCACGGGACGATGACCGCCCTGGGCTTGAGGCTGACAGGGGATGTTGAGGATAACCCGGAAGCAGAGGACCTGACCGACAGACAGATGAACAAGGAATTGAAGCAGCTACCCAGATTGGTTAAGAGGTTTGGCGAAGAGGGAATATTTACGAACTTTTCCACGATTGAGGCGAGGGATTACGTTGACGGAGTTATTACTTCGCTCGGAGCGATCTCTAGCCAGGTTTTCTCCCCGAATATATTATTCTTACCGTTTAAACCCGACAGGATCTCAAGGCCCTCGATGAGGAGAATAGCCCGTACTGCGAGCGATCTAGGAAAAGGCCTTATCTTTTTTGCCCGAGATCGAGAACTTGGACTGGGTTCCGAAAAGTATATTCATCTTTGGATCTCCTCGAAGGTTTTAGAAAAGGGTTTTAAAGAGGATAGGTACTTCGATCTAGCCGGATTGATAGCTAACGAAATTAAAGGGAACTGGGAGGGAATAATAAACTTTCATATATGTGTCGAAGAGGAGAAAGAGCGAGCAGCCAAAAAATATTTGCAGAAATTGATCTCCGAGGCCCGTCTTTCCCAGAGTGACACTAATATAAAAATCGAGAAAAAGGACTTACTTGGTTCTTTAAAGAACTCTCAGGATGGAGACCTTCACATAATCCCATTTGAAATTTCCAATATAGACGAGATCTTTGAGTATCTGGAAGTAGAAAATAAATCCTATCTGTTCGTTTCTGATTCCGGCAGGGAAAACCTTTTAAGTTAATCTAACTTACTGAAACCGTTTATGCTTGGCTTACCGGTAGTGGAAGAGCGGGCTATATGACTTTTACCTTTTCATGACAGGTTTACCTGTTTTTCAATCTCGGAGAGTTAAACTTAAGTTCGGTCAAAGATGATTGAAT
>CAZYCI010000172.1:0-2369 GCA_964645955.1 uncultured Thermotogae bacterium
TTTCTCGGCCTGGCTCCGGGGGCTTCCAGGTACTGTGTCGTTACTAAATCCCCGCTGACGGGGACGTTTCTCGATAGTTATTCCGGCGGACACTTTCCGACTTACCTGAGGTTCAACCTGCCGGATTACAGGGCAATGGTCATTTCCGGCGCAGCGGGCGAGCCGGTAGCGCTAAAGATAAGCAAAGGGGAGGTCGAATTTAAGGAGGCGGGACGGTACTGGGGCAATACGACGCGAGAAATGGCCGAAGTTGAGGACGGTTTTCTCGAGGCTTCTATCGGTCCGGCCGGGGAAAACCTGGTCAAGTTCGCGACCATATCGTCGGACGGAGGCAAGCATCACGCCGGTCGCGGCGGGGCCGGGGCGGTCATGGGGTCGAAAAACCTGAAATCCGTTCTCGTAAGTAAAATTGAAGAACCCGATACCCTACCTGATCTTTCGGAGTTACGGGGAGATCAACTTAAATATCTTAGTTCCAGCGACAACACAAAGTGGGCCCGGGATGTCGGTACTATAGGAACGCTTGACCCGATGAACGAGGCGGGTGCGCTTCCAACTGGCAACTGGACAAAGGGAAGGTTTGCGGAAGCCGGCGAAATAGACGATGAAGCAGTAACGGCGGCAACGGCCAATCGGGAATCCTGTTACCTCTGTCCCGTTGCCTGCGGGTACAACCTGAAGTTTGCCGCCGGTAGCGAAAACGAATGGGAAACGCACAAAGGACCGGAGTACGAAACGACCGTAATGAACGGTTCACTGCCGGAAATCGGGGACCTCGAAGACGTGGCAAAGATAGGAAACCTCTGCGATAGCCTGGGACTTGATACCATTAGCACAGGTAACGTAATTAGCTGGGCCATGGAGGTTTCGGAAAAGAACCTGATCGATTACTCGATTGGTTTTGGGGACGGCGAAAAAGCAGCTGAGCTGGTTAAGAAAGTCGCGGGCCGTGACGAACTTGGTGACCTGCTGGCCGAGGGAACGAGATATGCCGGCGAGGAAGTCGGGGGAGAGGCCCGGGAAGCGGCGGTTGAAGTGAAGGGGCTTGAGCTTCCTTCTTTCGAACCACGAGGCTCCTTCAGCATGGCCCTTGCCTACGCTACCAGCGACAGAGGTGCCTGCCATCAGAGGGCCTACCCGATTGGAACGGATGCTTTAGGCGGCGAGAGGGATCCATATTCCACTGAAGGCCATGCTGCTGCGGTGATACCGGATCAGAACTTGCGCAGCCTGACGTATTCCCTGATTACCTGTGACTTTACCGCTTATCAGCTGGAGCAGGTAAAGGACTGGCTGACTGCATTTGGTTACGATCTTTCGGAGGAAGAACTCAAAACGACCGGTGAGAGGATCTGGAACCTGACAAGGCTGTTCAACGTCCGGGAAGGGTTCTCCCGGGAGGACGATAAATTGCCGGAAAGAATGAAGAAACCTCTGGAAGGTGACGGCCCAGCTAGCGGTAACTCCATTTCCGAGGAAGAATTCCAGAAAATGCTTGGCAAATATTACTCTCTCAGGGGGTGGGACGAGGAAGGCCGACCAAAAAAAGAAAAACTACTTGAGCTGGATCTGGAAGGTTGGAGCTAAATGACAAAGCGAAAAAAGGAGGTATAGTAAATGTCAGATGGTCAGTTGACCGGAGAAGTTGCTTTGGTGACGGGTTCGGGAGCCGGAAACGGAGAGGCCATAGCGAAAAGACTTGCCGCCATGGGGGCAAAGGTCGTCGTCAACGATATCGACGCGGAAAAGGCGGAATCGACGGGTGAAGCAATCGAGTCCGAGGGAGGCGAGGTCCTGGTTACCGTCGGTGACGCTACGAAAAAGGCGGACGTAACCAGCGTGGCCGACGAGGCCAGAGAGGAGTTCGGGCGTGTCGATATCCTCGTAAACAACGTCGGATTATTCGAGGCAATCAAGTTTACCGAGATGGATCAGGAGGACTGGAATCGGTACATGGCGCTCAACCTGGATAGCACCTACCTGTATACTTACGAGTTCCTCTCCGGGATGATCGATCGCGGCCATGGAAATATAGTTAATATTTCTTCCGACGCGGGCAAATCCGGTTATTCGGAACTGGTTGCCTACTCGGCGGCAAAACACGGGGTCGTCGGCTTTACCCGGGCCCTGGCAAAGGAAGTTGCCGGGGACGGGATAAACGTAAACGCCGTTTGTCCGGGATACATCAAAACGGATATGCACTGGGCCTTCCTGGAGCAGTGGGCGGAAGCAGCCGGAAAATCGGAAGAACAAATCGAAGAGGAAGCAATTGCCGGTATTCCGCTGGGCGAATTCGGGAAGCCGGAATACGTCGCGGAAGTCGTGGCCTTTCTCGCTTCACCCGCCATGGAGTGGATGACCGGCCAGGC
>CAZYCI010000173.1:0-1111 GCA_964645955.1 uncultured Thermotogae bacterium
TTGCCCTTCAAGGACTTAGGCCACGCAAAGGTCGATACGCATCGGGATTTGCGACGCGGAGCCCCGGAGGCGGTCTACTGTGAGGGGAAGACGGAGGATCAGGTGCTCGAGATCCTGGAGGAGATGTATCCGGAGGACTACGTTCTTGCAACTCGGGTCGATTCCGACGTTTTGGAGGCCATTGAGGAGAAGTACCCGGAAGCAAATACCTATCCTGAATCCAGCCTCGCTTTCCTTGGCGAATTCCCTGACGAAACAAGCGGGACAGTAGCCATAATTACGGCGGGCACTACGGATATACCGGTTGCAAGAAAGAGCGAGATCACGGTTCGTTCGATGGGAGTCGAAGCCGATACCATTTTTGACGTCGGAGTCTCCGGCCTACACAGGGTGATAAGTTTTCGAGAGAAGATAGCGGAAGCGGACGTGGCAGTCGTTGTAGCAGGAATGGAAGGTGCACTGCCGAGCGTAGTTTCCGGACTTGTCGACACGCCGATAGTCGCCGTTCCCACCGATGTGGGATACGGAGCTAACCTGGATGGAATAGCGGCCCTGCTTACCATGCTTAATACCTGTTCACCGGGAGTGACGGTAGTAAACATCGGTGACGGTTACGGTGCGGGATACTTCGCTGCGGCCACGGTCAACAAAATCAAGGACAACTGCGGGGAATAACTTGAACGCGACAGAGGCAGAAAGAGTGCTTTTTCTGGAACCGAATTCAGGAATCAGTGGAGACACCTTTCTTGCGAGCTTAATGGACCTCGGGGTGGATCGATCCTGGTTGCTCGATCTCATCGAGGAAACCCTGCCGGAGGGTACGGCGGTAGATACGTGGGAGGAAACGAGGTCAGGAATAACCGGCAAAAGGTTCCGGGTTGAGGAGGAAAAAGGAAGTACTCACCGCCATCTCGAAGAGGTAACCTCCATGATACTCGATTCCGACCTTCCGGAAGAAGTAAAAACGAAAAGCGTAGATATGTTCACCCTTCTCGCGGAGGTAGAAGCCGGTATTCACGGGACTAACAAGGAAGGAGTTCATTTTCACGAGGTCGGAGCAGTAGACTCAATCGCGGACATAGTCGGAGCCGCCGCAGCAGTTTGGAAGCTA
>CAZYCI010000173.1:1211-2345 GCA_964645955.1 uncultured Thermotogae bacterium
CTGGGAACGATCGAGACTTTTTCCGGCGTAGAAAGCGATCGGGCGCTCGTCCTCGAAACAAACCTGGACGACATGAACCCGGAGCTGTTTCCCGTAGTTGAAAGAAAGCTGATGGAATCAGGGGCCCTGGACGTCTACAAAACTCCCGTACAAATGAAAAAGAACCGCCCGGGAGTTAAGTTAACCGTTATCTGCAACCCGGAAGACGGTCAAGAGCTGAGAGAAATAATTTTTCGGAACACTACCACGCTTGGAATTCGAGATAAGCTGGTAAATAGAACCAAACTGGAAAGACGCTTTGAAGAGGTCCAAACCGGCGCCGGTAAGGTTGAAGTAAAGGTCGGCTACCTAAACGGAGCGCCTATCAATTACTCGCCGGAGTTCGAAACCTGCAAAAGGCTAGCCAAAAACTCGGGTTACTCAACCAAGGAAATCTATAGAAAAGCAGTCGCTGCCGCCGAGAACGAACTGAAAGAAGTTTAATTTATTCCATCAGTTCGACTTCTTCCCAGAAAGGCTCGTAGCCGTCGTTCTCTACTTTAAGTAAGGGTTCTCCGCCGTTCTCAGGTCGATTTAGAATATACCTGCCGAAGAAATACTCGCCGTCTTCGTAGGAATTCGTTTTCCCGTCGTCGTGGTAAACGGGAATTTCGGCGTTTATATTATCATCCGGTCCAGTATTTGCGTGTAGCTTCAGGGTATCCGGAAACTCCTCCGTATGCTGGACTGTCTCGGTCACTGGAACTCCGTGACCCGGGCGGAGGAAAACCGGCATGGTATTCAGAGGAGCCTCGAAAACGTGGTAACCGCTTCTGTAATAATCCCCTGTCCACCAATCCTTCCAGTCGAGCTCTTCTCCAGCCTCGCCGTAAGGCAAGTACAACATACGCCTATCCGCGCTTCTTTCCAGTACCGGCGCCACTAACATTGCTTCGCCAACCATAAACTGATCGCTAACCTCGTAGCTTTGGTCGTCTTCGGGGAATTCCATGAAAAGGGGCCTTGCAATCGGCAAACCTGAAACATGAGACCTGTAGAACTGGGTATAGAGGAAGGGAAGCAGGCGGTAGCGGAACGAAATGTACTTCCGGTTGATCTCCTCGTACTTATCTCCAAAAGACCAGGGCTCCTGGG
>CAZYCI010000174.1:0-2340 GCA_964645955.1 uncultured Thermotogae bacterium
CGGCGTTAATTCTTTCTCCAATCAGAATCATTCTTTTTTTACCCCCTGTATGGTTGCTCGATTGACGAACTATTTCTGAGCGCTATCGTTCATCATCCGGTCGATCATTGTTCGGGTTTCTCTGACGGCCTCCGGGTGACGCATCACGAGGAGGTCCGTACCCGCCTGGAGATAGGTAAAAGCAGTGGTGGCTTCCCACACGGGCCCGCGTTTCCTGTGATCTCCCCACTCGGGCATTTCATCCTCGGATATCTTGGCCTCTTTCGTCCCCCACACCTCTCCCCCGATATTTGCGAGGATTGGCTGTGCCATTAGCCTGTCACCCTTCAGTCCGGCCAGTCTGGTTCGTTCCATTATCGAGTATACGTATTCGATGCCATAACCGAGAGCCGGAGAATTGGGAAAGATGACCAGATTTTCCAGATCGAACCCGACGTCCAGAGCCAGAGTATTTACCTGCTTGGCTATGTTTATGTCAACAGGTGACTCGGCGACGATTTTGTGACCGTCGGCCTGGCTGAGAGCCGATAGAGTACGGTAATTGTCCTCGGTAATTGTCCCCAGCAGACAGTTTTCACCGGCCCCTACCGGCGAAACCCGGGTAAATACCTCGTTGTCCTTTTCGTCTTCTCCGGAACCCCAGATGATCAGCGGAAGAGAGGTCGCGTCAAGGACGTCTTCCACCGTTTTTGCGGCTTCTTCCGGGCTCCTGTCTTCTCCGTAGGGATTGCAGCCTTCCAGCTTGAGACAGATCATGTCGATTTCGAACTCTTCCTCGCATTTACTGGCCCACTCGGCGGTATCACCCAGCACGCCCTCGTATTCTTCCTTTACGACGGAAGGCCAGCTTTCCGGAAAAACATCCCAGATCTCCATTGCAATTACGGGCCTATTTGGCGTTGAACCTTCAAAATGAAGAAAAGGCAGGGAAGTCTCCCCGCCGATCCTCACTACCTGTGACCGGGTGCCTCCCTCTTCCGGGGTAGCGCCGATCTTTACTTCGGTAATTTCGCTCTCCGCACTTTTCTTTACATCGGGTATCTCCATAGACCAAAAACCTCCAGATGTTATATTCGAAAAGTATTACTGGTGCTCCGCGGTCCCTGCTTTCTCCGTCTTTGGCAAGATTTTTCTCAACAACTTCTTCACGGCCTGTTTCGAGGGAGAATCGGGGTCTAGCTCGGCCAGAGTTCCACCCCTCCAGCAGAGCCGTAAAAGCTCCTCGTCTCTCGGGACCTTTCCCAGCAACTCCAGCTCCAGTCCTTCGGCTTTTTCTTCTACTTCCGGGGGTAAGTCCTCGGGTATCCTGTTTAAAACCAGGTAACTCTCGTCGACCCGAATTTCGAGCTCATCAAGTAACCCCTTGATCCGGCTGGCTGATTTGATAGCTACCGGGTTACCATCGCTTACTACCAATAAAACGTCGACCCCGGTGGTGGTCCTCCGCGAAAGGTGTTCCAGTCCGGCTTCGTTATCCAGGACCACGAAGTCGTAATTTTCTGAAAGCGTGTTCAGGTATTCCCTGAGAATATTGTTAACCGCACAATAGCAACTGGGACCTTCTCCGCGTCCCATGACCAGCAGGTCCTTGCTTTTACCTTCAGCCAGTATCTGCTGAAGGTTATATTCCATCCACCTTTTTTTAGTCATTCCCGGAGGAATATCGACATTGCCGTCCAGGACGTTTGCCTCAATTTCCCCGATCGTTCCCTCCACTTCAAAGCCGAGAAGTTCGTTCAGGTTGGCGTTTGGATCGGCATCGATGGCCAGGACGGAGCCCAGTTTCCTTTCGACGATCCCCTGAACGATTAAACTGGCAATCGTAGTTTTGCCGGTACCGCCTTTCCCCGCCACTGCAATTTTGAACCCTCTTTTTTGCCCATTACTTGCCGGCGCTTCTTCTTTAAAGTTATTGATTTTGACCATCTCCGGCGCTGGCTTTTGGACCAACGGAACTAAACTGGCTTAGATCCGTATGGGGAATGAACTTGGCGGCGGTAAACTCTTCGAAATAGTTCGGGTAATCTATCAGGTCGTAGTAGGTAACGGATTCGGAAATATCCTGGCTTTCTTCGTAAGCCCGCTGGGATAGCAAGCCCATTTTCGCCCCGATGATCGAGGTATTACCGACGAATTTGATCTTCTCGGAAGGAATATCCGGAATTAAACCTAGGATCTTTGCCTTTTCTCGATCAAGATATGAACCAAATCCTCCCGCTATAAGGAGCTGATCGAGGTCTTCCAGTTTCAAATCCAGACTGTCCATCAGAATATAGGCACCGGAATAAATGGCGGCCTTCGCGTTTATCAGATTCTTGATCTCGGACTGATAAACCGCCA
>CAZYCI010000175.1:0-2330 GCA_964645955.1 uncultured Thermotogae bacterium
TCAAAAGTTCCTCCGTCTATGCTCTGGCAATCCGGGCAGTAATAAGTACTCCTTCCGGACTGTTGTTCCTTCACTATCTCGGTTCCACATTCCTCGCAGGGTTCACCTTCCCGGTTGTACACCCTGAGAAAGTCCTGAAAACTTCCCGGTTCGCCGGACGAATCCCTAAAGTCGTCGATCGTGGTACCGCTGTTTTCAATCGCCTCGGTAAGAACTTCCGGTATTAGCTCGAAAAGATCCTGTCTTTCCGAAGTGTTTGTTTCCTTCCCCGGAAGCAGCGGGTTGAGCCCCGCCCGAAAGAGAACCTCGTTGGCGTAGATATTGCCAAGTCCGGCGAGTTTCTTCTGGTCCAGCAACAACAATTTTAAGGGCTGTGTGGTCTCAAACAATTCCCGAAACCTTTCCCAGCGGTACTCTTCCCGGAAAGGTTCCAGCCCCAGCGAAGCCAGTGGCTCTTCGGCCTCCGATTCCAGAAGATCCAGCGTGCCGAACCTGCGCATGTTATCCAATACGAGCTTCTCTCCTTCCTGAAATACGAAGGATATTCTCTGGTAATCGGTGGTTTCATCCGCGGACAGGACGAGGAGCTTGCCGGTCATCCTCAAGTGGATCACCACGAGCTTTTCCTTTCCCACTTCGAGCAAAATGTACTTTCCCCGGCGCCTTATGTCCGTTATCCGTTTTCCTTCGATCCGACGCTTCAGGTGATCCGGCTTTAGGTCCCGTAAGAGCTCTTCGTCATGTATTTCAATTTGTTCGATCCTGTATCCGTTGATCCGGGACTTTAAACCCCGGACGACCGTCTCCACCTCGGGAAGCTCTGGCACGTCAATCACCTGAGTGGGATTATAATCGGGGGTATTCCCGCTTTCAATCCGGCACTTACCTACCTGTGGAATCTCACCTGGCTTAAGCTTGGTAAGGGGATTGGCAAAGGTAACCAAAGTAAAATTGATTTCTTACCATGATCCAAGCAACTCATCTCAGTTAAGCCCCGAAAAAACTGGACTATTTTACTCTTGAAAAAAACGGAGTCGAACTATACTATGGTTGTGCAGTTAATTTTTCCTAATTTCCTATCAGGCGCGGTTTTCAGTAATTAGAGTTGGATCGACGCCAATTTTTGATTTATTCAGGGGTAATAAAATGAATGCGTTTCGCCGCTTAAGAAGAGATGTACGGGCCGTATTTGACAGGGATCCTGCAGCAAGAAATCTGCTGGAGGTACTCTGTTGTTATCCGGGGCTGCACGCGCTCTGGTTGCATCGGCTGGCCAACCTCTTCTGGCGGAACGGGCTCAAGTTGCTGGGCCGTTTGATTTCGCACGTAAGCCGCTTTTTGACGGGAGTAGAAATTCATCCCGGCGCCGAGATAGGCAGCGGGGTATTTATAGATCACGGGAGCGGCGTAGTGATCGGAGAAACGGCCGAGATAGGTGATGACGTTCTGCTCTACCAGGGCGTAGTGCTCGGCGGCACCAGCAAGGAACCGGGCAAGCGCCATCCAACTCTGGAGGACAACGTAGAGGTCGGTGCTGGCGGTATTCTGCTTGGACCGATTACTGTGGGGCAAGGTGCCCGAATTGGTGCCGGCTCGGTGGTTACCAAATCGATACCTTCTGCTACCACTGCCGTTGGCGTGCCGGCGCAAGTTTCGAAGGAAGGAAGCGGTTCGAAGCCCGATTTCGACCTGGATCATGCGGACATTCCGGACCCGCTTGGCGATGCTTTTGACCAGGTGCTCAAGAGACAGCTCGAACTCGAAGCTACCGTCGAGGAACTCGAGGACCGCCTGGAAGCAAGGACTGAAGAAGAAGGAGAAGAAAGCTTCGATCGTTCCAACGTTGGTGTCTAATTAATAATTCAACCCGGAAAAGGTTCTAGGGAGAGGAACATGAAAATTACCAAGAAAAGTGGCTACGGTCTAGTTGCAATGGCGGAACTGGCTCTGAAATACGATACTACTTACCGGTCTACCAAGGAAATTGCCGAAAAGTACGAGCTTCCCCAGCCATTCCTGGAGAAAATCATGAGGGAGCTGAAGAACGCCGAGCTCGTCGAGGTAAAGCGCGGGCGCGGAGGCGGTTACGAGCTGTCGAACGAGCCGGGGGATATCTCCATAAAGAAAGTGGTCTCCGTGCTGGAGGACGGCAACCTGGCTCCGGTCAATTGTTTGCTGCCGGAAGAAGGCAAACCCTGCCCCCTCGAGGATAATTGCCCCACCCTTGACGTCTGGAAGGCCATCTACAAAAAGTTCACCGAAGTACTTGAATCATTCACTCTGGCCGATCTCGTAGCTTACTTTGACGAGGAGAAGGTAAGAGGGTAAGT
>CAZYCI010000176.1:0-2305 GCA_964645955.1 uncultured Thermotogae bacterium
TCCGAAAACCTGACGGAGGTAACCTCGATCAGCGACAGAATCGCGGTGCTCTTCGAAGGACAACTCATGGGGGTTGTGGAATGCGGCGAACTTGAAAGAGAAGAACTGGGCTTGCTTATGGCGGGCACACCACTGGAAGAGCTTGAAAAGCGTGAGGAACAGGTTGAGGAGTGAAAATGCTAGAGAACCTACCTTTTGAACTAGAAAAAAGACAGAACCCTTCCGGCCTCGCTGTAATAACGGTTTCTTTTCTGGCTCTGCTCGGTGCGTTTCTCGTTGCAAGCATCATATTCTGGGCCTACGGTGCAAATCCGATAAGGGCCTACCAGGTTCTTTTCAGTGGAGCTTTTGGCGGGATATACGAAATATCGGAGACCGTAAGAAGGGCTACTCCTCTGTTACTGGCTGGAGTCGGGCTGGTTATAGCCTTCCGGGCGAAATTCTGGAACATCGGAGCCGAAGGCCAGCTCCTGCTCGGGGCAATTGCGGCCACCTGGGTCGCACTCTTCAGCCCGATCCCCGACCCGCTCGTGATTCCGGCAATGTTCTTCTTCGGTTTCCTCGCCGGTGCGGCCTGGGGTCTGATACCGGCCTTCTTGAAGAGCAAGCTGGGAATAAATGACGTGATAACAACTTTAATGCTGAATTACGTCGCAATAAACCTGGTGCTTTTCCTGGTCCAGGGACCCTGGAAGGGCGATAAACAGTGGGGTTTCCCTTACACGAACGAGTTTTCAGCCTCAGCCCAGCTCCCGACAATAGGTACAACCAACGTCCACTGGATTACGTTGATGGTCGGAGTTCTGGCGGCAATAATAATCTACTTTCTAATTAACAGGACCACGCCTGGTTTCGAAATAAGGGTCCTGGGTAGCAGTCCGGCTGCCGGTCGATTTGCCGGAATGAGTTACGTGAAAACGACGCTGTTCGTCATGTTTATCTCCGGCGGAATGGCGGGAATGGCCGGAGTCGGCGAGGTCGCCGGAATTCACCACATGCTGCGTAACCCAAACGAACTTTCTCTCGGTTACGGCTACACGGCGATAATCGTAGCCTGGCTCGCGAGGAAGAACCCGCTGGCCGTCATAGTCACTTCGCTCTTCTTCGGAGCAATATTTGCCGGCGGGGACGCTATTAAGGTTTCACTCGGCCTTCCCTTCCAGATCACGGACGTATTTAACGGGTTGATCCTTTTCTTTTTGATTGGAAGTGAACTACTGATGAGTTATAAAATAAACTGGAGTGGAAGGAAATGATTGAAAATTGGGTTATCGGGACGCTCAGCAGAACTCTCGCATACGGAACGCCCTTGCTGCTTGCCACGCTGGGCGAGATATATTCCGAACGGTCCGGCGTCCTGAACCTCGGAGTCGAAGGAATGATGATCCTCGGGGCCGTCAGTGCTTTTGCGACGGCTTTTATTACCGGTAACCCCTGGCTCGGGATGTTGATAGCGGGACTTGCCGGAGCCGTGGCCTCGCTCGTTCACGGTTTCGTTTCAATAACACTCAGGGCAAATCAGGTCGTCTCCGGCCTGGCTTTGACCATGGCCGGACTGGGGCTATCCGGTCTATTCGGAAAGGGCTTTGAAGGAGAACCTCTCAACGCCACGATTCCCAACATCTCCGTTCCCGTATTAAGGGAAATCCCTTACCTGGGTGAAATACTCTTCGTCGATCAGAACCCGATCGTGTACATAGCACTTGCCCTGACTCCGGTTCTTTCATTCGTCCTCTTTCACACTTCGATAGGGGTAACGATTCGATCAGTTGGAGAAAATCCCTCTGCCGCCGATTCCTCAGGTATAAACGTATGGTTAGTTCGTTACGCCTGTGTGACATTCGGCGGGACACTGGCGGGATTCGCCGGAGGTTACCTTTCGATAGCTTACAGACCGGCCTGGACCCAGGGAATGACCAACGGAATGGGCTGGCTGGTTATCGCCCTGACCATATTTGCTTCCTGGAACCCGTCCAGGGGGCTGTTAGGAGCTTTTCTTTTCGGTGCCTTAATGCATCTATCCTACCGTCTGCAACCATGGGTGGCACCGGAACTTTTGAAAATGATGCCCTACGGTGCGGCGATACTGGCGCTCGTCGTACTTTCCTTCGGTAAAATGAAGAAGAACATGGGTGCGCCAAACGCGTTACAACAACCATACAGGAGAGGAGAAAAATAACCCTTATACCGACGGAGGTGGTAGAAAAGAACCATACAAACTAACCAGTTTTAGTTTTTGCGGATTTGAAGTTTTCTCTCTCGGCAGAATATCTAGGAGGTAAAAATGTTCGAGAAAAAATGGTAT
>CAZYCI010000177.1:0-2236 GCA_964645955.1 uncultured Thermotogae bacterium
ATCCTCGGATACAAGCCGGTATGCTTCCCCCAGGCTCCGGCGATACTTTTTGCTGTTCGGTAAAAACTGGGGTACTCCCAGCAATTTGAGAATGGCCGGCTCTTCTCGTTCTTGATCCTTAAAGCTTAATGAATCGGTAGCGGGAAGTTCAGTTCCCGGTTTCCAGAACTTTTCCTGGTCGGTATCTAAAGGAGTTTCGGTGGGCGGAGTGCCTGGTCCTTCCGCTTCTAGTGTCGATCCGGATTCGGAAAGAGCCCCCAGAAGTTCTTCCCTGGTTCTACCCCTGATCTTAGTCAACTGAAATGGGTCCTCGTCGAACCTTTCGCCTAGTAGGTAGTAAACCGCGGCTATATGTTTACACGGGTTTGCCGAATCCGGACAGGAGCAGCGGGTATCCAGTTCATCCGGGTCGCTTGGAGTAAGCGATAGGTCATAACCGGCCAGGACTTCGTGGAAATCTTCGGGGACGCTTCCCGAACTGAAGGCGGCGTAGTACAGAGGCACTGAGGATATTTCTTCAATTATATCCTCCCAGGATTGTTCGGGATACGGCTCGAGCTCTATCATCACCTTATAAGGTTTGGAACGCGAACCCTGTACTTCGGCGCTGACCCCGCCTTTTTCGACCTTTACCTCCCGCACCTGACCCTTGCGGGCGTAGCGCCTTCCCCGCTGCAGGCGATTGGATTTACCGAAGGATTCCAGGACTTCTATCCACCGTTTACCTATCTGACTCTCTCCGAACTCGCCGCGCCTGGTTCGGGCTTTTATCCCGTCTTCGACCGGTTTGGGGGTCGTGTATTCGAAGTTCTTCCAATACCCCATGGCTAACCCTCCTTTAGCTCAATCAGGTTTATAAACTCCTGCTTGGATAGCTCGGTCAACCCCTCTTCTCCCGACCCGACTATCTCTTCAGCGAGTTCCTTCTTTTTTTCGATCATGCGGTCGATCTCCTCTTCGTAAGTTCCGGAGCTGACGAATTTGTGGACGATTACGTTATTCTCCTGGCCGATCCGGTGAGCTCTGTCCGTGGCTTGGGACTCCACGGCCGGGTTCCACCACCTGTCGACGTGAATTACGTAACTTGCTTCTGTCAGGTTGACCCCCAGGCCTCCCGCCCTCAGTGACAGGAGAAAAAATGGCAGACGCTCATCCTGTCGTTGAAACTCGTCGATCATCTCGTCTCTGGATTTTTGTGACGTTCCTCCGTGGAGGAAGGGGACTCGGTAGTGGAAACGCTCCTGGAGGTAATCCCGTAACATCTGGCCGAATTCCACGTACTGGGTGAACAGCAGGGCGGAATACCCCTCGTCGAGTACGGTTTCGCAGATGTCAATCAGTCGTTCCATCTTACCGGATCTTCCGGGATCGAACCCCTCGTCGCTTAAGAAATGTGCGGGGTGGTTGCATATCTGCTTTAGCCTGTTGATAGTGCTCAGTATACAGCCTCTCTTCTTCATGTCGCCCTCGTCCCTTTCGGCCTCGTCCAGCTGATCTCCCGCTTCGTCGACTACGGCCTGGTAAAGCGATGCCTGTTCGGGGGTAAGGGAGCAGTATTCCTTTTTTTCTATCTTTTCCGGAAGGTCAGATAGAATTTCCGGGTCGGTCTTTTTTCTACTTAAAATAAACGGATCCACCAGCTTCTTTAACGTCTTCTGTTTTTGGCGAGCTCCTTTCCGTTTTTGCTGGATCGGTTTGGCGTATTCGTTTTGGAAGTCCCCTCTTGAACCCAAATAACCTGGGTTAAGGAACTCCATAATGGACCATAGTTCCGTAAGGTTGTTCTCAATCGGGGTACCGGTCAGAGCCACTCGCACTTTTGAGGGGAGGTCCCTCGCCTTTTGGGCGGTTTTCGTTTCCGGGTTCTTTATCTTCTGCGCCTCGTCGAGAGCCACCAGCCTCCAGTCGATTTCATTTAAAAGGCTAAAGTCGTTTCTCAACAGCCCGTAAGAGGTAACGGTTAAATCGGTTTCCCTTGCCATCTGGATAAATTCTCCTCCTTGAAGGCGATTTCCACCGTGATGGATGGTGTGAGATAGCGACGGGGCAAAACTTTCCACTTCCCGGCCCCAGTTCCCCAGGACCGAAGTGGGGCAGACCAGCAAGGAAGGTGTCGGGTTCGGAAACCTACCATCACTATGTTTAAACTTCAACAGGGCAGCCAGCAGCTGAATCGTCTTCCCCAGCCCCATGTCGTCGGCCAGGCAGGGAGAGAAACCCCTGGAGGTTAACGATA
>CAZYCI010000178.1:0-2209 GCA_964645955.1 uncultured Thermotogae bacterium
CTTCAAAGAGTCATATGACAGAGTTTGATAGCAATATATTGGTTATATAATAAACCTTTTTTACCCTTACGTCAAACTTTAACTCCCGGCTAACTGAGGAAGGGTTTGCCGACGGCAATCACTTCTATTCTGGCCCTTCCATGGGTCAGTTTATCGGAATCGACCGTTAAGTCAACCTCCTCGCCTCCCGCCTCTTTTACTTTTTTTCGAGCCACCTCTCTGGCGTGTTCTCGGGCTTTATCCATAACGACTGATTCGTCCTCGCCGTCTAAAACCTTGCGTCCATCTGGTGCAAACAGGAAAAACTCGTCAGTCTCAGGGTTCTCAACTACCAGTACTTCGATCCTCCTGGTAACGTGACCCGTAACGGTACCAACCGCGTTACCGACCTCGTAATTCTCCACCTCGATGAACTCCCCACCGAGCCGCGACCCGACTCCGGGAAGAAAGGCACCGGCCGGTGCACCTACCCCGACTAACGGGAGACTCAGCTCAAAATCTATGGACAGCCCTTCACAGTCATCCCGCCTGCAGTAATCCCATATTTGGGATGACTCGAAATCGACCTCAGGGTATTCTTCTAGGATAAATTTTTTGACAACCTCGGTCGCGATTCTCTTTTCGAATTCATTCTTCAAACTGGAGGCGAATTTACGGCTTTCCTTTTTCTTTTCTCCTGCAAGAACCTCCACCGCCGCCCGAGAAGAAGACTTACTCCCCGCCTCGTACTCGCCCGTTACGTGGAGCAAATCAGTCGGAGTTACCCCTATCCGCCGGACGTAGCCCAGTCTCTCGAGTTTGCTCAGGTAGTAGTTCATCCTGATCAAACCCCTCTCCCGGGCCCTGTTAAAAATTACCTTCTTGTTGAGGGGAGAGTCCTTCACCAGGTCGTAAAAGGTCCTCACCGGGCCACTCAACTCACCGAGACCGTTTCCATCCCGCGCCCTTCTTTCCAGAAAGGTCGTCTCCCTGTAGAGCTCGAGTTGCTTCAAATGCTCCTCCGCTAAATCAGCAAAGGCAAGCGGCCTGGCGGTTTGGGGGCCAAATTCGATCCTCTCGCCGTCGCCTTTCCTCACCAGGCTGTCGCCTCCAAGTCCGACGGTTCTCAGGTCTACCGACTTGACCTTGGTCCGCCATTTTCCCACCTGAACGCCCGTCTCGTCCAGACCGGGAACACCGCCACGGAGGACGCCAATATCCGCGGTAGTTCCACCGACATCCACCACTACCCCCTCGTCCTTCCCGGACAACCATCGAGCTCCGATGATGCTGGCCGCCGGCCCGGAGAATACGGTTTCGATCGGCCTTCTTCTGATCTCCTCGGATCGGGCAAGCGAACCGTCGCTTTTCACCACCAGCAACGGGGCATCAATACCCCTTTGTTCGAGGGCCTTTTTGGCTCCATCCAGAAAGGAATTTATTACCGGGATAACTTTTACGTTGAGAATCGCCGTTACGGCCCTCTCGTAAAAACCGAGTTCCGGTGAAAGCTCGTGGCTTTTCACTACCGGCTTCTCGGTCATTTCACCGACGATCTCGGCCACCCTGTCTTCGTGTGACGGGTTCCTAACCGAGAAATATCCGGAGATCGCGTAACCGGCTACCTCTCCCTGCCAGTTTTTTACTAACATCCTCACCCTGGCTTCATCGAGTTCGGAGATCTCCTCGCCTCTGGCGTTGAACTTGCCGGAGACATAACCTCTTTTCGAACGGGGAAACTCGTCCTCCCGGTCGGGCTGCCAACCGAGGGTCAAAAGGCCGACGCTCTGCCCCCTGCCTTCGACGATTGTATTGGTGGCTAAGGTGGAGGAAAGCGAAACCTGATCTATCTCATTTGCATCCACATCCCGGGACACTTCATCTATTGCCTGGAAAATCCCTCGGGAGAGGTCGTCATGGCTCGTCGGAACTTTGCTCGCAACCACTATTTCTCCCCGTCTCCTATCGAGCAAAACCGAGTCCGTAAATGTATCACCCGTATCGACGCCGAGAGCGTATCCCAAAATCCTCCCTCCCGATATTACGCTTGATAAACACTAGCAATATTAAATTACCTAGTATTCCAGGCTAAATTTTGGCGTTGTTTTCCCTTTCTTGCAAGATCAATATTTAATTTTTCAAAATTTTAACCATTCACTGAACGGTCTTAACTTCGCTCCCTAATTTGGCCGGCCATATGGTTGGTTTTTGAAAATTGAGTATTTTGTGC
>CAZYCI010000179.1:0-2187 GCA_964645955.1 uncultured Thermotogae bacterium
AGCAGGGGAGACCAAAAAAAGAAACGGGCGGATCCCCGCAGCCGAAGGATCGAGTGAAAGAGTACGACAACCTCTAGGGTCTTTTCCTCTTAAAATTATTGTCATTTATCCAGGCAGACATGGAACTCAGTCAGTTTTTGATTGGCTCGGGAATTCCATTGCGGACATGAATTTATCAGTGAAGTCGGTTCGGAAAGAAAGCTCTATGTAATCGATTTCCCGGGCAAGTTCTTCAACTTCCCGCTCCTTGCCTCTATTTATCAGGGCAAGTTTTGCCCCCTGGCCCGCTGCGTTGCCAATCGACACGATTTTATCGAGATCCATCCGGGGCAAAACACCTATCCGCAGAATGTTCTCCTTTCTCAAGTAGTTCCCGAAAGCACCAGCAAGGTATACCTTGTCTATATCATCCGGCGTGGCATCAAACTCTTCGAGCATTATATCTATGCCGGCTTTAATCGCGCCCTTTGCCAGCTGAACTTCTCTTATGTCTTCCTGTGTCACGAAAACAGGGTTGCTGTCGACATGCAACCAGAAAGCCTTGTCGTTACCTATATCGATTAACCTATTACCGAGAGGATTTATGGTCGGCCGGGAAAGCTGGGATCTTTCCGTAATGATATTGCCTTTATCCTCCACCAGACCGGCTTTCAACAGCTCGCCAACTGCGTCAACTATTCCCGAGCCACATAGGCCTTTAGGAGTACCGTCGTTGATTACTTCCAGGCGTAGTTGGCCTTCCTCGTCTATTCTCACGTGGGAAATGGCACCGGTTCTGGCGGTCATACCCTGCTCGATATTCGCCCCCTCAAAGGCAGGTCCGGCTGCGGTAGAGGCTGCCACAATTTTGTCCTTATTACCAAGCACCATCTCTCCGTTGGTCCCGATGTCAACCAGAAGAGCTAAATCGTCCGACTTATGCATACCGGTTTGCAACACTCCGGCAGTAATATCCGCCCCCACGTAACCGGCGAGGGAAGGCAAAAGAACCAACTTACCCTTCCGGTTGATCCCGACTCCGAGTTCCTCGGCATCCATACGCTGGGTTTCCACAAAACCGGGTATATACGGCGCCTGATCCAATTTCGTCGGATCGACGCCGGCGAGCAGGTGGAGCATGATGGTATTGCCGACGAAAGTTGCCTTATAAATATCTTCCGGAGCAATTCTTTGGGTTTCGGCGAACTCATCCACCAGTTCGTTAATCGCGTGAATTATCTCTTCCTGAAGCCTCTCGAGTCCGTCGTCGTGTTCCCTGACGTACTTTATCCGGGAAACCACGTCCGCACCGTACTTGCCCTGAGGGTTTTCCCTGGAATTTACGACTAGAGTTTCGCCCGTCGTCAGGTCCAGCCCGTACCCGGCCACGGTAGTCGTCCCGATATCAAAAGCCATCCCGTATGACTCGTACTGCTTTTCCGGTGAATCAATGGAGAGTAAATTACTTCCCGCCCGATCTACCGTGGCAGTAACCGAAAAATCGTTCTCCCTCAACCTGCCGGGGATGGTCCTGAGCACGTCCAGAGGAGTACTCAAGTCTCCGTCGAGCGCATCCAGGACCCTGGAAGAGTCCGACCTCTGATCTTCCCTTCCGGGTTGCTCCAGTTCCAGTAATTCGCGCTCGATTCCGCTATCGGCCTCAATGTTCTCTAGCTGCTCGTCAAGTTCGGCTTTCGCATTGGCTTCCCCTTTTTCCGCTCCGGCCAGAGACGGCACTTCCACGGCCATATCGGAACCGACTTCCAGGCGGCAGGAAAGCCTCATCCCGTTCTTCAGCTCCTCGGAAGAGAAAAATTCTTCTTCAGAGTCAACGGGCTCTGGCGGGTTTTCCAGGACCCTAACCCTGCATTTACCGCAAAGCCCCATACCGCCACAGAGGCTCGGTACCCGGTAATCGTTTTCGTGCAGGACTTCGAGCAGGACCCTGCCGGCCTCTACTTCCAGGGTTTCTCCGTCGTTCAATATCTCTATTTCGTATTGTGCGGACATGATTCTCCTTTTCACGCCTAAATTAATATTTCAACAAACGAAAGCGTATCATCATCCGGGAATATAGTTTCATCCCCACGCTATTGTGAGCTAATGCCCGGATTGGAACAATTTTAACCTTATTTTTTAATATTTTAAAGTTATAAAAGTAAGTTCGTTGCCGCTTGCCTGACGAGTTGCTACCCGGGCTGAGGCGGG
>CAZYCI010000180.1:0-2173 GCA_964645955.1 uncultured Thermotogae bacterium
AGAATAGCCTTTTTGGTATCGGGGCAAGCGTTTTGTAATTTCTCGAAAAATGGGCTTGAAATGGGGAGGTCGATGGATATAATGGCAGATGATGGCCCGATATCCGACGTACACTGGAGGTACACAATGACCACACATACCGAAGGAGAAGAGAGTAAAACCAGTTCTACGCATGACCAGAAGAAAGAAGAAGATGATAAACCGCCGGATACGGACCTACCTTCAATCCAGGACGAGCCAGCCGGCCTTACCGTCGAGGGTGACTGGGACGAAATAACGGATTTCTGCGAACAATTCAACTATACCCTGGAAACGGAAAGCCGGGGGGACGAGCTACCGACCAAACACATGGAAAACTGGAACGACTGGCACCCCGGTGAAGACGACGATCAGGAAGAGATAAAGGAAAGAAGTGCCTCCCACGCCGCCTACAGTCCCGACAGTCCTCCCGAAAAGGACTTCAAAGAATCAGCCTCTCATTTGAATTCTTCCAAACATCGTATGGAAAAAGGAGAGGGCAGGAAGGCGTTTTCTGAGCTGTTAACTGCGGTCAAACAGGGGGCAAAAGGAATAATGTCCCATTTCGTTAAGACCCTGGGCAAGCTAGAGCATCTCATTTACCGTCACGTTATTACGAAGGCCAATTCGTGCTATTTTGATAGCGAGTTCGTTTCGGCAAATCTTGAGGACCAGGGCAAGATGAAGGACGAGGACTATAAAATCCAGGTCAAGATACACGACGATGAGCTACGAGAGAAGGTCTCGGAGGAGCTTCAGGGATAGGATGTTCCAGAGGAAAAACAGGTAATGATACTTATCTCCGCGGCCTTTATCTCTTCTATTTTCATGTCCTGGACTGTTGGAGCGGTTAGTGCCCCGTCATCCTTTGGTCCGGTAGTCTCCTCCCGGGCGATGGGGATTTTACGCAGTACTTTGGTCGTTGGGATCAGTGCTTTTCTCGGTGCTTTTTTTCAGGGCCAGAGGGTCACGAACACTCTAAGCTCCGGTTTCGTTAACGGCGTAAGCCTGGGACCCAACCAGGCGGTACTAATATTGATGGTCTCCGCCACCATGGTCGCCATGGGCGTCTGGCTGCACCTACCAATTCCAACGGCCTTCACTCTAGTAGGGGCAACTATCGGCGCGGGGCTGGGGATGGGTGGCTCGCTTGACCTAACCCAGATATCCACCTTATTTTCGTATTGGCTGGTTTTACCCCTGGTAGCTGGAACCATTGGTTATCTAACTTCTGCCCTTCTCCGCGCCTACGTTCCCAAAAACGACGGCTCAAAGACGTACTTGCAGGCGATACTCATTTGTGTCGGAATTTATACTGCCTTTACCGCCGGTGCAACTCAGGTCGGCCTGGCCATTGGCCCTCTGGTTAACGCCGTAAACTTGCCGCTTAAATGGCTTCTAGCACTGGGCGGGTTTGGAATTATTGTCGGTGCCTGGACGGGATCTCCAAACATAATACACGCCGTTGCCCGCGATTACGCGGACCTGGGACTCCGCAGGTCTATAGCAGCCCTGGTCGGTACGAGCCTGCTGGCTCAGGGTGCTTCGCTTATCGGCATCCCGATTTCTTTCAATGCGGCAATACTGGGGGCAGTAGTCGGAAGTGGTCTGATAGCTCAAGAGGCCGACATCGGAACTGAGAAAATAAAATCAACAATTCTTAGCTGGTTACTCACTTTCACTTTCTCTTTTGGCGTCGTCTTTTCTCTGCAGCATTTCCTTTTCTAAGAGGTTGATCGGTTAATTTCTGCGTTTTGCTCATTTACCCATTTCCTCTATACTCTTAGCAACAGGGACCGCAACCACAACCGAGAAAAGCAGGAAGGCAGTAGCCCATAGGGACCAAAAGAAACCTACCGCCAGCACCGTTACCGTTTCTACTCAAACTCAATACACATCAATTATTATTTGTTGTCAAGTTCACCGAGATCACACGTTTGTTAGTTAGAACGGCGTTTAACGGTGTTATCTATCCAGGGGATTCCGAAATCTTGACAGTATTGCCTTAGAAATGGTAATCTATAGTTGTGGGTATTGGGAATTAATCAATAAACGCATGACTCTTAGCAGGGCTGAATTCGGTAGCAAGTCTTACATTTCGTTTTTTGGTATATACGTTTTTTAGGAGGTGGGAGTATGCGCCGATACCTGAGCC
>CAZYCI010000181.1:0-2172 GCA_964645955.1 uncultured Thermotogae bacterium
GGCTCAACAGTTCCTTGTATTCCTGAATAACCTGCTCTACTTCCTTGTCCTCGGGGTTGGAAGCTAACCTTCCCAGTTCCCTCATCTCCTCCTGGTTGTAGGCCATCAGGAGGAATTTGTGTTCAGCCTGGAAGTCCGACAGGGCGCTGATCGACCCCGTATTTTCTACGTGGCGGCGAAAACGGGCAATGGCGAAGAGGCTGGTATAGAAGTCCTCCCTTATCCGAAAGTTCCTCAGCCTGCCTTCGTTTTCTACAGGCCTGTGCGGGTAATTTTCGTTCACGGCTTCTCCGAATATACCTGCCGACTGCTCGATTATGCCGGACTTGTCCAGGTCGGCGTAGACTTTTACGTCGTTCGTCCCGCAGCTCGGGGAGCGGTTCTTCAACACGGCTCCGTCGATATCCCCGAGTTCGGAGAAGAACTCGTCCGCAAATTCCCGCATGTCATCCGTGCAGTCCTTTTCCGTCTCCGTCTGAACCAGCCGGTCCTCTCCGTCTCTCCTTACTAGCCGTAATGCCTTTCGGGGAACCCCCAGTCCGATCTCCACTTCCGGGCAGACCGGGTGGAATTCCACGTGGTTCTTCAGCGCTTCCACGACCTCGCTGGCTATGATCCCGCCGTTGTACCGGCAGGATTCGAACTCTATACACTTGCTTACAAGAACTTTTGGCTTTACGTAATCCGTCATATTGCCTCCCTGAAGGCAGATGAACTGATCTTTTTTACTATAGACTGTCTGGATTTTAACAACGATATGGATCTTTTCCAACTAGTTCCCTGCTTACACCCCAATCCGGAAATTCTTACCGGGGCAATTTACCGTTTGAGACCGTATCTGGGATAACTCCCTGGCAGTCACCCCAGAACTGGGCCAACCAGTTTCGGAATTCTTCGGTTTGTGTTATAATGCGGCTACGGGGAATGTTATATTCCGTGAACAAAATGAATACTGGTGGTTTATTCAAAAGGCTCAGGGAAAATAAGACAGTTAAAGTGATCGCGATAGTTACTGGAGCTTTACTGGTTCTGTTCCTCGCTTTCATTGGCTGGATCTGGTTCACAACCCTCCAACCTGACCAGGTCCAGCCAGCATCCGTTAATAACAGCGATTCCGCTCCTCCGATATCGGAAGAAGATCAGCTCAAGCTACTCAACTGGAACGTCCAGTTCATGGCGGGAAAGGGTTACGACTTCTACTACGAAGGTGGAGAAGACACCCGGCCGACACCCGAGGACATAGACGAGACGACTGAGGAAGTGGCACGGATAATCCGGGAAGAGGACCCGGACGTGATCCTGCTGCAGGAGGTCGACGACGGGGCAAAGAGAACCGACCACGAGGACCAGCTAGCTAAGTTAATGGAAAAGCTACCGGACGATTACGGCTCGCACGCTTCCACATTCTACTGGAAGGCCGCTTTTTCCCTTCACCCGAAGATCATGGGTTCGGTCGGGATGAAGCTCTCGGTAATTTCAAAATATAAGATGGAAACCGCCCGGCGCCATCAGCTGGCTCTCAAACCGGATAACTGGTTCGTCCGGCAATTCGACCTGAAACGGGCCGTCCTGGAGGTCAGGTTCCCGCGGAAGGAAGGTGAAGACCTTGTGGTATTCAACACGCACCTCACCGCGTTTGCCTTCGGCTCGAACGTCCGCGAACGCCAGGTCAAGGAAATAAAAGGGTTGCTTGAAGATAGATCAAAAGAGGGGAACCCCTGGCTGATCGCCGGCGATTTCAATCTGCGACCCCCGGGAAAAGGTGAAGGAGAGGGGGATAACGAAGCGATAAAGTCCCTGTTTGCCGACTACCGTGCGGTACCCGGTTACGAGGAAGTCAACGGCCCGAACCCGGAGGACTGGTACACTCACTTCCCGAACGACCCGGAAATAACGGGCCCGGACAGGACGATAGACTACTTCTTCCTTTCGGATTCCGTCTCGCTTGGGGATCACTACGTGAGGCGGGAAGGAACCCTGGAGACTTCAGACCACCTGCCGGTGATTGCCGAAGTTCGGGTAAATCAATAAACCCACGCCCCCCTTTGATCGAGGGAACGTGGGCAGTAGTAAGTGAGAGAGAAGAAATCTAATAGTACTTCATGTATTTTTCTAGCTCCCAGTCCGTCACGTTAACCTGGAACTCCCTCGCTTCGGCCCTCTTTGCCCGAA
>CAZYCI010000182.1:0-2166 GCA_964645955.1 uncultured Thermotogae bacterium
TCTCTCGAATAGTCAGGGTAGGGCCGTGATAGGTCATGAATTAGTTCCCTGCTATTTTGGAACGGAAGCAGGTTCGTAATCATGGCGTACCATAACGGCTCCGATAGCTCGATAGCGTTTTTCCGGCAGTACTGGATGAAATCGGAGTTTAGGACCTTCTCTAAGCCTTCGTATTCGCCTTCGACCAGACCACCATGGTTTTCTACCCGGTCGTAATCTTCTTCTATCACCTCTTCCCAGGGTAGTTCCTCTTCCAGTTCCTCAATTGAGTACCTTATGTTCTCCATTTTGACCGGCTTTGCCAGTACCAGCTTCTCCGGGTTTTTTATATTCGTCGTATTTAATACCCTTAGGACTCTGGTTAGGTCATAGGTTGGATCCGCTCCCAGTTCCTTAATTTGCAGCGCTTTCAACAGGGCCTTAGGTTTAGTACGGTCTTGGTCAAGTTCGTAGGGTTCATCCAACAGCCAATAACCGTGAAAACCATGGCCCGAATTGATGACAAGCGACGGGGGGAGGCGGAAGTTCGATAGGGTCTCGGACGCTTCCGCCATTCCTCCCTCGTAATCGTCTCCGTCCAGGTCCGCCCACAGACATGTGATTTCCTTTAGGTATCGGTTAGTGCCTTTGCCTTTCTTTTTACCTTCCTCACTGCGGGTGGCAACTCCGAAGTAGACGTGATATTTATCCTTTAACTCCAGGGCCGCGTCCGCAAACTCCTCCTGCTGGTTTGCCGGGATCCATAGCCTTTTTTCCATGTCCGGGGACCCGGCGAAATTTGTAGGTCGCAGCTCCACATATCCTCCGTTGGCGGGACCAAAGACCATCGCGAAAAACTTCATTATATCCATCTGGTCTCTCGTATAGACCATAACAAGTCACCTCCAAAAGGATTACTTTAAAATCGACTTTTTGCCTTCATCTGCCGGTGTCTTGAAAATCTGTTTAAGAATCGATTCCGGCTCCTCCAGCGAATAATCCGATTCACAGGCGAACATGAACATGCTTGACCCCTCCTCGTCCGATTTTCCTTGCTCATCCGAATTGTTCGAATTCACTTGTTTACTGACTTCTAGCAGGTTATCCCTCCTCCGCTCGGTAGTAGTTACGGTGACCACCCTGTAATTCTCGACTCCCAGTTTTTTCTTCAATCCGTCTTTTGCTTCTTGATCCTTTAGATTCCAGTAAGCTTTTAGTTTCTTCAAAAACCTCTCTTCGGTCATTGTATTTCTGTCCGCCTCAAAGAAGAAGTCTTTTTTCACGTCGTTCTTTCGGTGCAAACTCAACTCGAAGTATCCATCCGGAGCTATTGGGGCTGCCTCCTTTTCACCTCTATCTCCGATGACGACTTGGTCTTGAATGTAAGTTCCACTTTTCCACCTGGTTAGGTCAAAATCGGGGTTAAGCCTTTTCTCTTTGATCTCTCCTTTTTTCTCTTTTTCCACTTCGTAAAACTTCTTTACCGCTTGACGTTTAACCTGACTGCTCGGCTCTCCCCGGTGGTATCTGTATTTATCCAACCAATTGGCCTGTCTTTCCTCTGCCCTCTCTTTTGCGCTCTTAGAAGCTAGCTCAAGGGTCAACCGGAACCGGGATATGGTTAGTCCATGCGCAAGGTACGGTGACTGGACTTCCTTGGTTTGCCAGTTCAGCTGAGAGCGTTTCCAGTCTCTGTTTTTCATTAGCTCTTTAACTCCTTCCGGTCCAAGCGAGTAGATCAATTCCCTCTGGTCGGAGAATATTCTGAGGCTTATCTGAGATTTCGGCCTATTTAATAGCCGGTGCTGGAAGAGCTTTTTCAGTCTTTCTCTCAGTCCCCTTTTAGAAGCAGTGGGGAACTTGGCCTCAAACATACCCGTGCTGAGGTAGCGGTAGTCGGCGACCGCCTCCAGGATATCCCGGTCCCTCTCGGTTAAAGAGAGACCGGGCCTTTTTCCTTCCTTTGCTCTTTTAAAGTAGGAGTAGTTATTTTTAGACATGGTATTATTAATTACTATATTTTTCCGTTTAAGACGGCCTTGTTTACCTTCTTGTCCAGTTCGTTCCGGTGGGTCTCCCGCTTCTTCTCGATTACCCCCCGCTCCTCGGTGTAGGGCCGGGTGGCTTTTTCGGCAAACTTTTGGGCCGTCTTTCGGTCCACGCCGTAATCGGGGGTATCTATGGTCT
>CAZYCI010000183.1:0-2154 GCA_964645955.1 uncultured Thermotogae bacterium
ATGTCGATACCCCAGTCGTCCACCTTGATCTTCGCACCGGCCATTCCGGATACGGAATCAACCAGGAACATGACATCATCGTAGCTATTCACTACTTTGCCCACTTCCTCAACCGGGTTCATCATGCCAGTGGAAGTCTCGTTGAAAACCATAGTTACCGCGTCGTACTCTCCCGTGGCAAGCTTATCGTCAACGGCGGATGGTGGCACGGGTTTTCCCCAGTCCCGTTCTATCATATCCATTTCCACGCCGTTTTTCTTGGCAATTTTGTGCCAGCGCTCGGAAAAAGCACCGTTCGAAATCGTCAGGCCCTTTTCCATTACGCCGTTCGTCACGGCCGACTCCATCGCGCCTGTGGAAGAAGAAGTGAAGAGGAAAACCGGATTATCGGTAAATAGAAGTTTTTGCAGTTTCGGCTGAATGTCGTCGTAAATTTCTCTGAACTCTTCCGTCCTGTGGTGGACCTGAGGAGTAGAAAGTTCCTGTAACAATTCGGATCTGACTTCCGTGGGACCAGGTGTAAATAACTTTTCGTGCATTTGGTAAGCACCTCCAAGAAATGTTTTACCTATTTTTTAATCTCAACGACAATTGTAGTTTTTCTCTACACGATAGTTGTAGTTTTAAAGTAAAAAAGGAGTAAGCCTCCTCGACTTCTATTCAAAATAGAACGTCCTAACACCGGATTCAACCCACCTTTATCACAACTTTCTTCGCCGGCACCACCTGAGGGGTCCATCGAAACGGAAGCGGCTACTGAAGTCAGCCTTTCTTTCTCCTGTAAACAGCCGGAAAGCAAAGCTGACGAAAAAGGGCAGGAGAAAATCTTTTAGTCCAGGAAGTGCCAGGTCAGTAGCCTTCGAAGAAAACTCTTTAATTCAGCCGTCCTGCCCGGACCCGATCAAGAAAATATTAAGACAACTTACCTCGGTTTCAATTAAGGATATTAGAATGAGATAACCTTTGCAAAGAAGTACTTCGGTTGAATTACCTGCTGTTATCGCTCTAAGAGACGGGATTATCAGTGGTTATGTTGCCATTTGAAGAAATATTCTTATAATTACACTCACAAAGTTAACAACGGTCGACTGGTTGTTGATCTTGGCTGGCCTGGCTAAGAACTAAAATGGTCTCGGTCGTGGATAAGTTGGTCTCGCAAGAATTAACCATTATAATAATTGTAATAAAAATAAACAGGAGTTATAACGAGGATAACCAATGAAAGAAAGAAAAATACCAAAAGAGACGATCGATCGGCTACCGTTATACCTGCGCTGCCTCGAAAAGCTCATCGAGGACGGAGAGGAAAATATATCTTCGGAGAACTTTTCCAACCGGCTCAACCTGAATTCAGCCCAGGTCAGGAAGGACCTCTCTTACTTCGGTGACTTTGGCACCAGAGGCGTAGGGTACAAAACTAAGAAGCTCGCATCAAAAATTAGGGAAATCCTTAACTTAAACACCAAGTGGAAGATGGCGCTGGTCGGAGCTGGAAACATCGGTTCAGCGCTCCTGACCTATACCGGGTTCAACGAACGGGACTTCCAGGTCGAGATGGCTTTTGACAATGACCCTGACCTAATCGGAGAGGAAATAAACGACGTCGAGATCGAAGATGCAACCCGACTTTCGGAAAGAATTGAAGAAGAGGAAATCAAGCTCGGCATAATTGCAGTACCGGCTCCGGCTGCCCAGGAGATCGCGGACCAGATGGTAGCTGGTGGTGTAACGGGGATTCTGAACTTCGCTCCGACCCTACTGAACCTTCCCGAAGATGTCAGGCTGGCCCAGGTCGATATCACCAAGGAGCTGGAGCAGCTGGTGTACTACCTCTAATTCAGCTTTTTGCATGTGAACCATCCTGGAAGCTTAAAAGGCTTCTTCAACGGACAAAAGTTTGTGGGTTCGTCCAGCCTTTCACCCAGAAGGAGTTGATCGCTTCACCATGTTGCTTGCCCTCGACGTTGGAAATACCAATATCACCATAGGCTGTTTTAGGGACCATGAAATCCAGAGAACGTGGCGAATTTCAACGATTCAAGGAGCCACCCCCGACGAAATAGGACTGAAGGTGCTTTCGCTACTTTCCGCTTCGGATGTAGGCCCCGAGGAAATAGACGACGCCGTTATTTCGTCGGTAGTTCCTTACCTCAA
>CAZYCI010000184.1:0-2118 GCA_964645955.1 uncultured Thermotogae bacterium
CGGCCTATGACGACTACCGCAAAGGGAAGTTAAAAGACGTTTACCATTAATTTCTGTTGAAGAAACCTTAACGGTAAAAGACGATAAAGACCGCGGGAAGATTCCCGCGGTCTTTCCTTTTTGAATTTCGGTTTGAACGTAAATTTGAGAGCGTTATAATATTCCATACCAAGTGTAGAGAACTGGAGAATTCAAAATGGATTTTAAGGGTAAGCTCAACACCCTTCTGGTATTTAGCGACCGTTTAGCAAAATTTTTCCACGCGAAGTTGAATATTGGAGCAGAGCGAGCACGATGCCACTTTTCGGGTGGCCTTGTTTTTGACCCCCGGGCTGGCTCGGTCAGAGATACCCGCCGCGTCGCTGGAATTTTCTCGGCCCGGAGTCCTTTTTTGTCTCGCAAAAACGGCAAAAGTTGGAAGCGGAGCCAAGATCGGAAGGGGATATTTACACGATGGGGAAATCTCTTTCGGTTTGTTAAACGATCGCCAAAAGCCATAAGGGGCTAAGATAGTAAAAACAACGGAAAGGAATATTCATAATACGCTAATTTCGCTTCCCGGGAGGTTGTAACGATCAAATTAAACGAACTGACTTTACACGAGACACTTGACTTGCTGGAAGAGGAGCCGGAAAGAATCGAAGACCTTTACGATGATCTCTTTGCCCGGATCCACGAGGTCGAAGACGACGTACAGGCTTACCTGGAATTAGGCGACAAGGAAGATCTACTGGACAAGGCCCGGGACTACCTCGACAGGCCGTTAAAGGGTGTCCCCGGAACGATAAAGGACAACATACAGACCCTCGGTTACAGGACTACCTGTGGGTCAAGTTTCCTCGCGGATTACGATTCCGTTTACGACGCTACGGTAATTAAATCACTGAAAGAAGGGGGTTCACCCGTACTCGGCAAGGCCAATATGGACGAGTTCGCCATGGGATCCTCGACGGAAAACTCCTACTTCCAGACCACGAGAAACCCCAACGACCTCTCCCGCGTTCCCGGAGGCTCTTCTGGCGGTTCAGCCGCGGCCGTGGCAGCCGACGCGGCGATATATGCCCTAGGTTCCGATACCGGCGGTTCGGTGCGTCACCCCGCTGCATTCTGCGGAGTAGTCGGCCTAAAACCAACCTATGGCCTGGTATCACGATACGGATTGACGGCGTTTGCCTCATCGCTAGATCAGATAGGTCCGATAACTAAAGACGTTTACGACGCCGCTCTGGTACTTAACTACCTGGCGGATTACGACGAAATGGACTCGACCTCGGCCGTCAAGGAGACCCCGGATTACACTCAGGGGATAAAGGAGGGAATCTCCGACTTCACGATAGGCTTTCCCGAGGAGTACTTTGGCGAGGAACTCGATTCAAGTATCCAGAATAGAGCGGATGAGTGGCGTGAGAACTTCGAAGGCCTGGGGGCCGAAGTCAAAGATATTTCGCTTCCCCATTCGGAATATGCCATAGCGACTTACTATTTAATTGCCAGCTCCGAAGCCAGCGCCAACCTTGCCCGCTTTGACGGCGTCAGGTACACCAGCAGGGCCGAAACCGAGACGATAGACGAGCTGTTTTCGAAAAGCCGGGACGAAGGTTTCGGGCCGGAGGTAAAGCGGCGGATTCTTCTGGGTACCTATGCGTTATCGGCCGGTTATTACGACGAATACTACGGCAAAGCCCAGAAAGCCAGGAGGCTAATAAAGGAGGACTTCGACCGGGCATTCGAGGAAATAGACCTCATAGCCGCTCCAACTTCACCGACTCCTGCCTTTAAAATCGGCGACAAAATCGACGACCCCCTCGACATGTACCTTTCGGACGTATTTAACGTTCCGGTAAACATGGCAGGGCTCCCGGCGATGTCGGTACCGGCCGGAAAAGTAAACGATCTCCCCGTGGGGATGCAAATCATAGGCGATAGTTTAACTGAAGAGGAAATTCTCAGGGCAGGATACGCGTTTGAGCAGGGCTTCTAGGTTTGAGCGCTAAAAACGGTTCCGGTCCGAACTGGAGCACAGGCCTCTAGGCGAAATACCTGCCGGTTTTAAGCACCTATCGGGTGAATAAGTTGGTTATAACGAGTCTTGCGATATCTCTGGTTTCGCTGCTGACC
>CAZYCI010000185.1:0-2083 GCA_964645955.1 uncultured Thermotogae bacterium
CGTATTTATCGTTTTCCCATATATCAAGAGCCAGTTTTAAATTCCGACGCTCTTCCTCGAAACTGGGGTCGATATCATCGAGCGTTTTTCCGTCTTCAACCTGCATAAACGCCCTATCCGTCACCAGGACGAATTCTCCGGTTTCCTTGTTGTAATAAGTTCTGTGTTCGTCCATCTGGATCTCCATCTCGCCGACGAGGTCGTCGATCTTTACCTTTGGTTTTTCGTGTTTTTCCATAGGACCACTCCCGCTTTCTCCATTTTTCTTTTTGCTCAAAGTTTTTCTCATTTCCGTCTAAAATACAACCCCATAGGTATTCGACTGTTATTATGCCACCAAACTTTAGGATTTTTTCACAAAGCACCCCGAGGAAGCCATCAAGCACTAAGTTTGCTATTGGCGTCAAAACCGATACTTATCTACAGCTAAGAAGTAACTTGTAGGTTCCTTGATATTTTGTTCATCTTTAGCAAACTAAGTGCTTGAGCCTCACAGCGTTCTGTGAGTAGTAATCGGCGGGCTTTGGGTCTGAAAATTTCAAGCTGGCAAAACTTCACTGCGATTCACTGCGATAAGACAATTTAAAATAGTCGATAGTCGGGGGTTTCTACCCCCGGTGTTTACCTGGATTAAAGTGTTTGGTTGTTTGCTTCGGTAGTAATTACGTCAAACATACCAAAGGAGTCCTTCCGGTAGCTACCGGCCCCAGCGCGGGGACTGCGGGCTGCTGGGTTTATAAATGGGGGATAGAGCTGCTGACACCTTTCCCCCATGATAGGGGGAAATGAGCTGTGGGGCATTCTTTATATATGGATGGCTGAAGCCTTCCGCTACAGAAAGACTCAAAGCATAGGTAGTGCCCGGTCTCCCGTTAGTTCTAAACAGATCGGTCAGCAAAAGGAGACAATTTGATTTTTTTCTTTGATTGTCCTCTCTGGCATTTAACTTATAGGGCCTAAGGCTGGCTCTAAAGCTTTCCGGTCTCTTTATACCCGATCTTCTGGCCCTCGCACCAGTACTTCGCTATCTCCGCAAAGCGCTTCCTCTTGAACCGGAACCAGTCCCTGGTTACGTCGTGCTGGAGGACTTTTTCTTTGAATTTCCGGAAGGGGCTACTGCCCCTGATAGCCTCCAGTAAATCGTTTCTTACGGTCTCGTCGCCCACCCTCTGAGTGAAATCTATTATTATTTCCCATTCGTAGATGTCGTAGTTGGACGGAATGCGCAGGTACTTGCCCGACGTTAAAATTTCCTCCGCAAGCTCGAACTGGGTCTTTTCCTCTTCGCAGGAAAAATCTTCCGGCCGGGATCCGGCTTCTACGTGGCGGAGGAATTTCTCCCGCACGGCGACGTACTCGCCGGTCTCCTTGTTGTAGAATACGGGTATCTCTTCCATCTGGTCGTCCATTTCTTTGACCAGTTCGGGGATTTTTATTTCTTCTGTCATATTTTGGTCCTTTTCTCGGTCAGGATTAAACGAATACCGTAATTATCCTAACCTATGAAGGTAAATTTGCAATGTTACCAAGCGGAGAAACGGTGAGATTTGTCACATGGGGCCGGCCAGGCCTAAGGTACTGGGTATCAAGTACCAGGTACCGGTTAGAGGCATCTATGGGTGTCTTTTTTTAATCTCACCCCCACCTTAATCCTCCCCCATCGAGGGGGAGGAAAAACCGGCTAGGGGGATCTACCCCCACATCCAAGCGGGAGGAAATACGGGTTAGTGGGTTTTTCCCTCATACAGGGGGAGGAAAGAGTTAAAGGGTAAATCTTCCCCCGTCAGGCGGGAGCAGAGTCTTAGAGGGAAATCCTCCTTAGAGCTGAAAATATGGTCGAATTAATCTTTTTTCTCCGCCAGCCAATCCCGGATATAATTGAGGAACTGATATAATTGCTCCAGGTTCTGCAAGTATCGATAGAGTTCTTCCTGGTCTATCTCCAGGTATTGGTGAACCAAAAGGTTGCGAAATCCCGCTATTGGGGCAAGATCCTCCGCGAAATCTTTAGGCACAATCCCGTTTTCCCCCAGCCGCTCTATCGCCTGATAATAATCCGAAGGTTTTTCCAGATCTTCCAGGC
>CAZYCI010000186.1:0-2058 GCA_964645955.1 uncultured Thermotogae bacterium
TGGATTCCAGCGAAGAAACCTTATCCGATTGCTCCGAACTCACGTTATTTAGCTCTTCGGTCAAACTGCTAACCTGTGATTCGAGCTTCTCAACTCTTGCGGACTGATCGGCGGAGTTAATCCGTCCGTTGAAACTCAGCCCGACGTAAAGCAACCCGCCAATTAATACCACTAGCAAACCATAAACTGTGAACTTGGTGAATCCTGACATCTTGATTACCCCCTGTAAAAATTTGGTCTATTTCCAAACCTGCACTCAAAGTCTATTTGCCGCGTCGGTTTAAGTCAAATATCCGGCTCGCTTCAGGTGTTGGGATCTCAAGTTGACACGGCTTTTCTCACCTCATATTATCAAAATCGTGAGTTCGTATCGGGAAGCTTTACCTGAACTCAACTCAGTCAGGGGAAAGTGGAGGTATAAAATGAAAAACGTCAAGCTTGGGTTTACCGCGCTAATAGCAGTGGTCTTGATCGTCATCATATTCCAGAACCTCGAACCCGTATCCACTCGCCTGTTATTTGCCACCGTTAAGATGCCCAGAGCGGCGCTCCTTTTCCTAACGGCGGCTGCCGGTTTCGCTCTCGGGCTTTTTGCGCGCTTCACCTTCTTTAAGCGAAAGTAACGCGCGCAGCCGGAGACAGCTATTTCCGGGCTCCGGCGGTACTTACCGCTATCAAGAACCAATCCCGGCTTCTTAGACGAGATGATAGATGAAAAGCGAGGAAAAGCGCTCCAGTTAAAAGCTGGAGAACGGTCAACCAGCTAGCGGGTCCATCGTTTTAAAACCGTTCATGGGTTCTTCAAATGATCCGGCCTATATTCATGTTTTCCTCCACGAGGTCGGCAACTTCCTCGTAAGGTGAATCGAGAGCGTTCACCGGCTCCGGTGGCTTGACTCCTTTTCGCCGAAACAGGTTTTTGATGAAGTTCCTTCTCGGGGCCTCGTTTTCAAAGATCCCGTGCAGGTACGTCCCGAGAACGTTGCCTGTAGCTGCGCTATGGTCCCCGACTGGCCCCGGAACGTCCTCGAGCACGGTCGTCGACCCCATGTGGATCTCGTAACCACTAACCATTCCAGCAGCACCGGCCAGCGGTCCGGTACCTTCGAGCCGTCGAGAAACTTCTTCCACCTGCTTGTCCGTGGAAAATTCCGTACGGACGGGAAGTAGACCTATCCCCTGCACTTCGTCATAGTCCTCGCGGGCACTTTCAATTGCCGCGTTCAGTATCCGCTGACCCAGCATCTGATAGCCACCACATATCCCAACCACGTAACCAGAAAATTCCCTCAACTCCTCCGTAAAGCCGGAATCGTGTAGCGCAAGCAGGTCATCCACAGTGTTTTTCGTTCCGGGCAGGACGACTCCGTCCATTGAACCGAGGCCTGAATCCAGAGGGAGAAATTCGACCCTGACCCCGGGTTCCCGCGCGAGCGGCTCCAGGTCGGTAAAGTTGGATATCCTCGGTAGCCTTGGCACACCCACTTTGACGGCATTCTCCTCCTTAACTCCGTCGTCGTCCCCCCAGACCGCCCTGCTGCCCACTGCGGGCAGGGAGACGCTATCCTCCTGCGGCAGTTCAACTCCCCCGTAAGGTACCACGCCGAGGATGGATAAATCCAGCTCCGACTCCATCCGGTCGATCCCGGAATCCAGCAGAGAGGGGTCGCCGCGGAACTTGTTAATTACTCCGCCGATCAGCCCCTCACGAATATCTTCCGGTAACAATTCCACGGTGCCGTAAAGGCTGGCAAAAGCTCCGCCGCGCTCGATATCGACGACCAGAAGTATTTCCGCGTCAGCGATCCTCGCGGTTTCTATATTAGCCAGATCGCGGTGCTGCAGGTTTATTTCCGCTATACTGCCTGCACCTTCCGCGACGATGAAATCGTACTCCTCGGACAGTCTCCCGTAGGAATCGACGAGGGCCCGGCGAGCCTCCGACCAGTGTTCCTCGTAGTAACTCCCGGCCTCGAAGTGCCCGACGGAGTCACCCTGAATTACGAGCTGGCTTTCTCCGTCGCCCCGCGGCTTGAGCAGTACGGGGTTCATGTCGGT
>CAZYCI010000187.1:0-2052 GCA_964645955.1 uncultured Thermotogae bacterium
TCTATGGAATCGCTAACCAGGTCGTCGTCCGCGTGGTAAGGAATGGTGGCGTGGCCCATTGCTCCCTTCCGCTCGTTCCAGTCAATCATGGTTTCTACGGCGTGTTCGTTTCTTGCCCAGGCTCTTCTGGCCACTCCACCATGGACGTCCCAGTCGATGGCGGATTTAATTATATCGTCTACTCGTTTGCTACCGTCGAGTACGAGCCCAAAGCCACCGTTAAAGCACTTGCCGATGCCGACGCCACCGCCGTTGCTTTCGACGGCCATGGTCATTCCCCGGGCCACGTTTCCGGCAAAGTCGTGTACCGACATCTCGGCCATTATATTGCTCCCGTCCTTGATGTTCGAGGTCTCCCGATAGGGCGAGTCGGTACCACCGGGATCGTGGTGATCCCTTCCGATCATTACCGGACCGATTTCTCCTTCTCGGACCAGCCTGTTGAACTCAAGTGCCATTTCGACCCTGCCCGGTCCATCCGTATAGAGTATCCTGGCCTCGGAACCGACTACTAAATCGTTGTCCTCCGCATCGCGAATCCAGGTATAGTTATCGTAGTCCTGCGACCGTCTGTCCGGGTCGATCAACTCCGCAGCGGCTTCATCGGTTCGCCTCAGGTCCTCCTTTTCCCCGGAAAGACAGACCCAGCGGAAGGGGCCGTATCCGTAATCGAAGAAGACCGGTCCCATTATATCCTCCACGTAAGAAGGAAAGATGAAGCCGGAACTCGGGTCGGAGGGGTTCTTCGCTATTTCTTCCACACCGGCATCGTAGACCGCCTTCATGAAGCTGTTGCCGTAATCGAAGAAATAAGCGCCCCTGTCGACCAGTCTCTGAATCAGGTGGAAGTGTTTCTCCAGCGATCTATCGACTTCTTCCCGAAACTTTTTCGGGTACTCTTTTAGTAGCTGACGACTTTCCTCGTAGGTATAACCCGCCGGGTGATAACCGCCGGAGTAGGCATTGTGACAGGATGTCTGGTCCGATAAGAGATCCACATCTATTTCGTTTTCCACGACGTAATCCAGTAAATCTACCACGTTACCGTAGTAAGCGATCGAAACCGACTTTCCTTCTTCCCGGTAACGAGGAACGCGCTCGAATATCTCGTCCAGGTCCTCGTAGACCTCGCTGAGCCAGCCCTGTTCCTTTCTCGTTTCTATCCGGGATTTATCGACTTCCGCAATCACTCCGACGCCGCCGGCAATTTCGATCGACTTTGCCTGGGCGCCACTCATTCCGCCGAGCCCGGAGGTCACGTAAAGCTGACCGCTCAGGTCCTCCTTCATCTCGTTACCGAGAAACTTCCTACCGGCATTCAACAGCGTACTGTAAGTTCCGTGGACTATTCCCTGGGGTCCGATATACATCCAGCCACCGGCGGTCATCTGGCCGTAGTTTGCCACGCCCAAAGCTGCCGCCCTGTTAAAGTGCTCCTGGTCGTCGAATTCGCCCACCATCAAGGCATTGGTCGAGATAACCTGAGGAGCGTCCGGCCTGGAAGGAAATAAACCGAGCGGATGACCGGATTGCACCACAAGAGTCTGATCCCGCGTCATCTCCTGCAGGTACTTTTTGATCAAACGGTACTGCATCCAGTTCTGACAGACCTGACCGGATTCACCGTAAGTAACGAGCTCGTACGGGTAGAGGGCCACGTCGAAATCCAGGTTGTTGTCTATCATCAACTGGATTGCCCTGCCTTCGAGCGTTTTACCTTCGTATTCGTCAATTGGTTTGGCCTCAATCGGACCATTTGGCCGGTAGCGGTAACCGTAGATCCTGCCCCGGGTCAGCAACTCCTCGGCAAACTCCGGGGCGAGTTCCTCGTGCAACTCCGGAGGAATATACCTCAGGGCATTCTTTAACGCGAGCTCCATTTCCTCCTCCGTCAGGTTCAACTCGCGCTTTGGCGCACGCCGGATACCTTCCCTGAATTCAGTCTCCTCCGGCAGTTCCCCCGGAAGTTTGATCCTCATCGCTTCGGAGACATCTAGATTAATTGAGTTCATGGTTCCACCTCTTTTGATTCAAGCGGTCGTTTTTGGCTCG
>CAZYCI010000188.1:0-1945 GCA_964645955.1 uncultured Thermotogae bacterium
ACTGTTCAGTGCCGAGAAATTTCCGACCAAAGGATATTTTTACCACAAAAAGTAACTTAGTTGTTTTTTCGGCTCGATGTTGCAGAAATCAACAGTTTTTTCTCTCGAACCAACCGCCCCGGCACGGGGACCGAGGCTACTGGTTATGCAATCCTCTTTGCGATATTGGAGCTGAGAAAATTCCAGCGAAGCGGCGCATATGTTTGACCGAGCAGCCTGAAAGCCAATTAAGGAAATTTCAAAGTTCGCCGATTAAAATTATGAGATTGGGCATATATTTGTCTGAAACTAAAGAGGTGGTTTTTTGTTCCTTGATTGGCTGAGGGTTGTGAGGGATATTTCCAAAGGTGTAATAAACGTTTGTTCGACCACCAAAATTTCAACTATAAGAATACGGTCACAGAAACATTATAGTTTGAGCACGCGAGTCGGAAATTTCTCAGCTCCAAGTGTTGCCAAAACAATAAAATCTCCCGCCCCATCTCGGTCTGGGCCACTATGGGTGCAACCGTAGCAAACTGGGTGCTTCGCCTAGATTGATAAAATCAGGAGAGCTCCTTCAGAGCCGATTGAACCAGCTCTTCCACGTCGTAATCACCGTCGCCCTCTCGAACGCGGGAAACTGCCTCCCGGGCTTCCTGAACGCCAAAACCCATAGTATCGGAGGTCAGAGCCTGGATGGCCATGCTGACCTCGTTGCCTCCACCGGTACCGGGAGCGGATGATTCGAACTCCATCTCCGACACTTTCTCCTTTAGTTCGAGAATCAGCCGTCGGCCGGTCTTCTTGCCGATTCCCTTGATGGAAGTCAGAGTGCTCAACTCCTCTTCCATAATCGCCCGCCTGAACTCCGTCTTCTCCATGGAAGATAGCACGGTCAGCGCAGTTTTAGGGCCGAGGCGGGATACGGAAAGCATCATCCGGAACATTTCCCTTTCCCTCGGTCCGGAAAAACCGTAGAGGTTGAGGTCGTCCTCCTTGACGTCGAGGTGGAGGTAGACTTTTACCTGACTCCCCTCTTCCGGCAGCTCGTTCATGATACCTCGAGAAGGGTTTATCATGTACCCGATCCCGCCGGATTCGACAACAAGCGAATCCTCGTCGTAATCTACAAGCGTACCTTTAATGTAATCAAACAATTTTATCCCTCTATTCAGTTTCTGTCTTCTCGGTGTCCACTTTCTCCAGGTTGACCTCGCCGGCCGTCCCGGAACGGAGGCTGCTGGAAAAGGAGTCGTAAAGGTCCACGGGCAGGGACAATTTCAGCTCCGGCTGTTCTCCGTAACTCCTATCCAGGACCTCAATTTCCTCGTATTTTGCCAGAAGGTCGACCACTTCCCCGGTAAGCGAATATGGGAACCTGACCCGGTAGCGCTCCTTTTCCTTTTGCACGACTATTTCCGCTTCCTTGATTGCCTCCCTGGCCGCGTCGGAGTAGGCTCGGGAAAGACCGCCCGTGCCCAGTTCCGTGCCGCCAAAGTACCGAACCACAAATACGACGGCGTTGCTAAGCCCCTCACCCTTCACCACCTGCAAAATCGGCTCACCAGCGGTTCCTCGCGGCTCACCGTCATTTTCGTATCGCTCTACCCCTCTGCCCGATTCAACTATCACCGAACCGGAGGCGACGTGGGACGCCTTGGGAAACTCCTCCCATAACTCGTCCCTGAGTTCCTCGAGCTCTTCCACGCTCTCAACCGGCCTGCCCACGGCGATGAACCGCGAACCCTTCCGGTTGATCTTTACTCGAACTTCTCCGGAAAAGGTTTTGTAACTGGTCCGTTTCATTACACCATTCCGTTCTATGGTAGTTTAATAATTATATCAGTAAGGTAAGGCAGGTTAAACTTATGGGTCACTTGTTTTTTTGGTATTCGGTACTGGGTCTGTGGTGTATTCTCTTTAATCTTCACCCCCACCTTAATCCTCCCCGAAGTTTAGGTAC
>CAZYCI010000189.1:0-1944 GCA_964645955.1 uncultured Thermotogae bacterium
TCCTCCTTCTCCACGTTAAGAACGATTGACGTGTCCGCCCGTTCTACGGCGGAAAAGTTCAGCATCCGCTTGATTTCTCGGTTCATGCTTTCACGGCTGTTGAACTTGCCGATGACCAGGATGTCGAACTCGCCCGTAATCTCGTATACGTGGGTCAGGCTCCCCTCGTTCTTTAGCTGTTCGACTATGTCCGTGATTTCGCTCCCCTCGGCCTGGATTTTCGTTATAGCCGTCATGTCGTAACCGAGCTTCTCGTAATCAATCGCGGGTTTGAACTTTTTTATTACGCCATCTTCCCTCATTTCCTCCAGATGTTTGCTGACCGTCGACGGCGAGACGTCTATGTCCTTTGCGACCTTCCTGATCGATTTTCGCCCGTCCTCCATCAGCGAGGTAAGAATTTTTCTGTTTAGCTCTTGTTCATCCATTTTACCCTCCCGGCAATTTCATAGAGTGCTTTAATTTAAAACGATTATACGTTTTATATCCAATAAATCAAATAAATCAATAAACTTTACTGATAATACTTGACAAATGTCTAATTATCTCTATAATTCTCCTATAAGTTTATCATACCCGACCCGGAGGTTGATTTAAGGTGGTTGAAGACAAAGACCGAACTGAGATCGAAGATGCCGTGTTTTCGCTAGAGGAGAGGGACGTAAAATTTATCAGGTTACAATTCACCGACATCCTGGGAATTCCGAAGGACGTCGAAATAACGATAGACGAACTGCCGAAAGCGCTGGAGGAAGGAATAGCTTTTGACGGTTCCTCGATTGAAGGCTTTGCCCGGATTTTCGAGTCCGACATGTACCTGCACCCGGACCTGGATACTTTAAAAATTTATCCCTGGAAGTCGGAGACAAGCGAGGGCGAGAAGTACTCGAATGCTCGCCTGATCTGTGACGTTCATAAACCGAATGGGGAGCCGTTTGAAGGCGATCCCCGTTACAGGTTGAAGAAGGCCCAGCGGGAGGCAGCAGAAAAAGGCCTGAATATGTTTGCCGGGGCCGAACCGGAGTTCTTCATGGTTAAATCCGACGGAGAGGTTGGTGACCGCGGAAGCTCCACCTCGCTACACGATGAAGGTGGGTACTTCGACCTTATGCCTGTAGACAAAGGGGAAGAGGCGCGGAAGGACATGGTAATCAGCCTGGAAAAGATGGGGTTCAAAGTCGAGGCCGCCCACCACGAGGTCGCTTCGAGCCAGCACGAGATCGATTTCCGCTACGACGAGGCGCTGGAGCTGGCGGACCAGCTGATTACGTTCAAGTCGGCGACGAAGACGATAGCTTTAAAGCATGGACTGACCGCGACCTTCATGCCCAAGCCCTACGGGGAGATCAACGGTTCCGGGATGCATACCCACATTTCTCTGACCGAGGACGGGGAAAACTGCTTTTACAACCCGGATAACCCCTACGACCTCTCGGACGGAGCGCTGAATTTCATCGGCGGGCTGATCAAACATATCGGCGGAATTACGGCTCTGACCAATCCGACGATCAACTCGTACAAGCGACTGGTTCCGGGATACGAAGCGCCGGTCAACATTTCCTGGGGAAGACACAACCGCTCGGTTTTGATCAGGATTCCTCATACCAGCACTCCGGAGACTTCGACGCGGCTGGAACTACGGAGCCCGGACCCGACCGCGAACCCGTACCTCGCTTTTGCCGCGATTCTCAAGGCCGGGTTGCACGGACTGGAAGAGGAAATCGAACCGCCGGAGCCAGTAGAAGAGGACCTCTACGAGATGGAGGCGGGGAAGAAGGAAGAAAAAGGCATAGGTTCGCTGCCCGAGAGCTTATCGGAGGCCCTGGATGCGCTGGAAGATGACGAAGTGATATCGGAAGCCATTGGTTCCCACGTCAAGGAGAACTTCCTTCGGGCAAAGAGGGCCGAAGCGAGGGAGTTCCAGGTTAACGTGACGGACTGGGA
>CAZYCI010000190.1:0-1932 GCA_964645955.1 uncultured Thermotogae bacterium
GATATTGGTATCGTCGATGAGGAAATCGCGGTTATTGGGAGTTCAATAGACGAGCGAAATGCGGATCGGGTCTACGATGCTTCCGGGTGCTACGTAGCTCCAGGTTTCATCGATGCCCACACGCACATGCAGCTTCCCGTTGCCGGTACAGTTTCCTCCGATAGCTTCTTTACCGGTGGCAGAGCAGCCGCCTGGGGAGGAGTCACATCGATCATTGACTTCACCACTCCCGATCCCGGTCAGGATCCTCCCGCCGCAATCGAATCAAGAAAAAAAGAGGCAGAAGAGTCACCGATAGATTACTCCTTTCACGGTACCCTTTACGGTTACGAGTCCGTCGAACCGGAACAGATCAGGGAAGCAATGGAAATGGGGGTCACTTCGTTCAAGTTTTTCACGGCATACGGGGAGTCAAACCGCAGGACTCCGGATGGGGAACTGGTAGAAGCTTTACGCGAAATTGGACAGTCCGGCGGCCTCGCCATGGTCCACTGTGAAAACGACGAGATAATAGGGGAGAAAAGGAACGAACTGAGCTCACAGGGGAAGGAATCCATTAAATATCATCCCGTAAGTCGTCCAGATTACTCCGAATCGGAGGCAGTTGGTAAAGTAGTCCACCTGGCGGGGACAGTAGAGGGAAATTTGCACCTGGCTCACCTGACGACGAAGGAAAGCGTGGCAGTCTTAAAGCGGGGTAAGGAGTCCGGGGTGTCAGTTTCCGGCGAAACCTGTCCCCAGTACCTTTTGCTAACGGAATCGGTGTACGAAGAGGAAAACGGACACCGCTATGCAGCGACCCCCCCACTTAGACTGGACGAGGACCGCGAAGCGCTCTGGAATGCGGTGGCGTCGGGATTAATCGACACAGTCGCTACCGATCACTGCCCCTTTAAAAACGAACAGAAGGACCGCTTTGCAGGTAACTTTCTGGATATTCCCCAGGGATTGCCCGGAGTGGAAACTCTGGCCTCGTTGCTCTTCGAGGAAGGAGTCACAAAGGAACGAATATCGATGGATCGACTGGTGGAACTCATTTCCGAGAAGCCAGCTAAGAGATTTGGGCTCTACCCGAGGAAAGGGAGCTTAATAGTCGGCACGGACGCGGACATAGTGGTTTTCGATCCGCAAAAGAAAAAGATTTTAGACGCTGAAGAACTCCATATGAGAACGGATTTCAATCCATATTCCGGAAAAACGTCGCGCGGCTGGCCCCGGTTCGTATTCCTTCGGGGGCAACCGATTCTTGAGAAAGACGAATTTACGGGCAGAAAAAGTGCAGGAGAATGGCTCAAACGAAATACTATATCAAGTAGGTGATAAAATGGGGGAAGTTATAGACGACGTAAGGGAAAGGTTGATCCGTAAAATCAAAGTCGAGGGGGAAGTCCTCGGAGAAGAGTTTCTAAAAGTCGATAGTTTTTTAAACCACAAAGTCGCCCCTGCACTTTTAAACGCCATTGGTAGGGCCATTGCGGAGAAGTTCGAGGACCTCGGCGTAACAAAGGTGTTAACCGCGGAAGCAGCCGGTAATATCATAGCTTATACGACTGCGGAAAACCTGCTGGATCAGGATGAAAACGTGGAAGTAGTGTACGCCAAGAAGGGTGTCCCGACGACGATGAGTGGAGAGGAAATTCGCACGATACAGTCCCCCACCAAAAAGAACAAGACCACTCTGGCCGTATCCGGAAACTACTTCAATTCCGATGATAGAGTCCTTATTGTCGATGATTTCCTATTTACCGGAAGGACGGCGGGTACATTATCAGAGATAATGGAGGCACTATCCGTGGAAGTTGTCGGTTACGGATTCGTCATTCGGAAGAAAGGATCCGGGGGCTACAAAAAGCTGTCTCGAACAGGCAAGCCGATTTTTTCCCTCGTAGAAATCGAATCCATGGACCCACAAACGGGCGAAATCACCTTTAT
>CAZYCI010000191.1:0-1895 GCA_964645955.1 uncultured Thermotogae bacterium
TCCCCAGGTCGACGGCTCGGAGATTACCACGATCGAAGGACTCGAGGAAAAAGGTAAGCTCCACCCCCTGCAGGAAGCTTTCGTCGAAACCGGAGGGGTGCAATGCGGTTTTTGTACTCCCGGCTTCATTATGGTCGGGCTGGAACTGCTGAGTAAGAACCCGGACCCGACCAGGGAAGAAATTCGGGAGGGGATCGAAGGTAATATCTGTCGCTGCACCGGCTACTCCAAAATAGTTGATGCCATCGAACTGGCGGGGAAGAAGTTAAGAGAAGAAGGAAAGAAGGTTGAAATCTAAACCGCAACCTTACACGGCGATATTGCTGGCGGCCGGAAAAGGTAATCGCTTCGGCGATTTGAAACAGCTCGCGGAAGTCAACGGCAAGCCGCTGCTTGGCCGGACCATGAACAGAATAAGTAAAGTCAAATGGAAATACGATCCCATTCTGGTTCTTGGTTACCGCGCCGAAAAAATTCGGAAAGAACTTGACCTGGACGGATATAAAGTAATTTATAATGGACGCTGGGAAGAAGGCATGAGTACTTCGGTAAAGTCCGCCATCGGATCAGCCGACTCCGGGACACGGGGTTACTTTTTATTCCTGGCCGACATGCCCGCCGTACCGGTCTCGGCTATAAAAAAAGTTCTGGAACGTGCCAATCAGGACTGCTCTATAGCAGCGCCGGAATACAGGGAACAGCGTGGATTTCCGGTCTACCTGGATCGGAAGTGGGGGGAAGAATTGCAGGAAGAAATATCGGGCGACAGGGGAGCAAGGAGAATAATAAGAGAAAATCGGCAGGAGCTGGACCTCGTACCGGTAGCTCACAAAGGCGTCTTGATGGACTTGGACGACCGTAAGGACCTGGAAGAGATCGAGCTGTATCTGAAAGAGGAGGGGGATAAAATTGGGGTTTGACATCCTGGTTCCGGAGGATCAGGACGAACTGTTCTCACTTATGGAAGAAGATAACTACCGTCTTCTTGCCGGTGGGACGGACTTATTCGTAAAGATAGAAAAGGATATGGTTGACCCCGACCGGGTAATTGATATTACGAAAGTTCTGAACGATACGTCGTTGAAGAACGAGGAGGAGCAAGTAGAGATTCCCGCCACGGCCACCCACGGAGAGCTCGCCAATTCGTCGTTGATTCAGGATGAATTTCCTATTCTCGCCGAGTCGGCAGAGGCGGTTGGGGCAGTTCAGCTGAGGAACATGGCGACCATTGGAGGAAATATTTGCAATGCCTCTCCCTCGGCCGACACGCTAATTGCTTTGTACGCGCTCAACGCCCGGTTAAAACTTAAAAGGGTTGAGGGAACCAGAACGGTTCCGATCGATGATTTCATCACGGGACCCGGGAGCACGGATCTCCAGTCCGGCGAGTTCCTCGAATCCGTTATCATCCCGAAGATCTCGGACGGCTACGAACATTACTTCAAAAAGATCGGCCGCCGAAATGCCCTGGATATTTCGGTTTGCTCTATGGGTTTCTTACTAAAAGCGGTCTCCAGTAAGATCGAGGACGTCAGAATTGCCTACGGCGCCGTGGCTCCAAGAATAATAAGACCGACGTCCGTAGAGGAATTTTTGAAAGGGAAACTGATTTCAAAGGAAGTATTACCCGAAGCGAAAGAACTACTTGAAGACGAGATATCTCCAATCAGCGACATAAGAGGTTCCGCGGAATACAGAAAAGAGGTAGCGCTAAGACAGCTCGAAGAACTCGTAAATTGATAGTAGGTAAAAATTAAAGAACAAAAGGTGTTTTACTTTGCACCTGGATTATTTGATCAAAAACGGACAACTCGTTAGAGAACGGAACTCCTTCGAAGGCGATATTGGTATCGTCGATGAGGAAATCGCGGTTATTGGGAGTTCAATAGACGAGC
>CAZYCI010000192.1:0-1863 GCA_964645955.1 uncultured Thermotogae bacterium
GTTAAGTTAAATATTTCAAATATTGCCCAGTGGGACCTAAACCGAACTAAAGGGTAATAAAGCTTGAATGGATTTTTGAATGACCGCGAAGATACGACCCAAAGTTACGCCTTCGGACCAGTCGAGTTCGTTTCTGTCTATCAGCATTCTTTCTTTTAATTCTGAAAGAGACGCCTCGACCTGATCTTCCTCCAGCATCCCTTCCTCGTGCGCCTCCGAGAGTCGAATCATTCTTTTGGAAACCTTGATCTTTTCTTTCAACTCTGCAAGCTTCTCCCCGGAAATTAACCCGTGTTTTTCCTTTATTTCCGCCAGCTTTCCGGCGAACTCGTAAGTCACATCTACCAGCTCTTCCCGGCTAAGTTCATCCGTGCGGTAACTGAGGAAATCCTTCCAGGTCAGTCCTTCATCTAGGAGTTCGTAGTGATCCATCAGGCTATCTGCGAACTTCGTGAAACCGTACTTTTCGGGAAACTCGAAGGCTAGAGACCCGGGGTCCATGAAGGGGCTATAAGGTGAGATAAATGGCAAAAGGTTATTTCCCTTGTGATCTTCCAGGAGTCCGTCCACGAAATCCATCGTTGTCTCCAGGTGTCGCCTGCCCTGTCCGCTCAATCCGATCATGAAGTAAAGGTCAAACTGGCTGCAGCCGGATTGAAAGGCCCAGTTAATCGTATTTTTAAGTTCTTCGTTGCTGTACTCCCTGCCCGCAGTACGTCTGATCTCTTCGACGCCGGATTCCGGTGACATCTCGATGCTGAAGTTTTCGACCGAGCGACCGAGCTCATTCAAGAATTTCTTTTCTGGCGGGGAGAAGAATTCGAATACAATGGGGATACCGAGGTTTTCCCGCCTCAGTTGTCGAAATATTTCCAGGCCGTATTCCGGGTCCGGGTTTGCGAGGTCGCCAATTACGAAGGCCGGGGTCCTGTATTCTGCGATCTTTTTTAGGTCCGCTACGATCTTTTCCGGCGATCGAAATGCGACACCCTTTCTATTACAGACTTCGGAATAAGCATAACCCGAGCCGCCACAGCCGGGGCAGTTGCTGTCGCAACCTTTTCTCGTTAAGACCGTCATCATCGGTTTTTTGATAAATTCCTGGAAGGGCATGTTATCGAAGCTTCTCGTTCTGAGCAGGCTTTTCAGTACGTAATCATAATCCAGAGAAAAAGAATCCAGGTCGCTAGGTACCGAATTTATCTCGTTGACCTGAACCTCGGAATCCGAACGATAGCTGAGGTTGTCGATTTCTTTGTAGTTACCCTTTCCTTTTACCTCATTGACCAGCTCAACCAGTGGTTTTTCTACGGAGTCACCTCTTAAGACGAAATCGACCTCCGGAACCTCGGTTAGGATTTCTTCATGGTAATACGAAGCCGAAAGCCCTCCCATTAAAACTGGGGTATCGGGATGAACTTTTTTACAGAGTCGGGCTAGTTCTATAGAACCATGTACGTGCGGCAGCCAGTGTAAATCGATCGCAAATAACTTCGGATTGAGTCCTTGAACGTAGTTTTCGGGTTCAAGGTCCGGCTCGTTCAGCATTTTTAAAGCCAGATTGACTATCCTCGTCCTGAAACCGTTCTTCTCCAGGGTCGAGGCCATGGAAACGAATCCGATCGGATACATCTCAAATACCGACTTTGAAGGCACTAGATCGTTGATCGGTCCCCAGAGGATCGGTCTCTCCCTAAAGTCGAAAACGCTTGGAGGGTGGATCAAGGTAACGTCGTGCTTCATGGTTTTCTTCCTCTCATGATTTTCATAGCGGTTTAACCAAATTTGGAACAAGTAAGCAGAATCTAAACGAGTAATGGTAATTTCACCTTTAACTCAACTCAAGCCGATGATCCGAAAGGG
>CAZYCI010000193.1:0-1862 GCA_964645955.1 uncultured Thermotogae bacterium
TAGTTTAAGTCCTTCTCCCAGAAGGTGCGAGTTTACTATATAATAGCCATCTCAGTTATATTACCAAAAGGCTCCCCCGAGCTAACTTACTAAGGACTGGGTGTCTTCGCGTTTAATACGGAGAACTCTTCCTCCTGGTTGGCGGATAAGGACATTTCCGTTTCCGGGGGACAGGGAACAATGTCCTTTTCTTCAACTACCGCCTCATCTTCGCCAACCCTAATAGTTCCGCTTCCCGAAACGACGTAGAAAAAGACGTTTACCGGGACGGAGTGAGTCGGGACTTCGTCACCGGGTTTTAGGGTTAAGTTCATGATCTGAACGTCGTCGTTTTTAAGAAGTTGTTTTGATTCTACCCCGCGTTTGTTAGTCTTTCCTTCAATATCGCCCATGCTTATTACTTTCATAATTTTCACCTCTGTTTGGTAAATTATTTGTCTTGCAACTGTTATAAACTTTAAATCTTATTTTGAACTTCCAGGGAGCCAGTCTTTTCGATTATCTTCTCCATGAACAAGCCCATCAGTGAGACAGAAGCGAGCGTCAGCATCAGCCTTGTGGCCATGAAGTCCAGTCCGAGGAACTGTATCTCCAGCATCTCCTGGGGGATCTTCATGGCGGCCCAGGCCGAAAGGAAGACGACGACGTTCAGTACCCGGGCGCCTTTGTCAAACATCGCCGCCGCCAGCGGAAATGCTACGTACAACGGTCCGGTAGGAGTAGACCCGAGAAGTGCTGCTATAATTATTCCCTTCCAGCCGGAGGCTTTGCCCAGGTATTTTACCACCATCTCCCTGGATATCCAGACTTTGAATAGTCCCATCAGGATCATTACTGCCGGGAGGACCCAGGCCATCTCGGTTAGGTAATCCAGGCCGGGCGAGAGGGACGGCTCGACTTTCCCAGGGAAAAACGACAGCAGAACCGACGCACCTATGACCGTCGCTATAAGGATCACCCAGTCCCGGATCGTCTCCTTTTTGTTTGCTATTTCTCCTTCTTTCCCGGTTTCATCCAGGTTGTCCGAACTCATAATATCAACCCCATTAACAAGGAAATTACCATGGCGACGAGAAAGCTTGACCCGTTCCTCAAGAGAGCGAACTTCTTACCCAGTATCTTTATCTCCACTGGAAGGTATACGGTTCCGATCATTGTCAGAGTAGTTATAAAAGCCGCCGCTGAGATAACGGAAGCCCCGCTTTCCACCAGAGAACCCGCAAGAGGAAAGGCAGTAAGTGAGGGAATGTGCAATATTGCGCCGGCGCCCCCGATAATTAGCGTCCCCGGTATTCCCGACTGGGCCCCGAAGAATTTCTCGATTCCTTCCGGCGGAACGAACCCCAGAAGCAGACCGACCAGTATTACGATGATGAGCACCATGGGAAGCAGCTTGAGGAAGGATGTTCCCGCTACCTTCAGCGCCCGGGTCGATTTTTCCCTGTTCCTGATAAAAGAAATCATAAACCCGATGATGGCGAAACTGTTGACGGCTATAGCAGTTATACTCAAGGTCTACCTCCAAGTCCCCTCGTTTCTACGTCTTCTCGCCTTCTAGTCAGCGCTTCAAGACAATTCAATTAGTATGTTCCCCATACAATTCTGGTAAAGCCTCCGGGTCGAATATATTCTCCGGTAGCTCGGTGTTTATCTCGTATTCCTTCCACGTTAGCACCGTCTTACTTCCCCTCTGGACGTTCTCCATGGTCATCTTCTGGACGACCCAGAAATCCTTGATCTTCTCTATACTTGAGTTCCTCTGGACTTTTAACAACTCTCCGTCCAGGTTGTAGTACTCGACTTTTTCCGGCTTCCAGTTTTTTTCACTTATCCAGGATCGAATCTTGCTGTATCCGGTCATT
>CAZYCI010000194.1:0-1838 GCA_964645955.1 uncultured Thermotogae bacterium
CTATTGCGAGCTGGAAGGAGTCATTGACAGGGACAGGTCCGTCATTTACAGACACTTAAAGAAACTGGAAGAAGTCGGCTTGCTTGAAACCAAACGGGCAGGCAAACGGGTCGAGTGCGAAGTTCGAGACGAAGAGAAGGTAAGAACCTTATTGAAGTTAGCTGAAGAACTAACACACAAAGAGGTGAATTACAGTGAAGGTTGAAATATTGGGGAGCAGTGGATGTGCTACCTGCGAGAGTTTAAAAAAAGACGTCGAACGCATTGTGGGGGATATGGACAAGGAGGATGAGGTAGAAGTTGAGAAGGTTACGGAGCCAGCCAAGTTCGCCAGTTACGGTGTCATGAGTACACCCGCGCTGGTGGCCGACGGCGAGGTAAAGTTCAAGGGAACGGTTCCGTCGGAAGAGGAGATCCGGGAAGTACTTTCTTAGAAGCTACGAGGTTCTATGTTTGAATACATAGCGGTTCAGTTAGTTGCTTTAACCGGACTAACGGGGCGAGTGGCGGATTCGCTGGAATTCTGGATATACGATACGCTGAAGATCACCGTAATCCTCCTGGGGGTCGTTTTTGCGGTTAGTTATCTTCGGACCTACCTGCCGCCGGAGAAGATAAGGGACTTCTTGAAAGGTAAGAAGGCACTGGTCGGTTACGTGCTGGCCGGAGCACTGGGGATTATTTCACCTTTCTGTTCTTGCTCGACAGTGCCCCTGTTCCTGGGCTTCGTCGGCGTGGGAGTTCCTTTTGGGATGACAATCACTTTCCTTACCGTCTCTCCGATGGTCAATACCGCAGCCGTATTTGTACTCTTTGGGTCCTTCGGTTGGAAACTGACCCTTGGCTACGTCCTGGGAGGACTGACGGTCGGAGTAATTGGCGGTAGCGGACTAAAGTTATTGGGATTCGAACGCTACGTCGTGGACTTCGACTTTGCCGCCGACGCGGGGGACGAAAAGAACGGGGCGGGCAAGACTGCTAGTCAACGCTTCCGGGAAGCCTACGAGGACGCGAAGGAAATCGTCGGGCGGATCTTTCCCTACGTCGTCATTGGTGTCGGGCTGGGTGCGGCGATCCACGGTTTCCTGCCGGAGGGATTCATTCAGAACACACTTCAGGGAGCGCTTGCCGTACCGGCGGCCACCGCCCTGGGGATCCCGATCTACACGAACATAATGGGCGTAATTCCCGTGGCCGAGAGTTTAATCGGCAAGGGGTTACCGGTGGGGACCTCCATAGCCTTCATGATGTCGGTGGCAGCTTTGTCGGTACCACAGTTCGTCCTGCTCAAGCAGGTGATGAAACGGAACCTGATAATTGCCTATGGCGGAATAATTGGATTCGGGATTATGGTACTTGGATTCGTGTTTAATATGATTTTTTAACGGAGTTAACCAAAAATATATGAAACCCGGAGGAGGGTTTTATGAGTGAAGAAACAAAATGTGTGGCCTTTCTATGTGTCCAGAACGCGGGCAGGAGCCAGATTGCGGCAGCTTTTGCCAGACGGAAAGCAGAAGAAGAGGACCTTTCGGTCGAAATCGTTTCCGGGGGGACGGACCCGGCGGATTCGGTCCATGACGTAGTCGTTGAAGCAATGAAGGAAAAAGGCTTCGACCTCTCTTCCACTGAGCCGCGAGCCATCGAGCCAGGAGAGCTGGAAGGCTGTGATTACGTAATCACGATGGGCTGTTCGGCTCAAGGGATCTGCCCGGCCAACTGGGAAGGAACGGACCTCGAATGGGACCTCGACGACCCGGGTGAAGCAGAGATCGAAAGGGTTCGCGAAATTAGGGACGAGATAGAAGAAAGGGTCGAGTCCCTGCTGGGATAGTGAC
>CAZYCI010000195.1:0-1755 GCA_964645955.1 uncultured Thermotogae bacterium
GCCTTACGGACTGCGAGATCCGGTCACCCGAAGGAAAACCTCCGGAAGAACTTGAGGTCGTTATTCTGGACTACATTTTAGGGGCTTCTCCGGCTGATAAGTCAGGGGACTGGATAGCGTTTCGAGAGATCCCGAATGGGAATTTTTATTCGTCTAACTTTAAGAGCAACACGGAAACAAAATTAACGCGGGAATTTCAGGGAGACGTAGATAGGTTCGAAGCGGTCGCCGAGAACCTGGGTGGTTCCCCTATACCCCTCGGCGATTCGGGTTTTTCATTTCAGGTCACCCCCAAGTTTGACATGGCCCTAGTCTTCTGGGACGGAGGGGAAGAGTTCCAGGACCGGATCAACGTGTTGTTCGAATCGAGCGCATCCGATTGCCTCCCGACGGAAGGACTGTCCATGCTGGGGAAAAAGCTTTGCAATAAAATCCTGGCAAAAGCCGAGGGTAAGTGAAAGATGAAAATAGCGATCGGGGGAAAGGGTGGGGTGGGTAAATCCACCGTCTCCGCCCTGTTGAGCTCTTATGGAGCATCCAACGGCTATCAGGTTACCGCCATAGACGCCGATCCCGACATGAACCTGAGTTCCTGTCTCGGAGTAGAAGGTGACGTAGTTCCCTTGGTTGAAATGGAAGACTTAATCACGGAAAGAGCGGGAGGGGGTGGGTTGGTCAAGTTGAACCCTTCCGTTAGCGATATTCCAAACAAGTTTTACGAAGAATCCAACGGAGTAAAGCTGATGGTCTTCGGTTCAGTCCGGGCAGGCGGGTCCGGTTGTACCTGTCCCGAAAATGCTTTCTTGCGAGAGTTACTCGCCCATTTAATTCTGGAGCGCGACGAAGTAGTAATAGCCGATATGGAAGCCGGCATAGAACACCTGGGGCGAGGTACCGGCAAAGGGTTAGATGCTCTGCTTGTAGTAGTCGAAGCGGACAAGAGAAGTATCAAGACCAAGTCCCGTATTCAGAAATTGGCCGGGGATATCGGTATCGACACGGTCCTGCCTGTCTGTAACAAAGTCAGAGGAGAAGAGGAAAGGGATTTCCTGCTCGAGGCCCTGGACGAAAAGCCGCTCGGCTTCATCCCTCATAGCACGGAAGTAAGGAAAAGAAGTCGGCTCGGGAGGAGAGTCCCTTTATCAAATGACGATGTAAGCGAATCCGTCGCGGGTATCTGGAACGGACTCAAGCAAAGATTAGGTTAAATAATTCCTGGAAGTTAGGAGGTGGCGATGTCAAAAGTTGTCGCGTCAGCTGCAATTCGAGGGGCGCAAAGTTACGTTTCTCAAGCCAAAGAAATGTGGGAAAGTTGCAGAAATGATTTTGGGCCGGACGAAGAGGTCGGTTTTCCCAATACGGGGTATTATTTACCTCTCATTCTATCTTTAACCGGTGAAGAAGTCGAAACGATCCAAGACCTGGAGAGTCCCCTGGACAGGGCAGAGGACTTGCTCCCCGACCTCCCTGATAGCGAAATGTGGACCCCCTACTTGGGCAAGGCTCTGGATGCCGGTATCTCTACGCTGCTCGCCCAGGAGAGCATTGAAGCTCTGAAAAAAGTTCGGGGAGAAGAACCGAAAAACCCCTGGCTCGGTTTTACGGACGACTCGACCCTCCGGACACAGGGGATAAAACTGGTCGACGGTAGAATGCCCGGGTTTGCCGCGATAGTCGGAGCCGCTCCCTCCAGCGAAGTGGCCGTGGAGCTTGCCCGGGAGCTTCAATCGAAAAATATTCTCGTCTTCCTGGCTT
>CAZYCI010000196.1:0-1755 GCA_964645955.1 uncultured Thermotogae bacterium
CCGGACTCTGACAATTATAGGAAGGCGTGTGAGGTTCATCCTGATATTTATCAGGAAACTTCCAGCGCGATCAACGAGATGGACGAGGAATGGAACCCCAGACTTCATTTGATAACCCACCAGATGGTATTGAATCAGATAGACGAGGTCGCCGCAGTGAGAGATGCCCAAAAAGAGTTGATTGAAAAACACAACCTGCACCCTCATTCCGCAATTCACGTCTTGAGCAACGTCCTTTCAGAAGAAATATACGAGATGCTTCAAAACAAACGAGAATACGACTCCGAAGCTTACGAAAGGAAGCTAAAAAACATGTTGAACCGTAACAGCACGGAATATCGAAAATTGATAAAACCACTTAAACACGGTAAACCCCCAAGACACCCGGAAATAAATTAATTAAAGCTAATTTTATATGATAATACTTCACGGTTGCTGGGTTTCGGATGGCGGTGAACTGCAGGCTGAAGAAGCCGGGGATTCGGGAAAAGATATCTCATTTGGTGGGAAGTTTTTTCTGTGGGGCGAATCAACCACTCCTCAGGAACGAAGAAAGTTTCCCGGCCCATCCAGAAAACAACACCCTAAAAAACATCCCTGGCAAGTGGAACCTCCCCTAATCTCGGAGAATTTTCAACAACTTTTTTCCGACCTCGACTCGGACGTCTTTTTCAATTCTGCCGAAGAGAACTCCCGGGTCCTATTTCTCCCCACTGACGAGGATAACGGCCTCCCCCACCCATCGGCAAGTTGGGTAATTGAAAAACTGGACTTTGACTTTACTCCAGACTCCTGCTCTATCCTGCCCTGGGAAATCTGGGGAATCTCGATGCCAATTGATTCCGGGCTCTCTCTGTTTAATTCGGATCCGGATTACTTTCGGGGTTCGTTTCACCCCGGGAGGGAGTTGTCGTTTATCTACAATACGACGGAGTTTGCGCGGTCCCTGTTGAATCGGCAGCGGTTTATCCCCGCACTTCACAGAAACGATTCAGGTATTCTGGAGGCTCGCTGGCGACCGTTATTAGATCTTCCCGGAGACCAAAAGTACTTTGACGACCTCGCCAAATCGGCACCGGCTATCCTGTTTGCCGCCGTTAACGAAGAGAAGAACCCGTTCCAGAACGCCGGAGCTGAAACTTACCTGCGGAGTTTGCTGAGTACGCTAATTGATCACAAAATCCGGGAGGAGCTCAGCCGCAACGGCTGGGGGGAGGACTTTCAAACTGGAAAGAAAAAGGCCAGAAACGAGTCGGTGGGGTTAAAATGGTTGAACCATCTTGGTGATCGGAATAATCCGCAAATGAATCTCTCCGCAAAGGAAGACCGCCGACTGACGGCTTCGTATGGAAATTGGATCAGGGCCATAAAAAAGACTTCCGGGGGTGGACTTCGAACCGGCTTCAAATTAGTTCCCCCCGCCGAGGCCTCGGACGGCTCGCCTCTGTTTTCCTCTCAGCAGGGATGGAGGCTAGAGTTCTTTCTGGAAACCATCGACAGCGAAAGTTTCCACCTGACCGCTGAAGAACTCTGGGCCCGAGATAAGGAGGATCTGGAGCCGCTACGAGAACGCTACGGTTCTCCAAAAGAGAAAATATTGACGGACCTGGGGGTCGCTTCCAACCTGTTTTCGGCGGTCGGTTCCGGCTTGAAATCGGAACAACCGACAGGATGCAACCTTTCCGTTAACGAGGCTTATGAATACTTAAAAGAGGGCTACTGGCTGCTAAAAGAGGCCGGGTTCCTGACCAGGGT
>CAZYCI010000197.1:0-1725 GCA_964645955.1 uncultured Thermotogae bacterium
CAAAATCCCAGGAGTGACGAAATGATTCCACTGCTTATCGGAACCGCGGCGTACCTTATAGCGGGAACCCTCAGCGTTACGTTGCCCCGCTCCCGATTCTGGTTTAGCTTTCTCGGCTGGGCCGGTGCGCTGGCTGGTTTGATTAAGGGCTGGTTTATCTTCAGGAGCGGTGGCCTCCTTGTCAGAACCCTGGGTAGATGGGGAGAACTCGGGATAGAAATAAGACTGGATCGGACCACTCTGCTGTTTGCCGGGCTGGTGGTCCTGCTCAACTTCTTTACTTTGATCTACCTGGGAGCCTCTAAAAACCGAACTTACTACATACTCTACAACTTTCTTTTCGCCACGTCCTATTCTCTTGCTTTCTCCAGCGACCTGTTCAACATCTACGTATCCATCGAACTACTTTCATTGATCTCGATCCTTCTCATCGGCTACGAGAGGCGGGGTTTCCAGATCTATGCCGGAATCAAGTACCTAGTCCTCTCCTCTCTGGCGATGAGCCTGTACCTGATCGGCCTCGGCCTGGTCTATAGTGTCGGAGGCCACCTGGGCATCACGAAGCTTTTCGGGACAATCAACGCCAACCCCACCTTTACCATGCAAGTCGGTCTCAGCTTGATGGTCACCGGTCTGGCCGTCAAGGGAGGGGTGTTCCTCTTTAGTATTTGGTTGCCCGACGCTTACGCGTATAGCGGGACCATAGTTTCAACCCTGCTCGCCGGAATGGCTACGAAAGCTGGCTTGATAGGAATAATCCGGATTTCAGTTCTTCCGTCCCTAAACCAATTGCTGCTCGGTTTAGGGGTTTTAACTGGAATTTCCGGAGGAATACTGGCAATTATTGCACGGAAACCCAAGCGGATCCTCGCTTTTTCCTCGTTTTCCCAGGTGGGATACATTCTCATCGGTGTGGGGTTCGGAACTCAGGCGGGAATTCTGGCTGCCTCGTTGCACTTATTCTTCCACGGCCTATTCAAAGGGCTTCTCTTTGGCTCGGTCGGCCATGCAGGGGTCGGGGAGGCGAATATCCCGCAAAACGAAATTACTTCCGTACCGCTGATGAGCAAACTCGGCCTGATCGTCGGTTCCTTATCTCTACTAGCACTTCCTCCGTTCAACGGGTATTTCAGCAAAACCCTTCTGATGAAGGAAGCAGGTCCAGGCTGGATCCAGTGGGTGATTCTGGCGATCGGCCTGAGCACGGCGGTTTACCTGTTGAAACTCAACGGGGCGCTACTTTTCGCGGCCACCAGCAAAGGTTTCACCCGGGAGGACGCTTCGATACTTGCTTTCGCTCTATTCGTATCCGTATCCACCGCTGCCGGACTGGCATTTCCGGGACTTCAGGAACTTCTAGAGCTGATCTCCCTTCGCCACGTCATCGTCACTCTTGCTCTCGTACCCGCAGGAGGGTTGATCTTGCTGGTTTTGCGAAAAAAAATCCGCAGGCTGGAAGCGCCTTACTACCTATTCAGGATGGATAACGGAATCATATCCGTATTTACGGGGTTCCTGTTCATCGTTGCCCTCTTCTCTCTGCTCTAACTGGGTGTTCGGAAGCCGCAACAGAACCCTATAATCCCCCCTTATTGTTTTGCAACGCCCGGCCCTGGCATTTACTCTTAATTATTACTTAATTCAATTGAAAAATATTTAGAGGAGGCATTTAATGGACGAAATAACTTTTTACCCCCTGGAAAATATCGGTCTGATTGAGGAAGG
>CAZYCI010000198.1:0-1708 GCA_964645955.1 uncultured Thermotogae bacterium
CCCGGATCAACAACGCAATACTGGGTGAATTGACGTGAATAAAATCCTATTGAAGAACGCCAGAGTTGTTTTGCCGGAGAAAGGTGAAATTATAAATGCCGACGTAACCATTGAGGGAACGAAAATCCAGGAAGTAGGGAACGACCTCAACGTTACGGAAAACTTTACCATAATCGACCTGGAGGGTAAATACCTCTCTCCTGGTTTTATAGACCTCCAGGTCAACGGAGCGGCCGGGGTTGATTTCTTGACCTGCCAGCCCGGAGAAATCGAGAAAGCGGGAGAGGTACTGCTCGAACACGGAGTTACTTCCTACCTTGGGACGATAATCACCCAGGGCCTGGATGAGATGCACGCGGGAATAGAAAGGTTATCGAGTTCCGGAACACCAAGCCTGCTCGGTATACATGTAGAAGGTCCCTTTTTATCGGAAGAGAAGCGCGGTACTCATAATCCGGCCCACGTCAGAGAACCGGATAGGTCCAGCTTTGATAGAATCATCAAGAACTGCGAGGAAGACATCGAACTGTTTACTTTTGCCCCGGAGATAGACGGTGGAGAGCAACTTCTGAACTGGATTAAATCGGAAGGTTTTGTCCCTTCGATCGGTCATTCGGCTGCAAGCTACGAGACCACACTCAATTTCGTCGGACAGGGTGTAAACTCCTTCACTCACCTGTTTAACGGTATGAAAGGAATACACCATCGTCGACCGGGAACCGCTGGTGCGGCACTTAACTCCAGCGCCTTCACTGGGGTCATAGCCGACGGGTTACACCTCCACCCGGGTGCTATAAAACTCGTAGAGAAGATCAAGAGCGAAAAACGTATCTATCTCGTCTCCGATGCAATTGCCGCTGCAGGGATGGAGGACGGCCAGTACGTTCTGGGGGACCAGGAAATAACCGTCGAAAACGGCCTGGCAAAATTGGACGATGGAACGATTGCCGGAAGCACACTTACGCTTGATCGGGCAGTGGAGAATTACGTTAACTTTTCCGGGGCCACGCTTCTGGACGCAGTACGGGCGGTAACTCTCAATCCAGCCCGGCTGCTGGGAAGGATGGATCAAATTGGTTCCATGAAAGAAGGAAGCAGGGCAGATTTGGTGGTTTTCGATGAAAACTACGAAGTAAAGTATACTCTCGTCGAAGGGGAGGTTCTATTCGAAGGTGAAAATTGAAGTACGTTCCAATTACGAAGAGATTTCGCGGAGGGCGGCCAGGGTAGTTGTGAGAGTGATGTTGCAGAAGCCACACCCCGTACTTGGGTTGCCGACGGGAAACACGCCGAAACGGTTGTACGAACTTCTCGTAAAGTACTACGATGAAGGTCTAATAAGCTTTTCGGACGTGGAGACGTTCAATCTGGACGAATACTATCCGATATCGGGAGATGATCCCAGAAGTTTTCGTCATTACATGGACAAGCGACTGTTCAGCCAGGTTAACATCCGAGAACAAAACGTCCATATCTTCGATGGTGAAACTCCTCGGAATGAACTCGATGAGCACTGCAACAACTACGAAGAACTGATACGGGATGCCGGAGGGATAGACCTGATGGTGCTCGGAATCGGAAAAAACGGTCATATCGGATTCAACGAACCCGGGGTAGAGTTTGGAACGACTTCCAGGCTGGTCCGGCTAAAAGAAAGCACCCTGAACCGTAACTTCGACGAGCCAGCTAAAGCTCCGGATACCGCGCT
>CAZYCI010000199.1:0-1695 GCA_964645955.1 uncultured Thermotogae bacterium
TACCTCGCCGCCTTACCCAGATTTTCCACTTCTTCTTTTTCCATACCAAGCTCCCCTCCCAGTTGTCGGGCAAGCTCCTCAACCCTGCGGGAATGCTGTGTGACGTAATGGGATTTTTCCTCAATTTTTTCCTCGATCCGGGCGAGTATTTCCCGAGAGACCTCTTCCTGCTTCTCCAGCTTTTTCTCGTACATATCCTCTTCGGCTTCCTGGAGCAGGTAATCCAGTCTTTCCTTCTTTTGAGACCACCGTGCCGTTGCCCCGCCGATTGAAAAACTCAGCCCGATCGGTTCGATCTCGGCCTCCTGGCCCTTTGCAAGGACCCTCCCTCTAATCTTTTTCCTCTCACTCGCTTCGGTATTTGGAAGCAGGATGATTATTTCGTCCCCGCCCCAGCGAAAGACCAGATCCTCTTCCCGGCAGGAACCCTGGATAACCTCCGCAGCCGTAGTTAACAGTTTATCGCCAACTTTGTGGCCAAACGCATCGTTGACCAGCTTGAGTTTATCCAGGTCAATAAATAGTACGCTCAGCGGGTATTGCCCTACCGAGTTGAACCCCTCGATTATTTCCTCGTAAAAGGACCTGTTATAGAGTTCTGTCAGGTTGTCGTGATAGGTCATGTACTCTACCCGGCCCTCCGCCTTTTTTCTCTCCGTCACGTCTCTGCAGGCAATTATGACGTCGGAAGAACTATCCGGGCTCTCGTTCAGCGGCTTTACGCTGTAGTCAACCCAGAGGCTATTACCCCAGGGAAATTTTATTCGCTGTTCCCTGTTCTCAACCGACTCGTCCTCTCCCCTTTCGTAACCAAGGACGTCAAAAATATTTAGCCTCGACAGCACCTCCGCTGAAGGCGGTTCGACTATCTCCTTTAACTTTTTGTTAAAGTTCTGGACCTCACCCTCGGAATCCGCCCGGATAAGCCCCGTTGGTGAATCGTAAAATAGCCTCTCGTACTCCCTTCGAGCCCTGCGTTTCGTGTTTGTTAGTAGATAGGAAATCAAGCTGATGGAGGCGAGGGAGATAACGTATACCCACCTGTTGAACGTGGGCTCCGGGACGAAAAAAATCGAGATACCAGCTCCGAAAAATATAGCCAGGTTGAACCATTTTAATCGTCCATCGGCAGGGAGAATAAAGTTAACTACGATTATCACGACGATAAGGCTCAGGGCGTAGTTTAGTCGGTAGTTATTTAAAAACGCAAAGTAAACGAGATGGAAAACGGCCCCGGTGGCCCCCAGATACATCAAGCTGACGACTTTTTTCCTTGCACGTGTACTCAGGAAAGTCAGTGACAGAAGGGAAAGAAAAAATAGCGCGGCTCCAACCCGTTGCGGCATCGGCATCGGAAGGTTTCCGGGCAAATAAGCCTTATATATCCAGCCGAATAATAAATACGAGACAGCAGTAGCTGCCATGACTACGCGAAAATACCGCAGTCCCCGACCACCAGTAGCCTCTTCTTCCCCCTGCCTCCGTCCGAGTTGATCTTTCATATATTCTCGCTGTTTTTTACCGATTGTCACAATTTATTCTCTCCTAAGTTGAACGATTCGCTCTTTTAAGTTCAATTTCTAAAACAAAATACAAAAGAAAATCACTTCCGTTGAGAAACTTAATTATCCCACTCAGTAGGTGATGACTAAAAGGTTAATCCAAATTACTCTCCCATAACTTTTAACCAGCACT
>CAZYCI010000200.1:0-1592 GCA_964645955.1 uncultured Thermotogae bacterium
AACTCCGGAATGCCATAGACCAGAACCCCTCCGGGCTGGTGGAATTGCTCAAACACAGTAACTTCGTACCCGAGTTTTCGCAGGTCCGAGGCAGCAGTTAATCCGGCCGGTCCGGACCCGACAATTGCTATTTTTCCTTCTCTTGATTCTTCCACGGTGTTATCAACGGTGCCATGCTCTCGCTCCCAATCAGCCGCATATCGTTCTAGCCTCCCGATTGATACGGGTTCAAAGTTTTTGCCCAGCGTACAGACTTCCTGACACTGCTCTTCTTGAGGACAGACCCTTCCACAGACCGCAGGAAGGTTATTAGATTCCTTTATCGTGTCTATGGAATCCTGAAACTCTTCGTCTTTTATCTGGTCAATAAACGTTGGGATATCTATCCCGACGGGACATCCCTCTATACAGGGAGCCGGATCGCACTGGAGACATCTGTCCGCCTCTTCCAGTGCCGCCTCTTTATCATAACCAAAAGGCACCTCATCAAAGTTCTCAATCCGGTCTGACGGATCCTGTTCGGGCATGGGAACTGGTTCTTCTCTTATACTCATTGTCTCTCACCCTCCAGATATTCTTCCAGAGCACATTCTTCTTCTTCCTCGTAGGTTTGAGTCCGCTGAGCTAATACTTCGAAATCGACGGCTGAACCCTTGAATTCCGGGCCGTCCACGCATGCAAACTCGGCCTCTCCGTTCACTTCGACTCGACAGCCGCCACACATGCCGGTTCCATCGACCATGATCGTATTCAGGCTGACGATGAGTTCAGAATCGTGTTCTTCAGCTACTTCCTGACACACCTTCATCATCATAACCGGTCCAATAGCCCAGGACTTATCAATATCTTCCGCCTCCAGGACGTCTCCAAAGGCATCACTTGTAAACCCTTTTCTTCCGGCGGAGCCGTCGTCAGTGGTTACGATGACTTCATCGCTGACTTGACCGATTTTATCCTGATAGAACAGTTTGTCAGCCGATTGAGCGCCAATTATGGAAATCACGTGGTTTCCGGCCTCTTGAAGTGCTTTGGCGATGGGGTATATCAAAGCAATTCCCACCCCCCCACCAATAACTACGACTTTCCCGTAATGATCTATTTCCGACGGATTACCAAGCGGTCCGGCAAGATCATGGATCTCGTCACCTTCGGAGAAATCCCGATTCAACTGCATCGTGGACTTACCAGCGGACTGAACTACTATGGTAACTGTGCCCCTATTAAGGTCGGTATCAGCAATTGTAAGCGGGATTCTCTCCCCCTTTTCGTGAAGCCGCAATATGACGAACTGCCCTGGATCGCTAGCTTCAGCTATAAGCGGAGCTTCCAGCTCGTATTCCCAGACACCATCACCAACTTTTGTTTTTTTGACGATTTTATTCATTTTCCCCCCTCAGCGTTAATAATGTGGGTCAGTTTAAATTGGTTCTAACACTTTATATTTAGCCTACTTAATTTAACTAACAACCTCCTTTCCTACCGAGTATATGATAACCAAAAAAAATAACCATGAAAAGCCTTAAGATAAGAAAATACTTGAGAAAAACAGGATCCGCCCAGGATTTCTCATTAGAGTTGACGGCATGGCGAAA
>CAZYCI010000201.1:0-1551 GCA_964645955.1 uncultured Thermotogae bacterium
TTGACTCCGGAGAAGTAAGGTTACACTGGTGGCCAGTTCCTTATTTTAACCTCCAGACTGATTGCTTCGCCCTTCTCGAGTTCAAAACTGGCTTGATCGAATTTCGGAGCACCGCCGTACCAGTTATAGGCGTTTTTCGAAAAACCGTAACCTTCCGTCGGAATTCCCATGAAGTTCTTATCCAGTTTACCGTTTCCATTTGCGTCGTGAAACAAAGATACGGCATAATTTCCAGGAGAAAGTGAGGAAAAAGTACCTTTCGGTTTATCCTTTCCCAGTTCCAGTTTTAAACCCTCCACCTCTTTTCCTGTTTCGGGGAATTTTTCCCCCGCGTCGTAAAGGCCTATGACCACTTGCCCTTTCTCGGAATCCAAATTATTAACTCGGACCTCGATCCCGGCCCCCGAGACTAAAACCGAGACAAACACCACCAAGAAAACCGCTCCCGAGGCAATTCTTTTCATACTACCTACTAACCTCCCGAAATTGCAAAAATAAAACCGGAGCACGATAGCTCGTGGTAAATTAACAGGCAGCTTTCAATCATTCTGGGGCCAAATTTATAATAGAAAAACCCCCAATTACCAAGTTAATAGAAAAGAATCAGTTACATAAGTCAATCAATATAGCCAACAAACATCAAAGAGTTATCGTCGAGTTCGCGTAGTGGAACGGTCGAAGTTTTTTTCTTAACCTTTTCCTGCCTTAAACATTTGGCGCACAGTTTTAACGGGATTTCGTTCCGCTTTTTCTAATGATTGTTTTGGGGGTGATTCACCATGAACGTAAGAGAGGCAATTCAAATGAGAAGGTCCGTGAGATCATTTGAAGATAGAGAAGTTCCCCGGGCCAAAATCGAGGAATTGATGGAATCGGTTCGCTTGGCTCCATCCGCCAGCAACCGTCAGGACTGGGAATTTCTGGCAGTGGATGATCATGCAACTAAGGAAAAACTATATTCCGCAGCAGAACGACAGGAGTTCGTCAAAGGAGCTCCGGTTGTAGTTGCCGGCGTCGCTACGGAACCGGACAAAGAGATGACCTGCGAGGTCAGGCCCGGTACAGTCGACCTCTCTATCGCACTTGATCACTTAACCCTTCGAGCAGTGGAAGAAGGCCTCGGTACCTGCTGGATCGGTGCCTTCGACCAGGAAAAAACGAAAAAGATCTTAAACCTACCGAGAGAATACAAAGTAATTGCCCTCATGCCGCTGGGATATCCAACTCGTAAGCTGGAAAAAGGCGAAAAGCAGAGGAAACCGCTGGAAGACATCTTTACCTACAACCATTACGAAGAATAATGCCGGGATCTTTAAAACAATTTAGCCAAGATCGCAAGATCGCTCGCCTCAAATTTGTGGGGATGTCACCGAAGAAAAGCTAAATGTGAGACAAGGACGGTATATTCATTGAACACAGAAAAGCTGAGAGACTTACTCGAATCGCTTGAAAACGGTAACGCTTCCGTTGAGAAAGTTTTAGAACAACTTGAGAGTTTGCCCTTCAAGGACTTAGGCCACGCAAAGGTCGATACGCATCGGGATTTGCGAC
>CAZYCI010000202.1:0-1507 GCA_964645955.1 uncultured Thermotogae bacterium
AAGGGTTTCACCAGCGGGAAGAGAAATCACCTGTTTGTCAGGGAACTCAAAGCCGAATCGGAGAGTAGAGAGCTTACTCCGGGTAAAATGAGTGTATCGGAGTTTTCGGTCCATAAAAATAACCTGGCCTTCGTCGGTACCGAGTACGAGGAAAAAGCCCCGATAACCAACGAGCTGTACATGGTTTCCCTGGAGGAGGAATCGCCGGAACTGGAGAAGTTGAGCGGGAAAGAAGGCTCTTTCTGGTTAGTGGACTTCCTGGATGACCGGAGGCTATTTTTCACCCATACGGACATGAAGGGCCACGGTCTGAACGAAAACCAGAAGCTCTACGAGTACGATTTGGTTGAGGGTGAGGCCACGGTCGTTTCGGAGGACTGGAAGGACTCCTTTTCTAACCGGGTACTGACGGACGTCCGGCTGGGTAACGGGCAAAACGGCAAGGCCGTTGACGAAAAATTTTACTTTCTCTCCACGAAAGAAGGTGTTTCCTACCTCGCTTCCAGCAATCTCGCCGGGGAAAAGAAATACCTCACGGAAGGGGGAGGCTCGGTGGATGGTTTTGACGTCGGTAAGAACCGAAAGGTTTTTGTCAGGCTTTCTCCGAACCATCCCCAGGAGCTATACTCGCTGGAAGCCGATGAGCCGGAACGGAGATTGACCTCGTTTAACAAAGGTTCTTTGCCGGAAGAGAGTATTACTGTTCCGGAAAGCTTTTCCGTTACCAGAGGAGGGGTCGAGATCAATTCCTGGGTGCTTAAGCCGCCGGGTTTCGACCCTGATGAATCTTACCCTGCTGTGCTGGAAGTTCACGGCGGACCAAAAGCCGCCTATGGAGACGTCTATTTCCACGAATTGCAGCTACTGGCGAACGAAGGTTACGTAGTCATATTTTCCAATCCGAGGGGCAGCGACGGTCGCGGGGACGAATTCGCCGATATCCGGGGCGGCTACGGTCAGGAAGATTACCGCGACCTGATGGCGGTGGTGGATCGGGCCCTGGAAGAGTTTCCTTTTATCGACGAAGACCGGCTCGGTGTAACGGGTGGTTCTTACGGCGGCTTTATGACTAACTGGATTATCGGCCACACGGACAGGTTCGAAGCTGCAGTATCCTGTCGGAGTATCTCGAACTGGATTTCAAAGTTCAACACCACTGACATCGGCTATTTCTTCGTGGCGGACCAGCAGGATGGCAACCCGTGGGAAGACCACGATAAACTCTGGGATCAATCGCCGTTGAAGTACGCCGACCGCGTGGATACTCCGACTCTGTTTATTCATTCCAGGGAGGATTATCGCTGCTGGGAGGGAGAAGCCCTGCAGATGTTTACCGCTTTGAAGTACTTCGACGTCCCGGCGAAATTATGCCTTTTTGAAGGTGAAAACCACGAGTTAAGCAGGGGAGGAAAGCCGGAGAACCGCGTCAGAAGGTTACGGGAAATCCTTGACTGGTTTGATACCCACTTAAAGGAGTAGGCCGAATAATTCAAGGGAACTATAGAGT